>CALGZB010000031.1 GCA_937934655.1 uncultured Acidimicrobiales bacterium | reverse complement strand
TAAAAGCCCTCAACAACTTCTACCAAACCGTCCCCTAGCGCCCATTAAAACGAAAGGTGTCAGACACCTGCTCTGGCACTTGGTCTGGCACTTGGTCTGGCACTTGGTCTGGCACTTGGTCTGGCACTTGGTCTGGCACTTGGTCTGGCACTTGCTCTGGCACTTGCTCTGACACTTGCTCTGACACCTGGTCTGGCACTTGCTCTGGCACTTGCTCTGACACCTGGTCTGGCACTTGCTCTGACACCTGGTCTGGCACTTGCTCTGGCACTTGCTCTGGCACTTGCTCTGGCACTTGCTCTGGCACTTGCTCTGACACCGATGATTATCGGGGGTGTTTCAGGGCTTCGTAAATGCTGGTCCGCATTGCCTTTTCTCTTGGGTCGGCCCACTTGTAGAAGCCCATCTTGTTTGTGACATAGGCATAGCCCAGCCGTTCTGCGGGATCAGCGAACGCAAATCCACCGCCGACGGCGAAGGTGCCATAGGCCCGGCCGTCGCTACCGAATTGGTCGGCGGCGAAGGGTTTCTCCAGGCCGAGTGAGTATTCGAGGTCGGTCTTAATGACCTGATCCCAGATGCCCTTGTTAGGGGTGGGAGCCGGTTGCTCGAGATTCGACAGGGTGTTGGCGGAAAGGCCAAGGGTTGGACCACCGGTCGCGAACTCACCGTAGATTGTGGCGATCGAGCGGGCGTTGCCGATGCCACCGGCGCCACCGTCTTCCATCGGCCAGTAGGCGGGGGTGTCGATTCCGGCCGGGCCCGCCAGAAGCATCGACGGGTTGTTCATGACCTTGTGGGTGAGCGACCACGGCCACATCATGGCTACGACCATGCGCCAGGGCATCGTACGAAGATGGAAGAGGAGCGCCAGTGGGCTCCAGCCATCGATTCGGGCCATTCGCGACCGCTCGATGTTGTCGGGAAGGCCGAGAAAGAAGTCGGTGCCGAGTGGCGCGGCAATCTCGTCGGCGAAGAAGGCCCCGAGAGTGCGGCCCTGCGGATCGGTTCGCCGGATCAACTCGCTGGCAATCCACCCGATTGTGTACGCATGGTTTCCGGCGTAATCGCCTGGGACCCATTCAGGAGTTTGTCCGCCAAGCACTGAGGCAAGGTGCACCGGATCGGCCATGGCCTCGGGACTGAGGGGTGTGTCGATTGCGGCAAGACCCGCCTGCTCGGAGAGTAGCTGGCGGACAGTGACGTGTTCTTTGCCATTGCAACCGAATTCTGGCCAGTACTTGGTAACCAAGGCGTCGTAGTCCAGCAGGCCTTTGGAGTTCTGCACGGCTGCGGCAAGTCCCGAGATGCCCTTGCTGAGGGAGAAGACAAGCACGAGTGTGTCGCGTTCCCACGGGGTCAGCCGATCCTTGGAGGTATACCCGCCCCACAAGTCCACAACCCGTTCGCCATCGCGCACGACCGTGCACGAGGCTCCCAGCTCGCCGCGTTCGGTGAAGTTTGCCGCGAAGGTTTCGCGCACTGCTTCGAAGCCTGCCGCGACCGTGCCGCCGATTGGTACACCGCTCATGTGATTCTCCCGCTTGTCCCGCACTTCGTGCGAGGCGCTGGTGCTCGACCACGCCTGCCTCGAGACGATACCGGTCGCGGGTACAAGCTGGTACCCAGCAAAAACACTTCGAACGACTGCCTATGGCGCCTCGCGCGACCGTGTGTCACTCTCGGGCGAACGACGGAGAACCGAAATGGTGGACATTTGGTGGGGAACGTGCGATATGTGGTCCTTTCGGACCTTCATCTTGGGGTGAGCTATAGCTTGCTCACGGATCTGGACCAAGAAGGTCGGGTCGATCCGCTCCAAGCTTCGGCCACGCTTCGTGGCCTGGCCGATGGGCTACGAACACTCCTGTTGGAAGTCGGCGGGGAAGAACCGCCGACCCTGGTGTTACTCGGCGACATCTTTGACTTGTCGTTTGCTCCGGCGCGGACCGCAATGATGGTGTTTCAACGCTTGATCGATGAGTTCTTCCGGCCAGGGCAGGAGTTGTTTGGCCCGACGATCCTGTACGTGCCCGGGAACCATGATCACCGCGAATGGCGCGTGATGCGCGATGCGATGTTCTTGGACGAGGTCCGAGGTCGCCATGAGACCTCTGACGGGGCCAAGGTTCCTTCTCCGCTTCCCGAACAACCCGCGGTGACCGAACTCTTTGGCGCACGGGTTGATTGTCAGCTCGCCACGGCGCTTATGCAGAACACAACCGGCAGCACCGACTATTCGGTCGAGGCGGCATATCCGAACTTTGCTTATGCGTCGGGCGATCGTTGTGTGGTTTTTCACCATGGTCACTTCGTCGAGCCGATGTATCGAGCGATGTCGACAGTCCTCGAGGCGGTCACTGGCGGCACCGAGATAACCGATGTCGGCGAGCTCGAACGGATCAACGGGCCATGGATCGACTTCTTCTGGTCGAGTTTCGGCGATCAGGGCGACGTCGTCGCCGAAGAGGCGTTCAGCCTGTACGAGGCGATGCTCGATGCGGGAGCTACTCACGACTTGGTGAAGAAGACCGCCGCGCTGATGCTCGACCGGTTCGGGGGTGCGATGCATGTGAGTGCCGAAAGCACCATTGGTACCCACGGCGTCTCGTTGAAGCTCGGTTCGGTGGTTGAGGCGCTCCTCGACCTCACCTTCGGCCGAGCTGCGCAGTCAGAACGAATGAACCACGGCCATGTGCTGAGTCCGGGAATGGTCGATGGCCTGGGCTGGTATATGGCCGGGCCGGTGACAGAACAGCTCGACAACGTCGACTGGGCGGAGGAGTGTGGCGAGGTTCCAAGTCGGTTCTCGTTCATCTTTGGGCACACCCATAAACCGTTCCAGGATCAACTTCTCATTCCTGGGTTCGAGCACGCGGTCGAACTTTGGAATACCGGCGGCTGGGTTGTGGACCATCCAACGATGAGCCCGGTGCAGGGCGGATCGGTCGTCCTAGTGGACGACGACGCGCATGTGGCTGCGCTGCGGCTCTACAACGATCCCTTGAACGGTGAGATCGCTCACCCACGCGCGGCCGGCACCGGTGGCCCGCAGGACCAAGACAATCCCTTGCTGGCTGCGTTGACCCAGGCACTTGCGTCGGACCCGACGATGTTTGCTGACTTCACATCGGCCTGCGGCTCGGGAATCGATCGCCGAGCCGCGGCGCTGCGTGCCCGATGGTTCGATCCGACCGACAACCCCGATGTGGATCTTCGACTGCGGCGCGACCAGGCCAAATCGGAAGCGTCGATGGAGGAGCCCCAACGATGAACCGGATATCTCGCAACGTCTCCCATATCGGGGACCGGTATACCGCGGTTGTTGTCGGCTCAGGCTACGGCGGCGGGATCGCGGCTTCGCGGCTCGCCCGAGCTGGGCAGTCGGTGGCTCTGCTCGAACGGGGGCCCGAACGACTTCCTGGAGAATTCCCGAATTCGCCAGCAACGCTGAAAAACGAGGTCCAGATCGATACGGAGCTCGGTCAGTACGGTCCCAAGTCGGCGCTCTTTGATATTCACATGAATACCGATATCACCGCAGTGGTGGGATGCGGCCTGGGAGGAACCTCGCTCATCAACGCAAACGTTGCGTTGGAAATGGAACAGGCCAACTTCGAGATCGGTGCGTGGCCGAAGGTCTTCAAGGCCGATCGCGATCTGCTCGAGCCCTATTACGACCGGGCCCGCCGGGTGCTCGACCCGACGCCGTATCCCGATTCGTACCCAACCTTGAACAAGGTTGAGGCCTTAGCGAAGTCAGCGAAGGGCATGGGCGCGGATTTCTATAAGCCACCGATCAACGTGAACTTCGAAGATCAGGTGAACCCTTTCGGTGTGTACCAGCCGGCGTGCAACAACTGCGGTGATTGCTGCAGCGGGTGCAACACGGGAGCGAAGAACACCACGCAGATGAACTATCTGCCCGATGCGCACAACCACGGTGCCGAGATTTTCACAGAGGCGTCCGTGCGGTTCGTTGAACGGGTCGCCGATGGATGGAAGGTCCACATCGAGTCGATGGCTACCGATCCCGACACCGAGTCATCGACGTATGTCGTTCATGCCGACATCGTGGTGCTTGCAGCTGGAACACTGGGTTCTACCGAGATCCTTGCCCGGTCCAAGGAAAACGGACTGGCGGTTTCCGATGCGCTCGGAGACGGCTTCTCCGGCAACGGCGACATGTTGGCCTTTGGCTACAACAACCTCTGGAAACAAACAGGACACGCAGAACAACCAGGACACGCAGCAGAGGAAACCGGGTCGGGGACGTCCAAGAAGGCCCTGCCGGGTTGGGCGCCAATTCACGGCGTCGGGGCCGGATCGAACCGGCTTTCGCCCGAGCAGATGCCTGGTCCGTGCATCGCTGGGATCATCGATATGCGAAAGGCCTCGAACGTCGACCACCGGATGGTCATCGAAGAGGGCGTCATTCCTGGAGCGCTCGCCGAGGCGTTGCCACCGGCGTTCTTCTTTGGGGAGTCGGTGACCGGCAGCCCGCTGGCCTACGGGCCGGGTGAGGCCGAGTTTCGCCTGAAGAGCGCTGCGGCCCTTGCGTCGGCAATTCAGAACAACCCGGCTGGTCTGGCTGAGGATTCCTATGTGGGCACTGTTGGACGAACACAAACCTATTTGGTGATGAGCCAGGACGATGCCGATGGCAAGCTCCACCTGGAAGATGACCGTCTTCGCATTTCGTGGCCTGGTGTCGGAAACGAACCCAACTTCGACCACGACAACGACATGCTCGCAAAGGCCAACGCCGAACTGCATGGCCAATTCCTGCCGAATCCGCTGTGGAGCGAAGCAATGGGGAAGCAGTTGGTCACCGTGCATCCGGTTGGTGGATGTCGGATGGCCGACGATTGGCATGAGGGAGTCGTCAACGACCGCAGCCAGGTGTTCGCCGGGCCGGGCGAGGTACACGACGGTCTTTACGTCTGCGACGGAGCGATCATTCCGGGAGCGGTTGGCGTCAATCCGCTGCTCACGATCTCGGCATTGGCCGAGCGGTCGCTTGAGCTACTCATCGCCGAGCGGGGCTGGGACAGCGACACGGCAGTAGCGCCAGCGAAAACCGGTCATCGGGCTCTCGCCGCCCATCGGCCCGCCGGGCGCAGCCCGATGGGCAGTGCCGTCGCGATACTCAAGGCGATCCTGACCTTCCTCTGGACGCTCGTGAAGACCGTTGCTGGCTGGGTTATCAAACCGATCATCAGCTGGATGATTCGCCGCGATCCTGATCGCTATGCGCCAGCGGTGTCGTTCACCGAAACGATGGGCGGATTCATCTCCACCGAAGTCGCCCACTCGAAAGCTCCGGCATGGGAGAAGATTTCCAATCGGTTCGAGTTGGCTGATGCGCGAGGTCGAAGCGCCAACACGCCGATGACGTTTGAGTTAACGCTGGCCACCGACAACCTTTGGCAGCTCACGACCGAGCCCGATCGTCCAGCGGTAGCGAATGGCGAGGTTACCTGCGCGGCGCTTTCGACCAAGCCGATGACGGTGACGAATGGCTCGTTCTCCTTGCTTCCGCCCGACCCCGATTCGGTTGAGACCTGGGTGATGATCTACGACCTGCCACTCAGTCGTAGCGATGGACCCGATCTTCATTTCGTGGGCACCAAGTATCTCCATCGTGAGCCGGGATCAAATGCCTGGACCGACCTGACCAAACTGTTCGTCACCGTGACCGAGGCAAGCGCTGGCGACACGGTTGCTGAAGGCATTCTTACCCTGGATCTTCAGGACTTCATCCGGCAAGGCTCCACCTTGCAAGTGATCCCGAAGTCAGGTTGGTACTCGCGTATTGGCGCGATCGACCGGGCTATCGAGCTGTACTTCGGTGGGAAGTTTGCTGGTGAGTTCGGCAAAACGATCTTGCATTCCTACGGCGGACTCCTCGCAGACCTCAACAACTTCCCCCTCCAGCAGAAGGCGAGCATTGCCCGCCGCGCCTTGCGCGCTCCCGAGCCGTCGGAGTCGATGCTCACGACGCCTGATGGGTTTGGGATCAAGCTCACCCGCTACGAGGGCGGAACCAGGGGACCGGTGGTAGTGGCGCCTGGTTTCTCAGTAACCTCGTCCTCCTTCGCTGTGGATACCGTCGACGAGAACCTTGTCGAATTTCTCTGTGCGAACGACTACGACGTGTGGTTGTTCGCGTACCGAGGAAGCCCCGATTCCGGATCCTCGGGTCGCTCGTTCACAATCGACGACATCGCGGCCTTTGACTGGCCGACGGCGATCGCGCATGTTCGGTCGGTGACCGGGAAGCCTGACGTGCAGGTGGTGGCCCACTGCGTGGCGTCGATGACGGTACTGATGGCTTTGCTTAATGGTATGGAAGGGATTCGATCGGTGGTGAGCTCGCAGCTCACGCTGCACCCGGTGGTGAACTGGCTCAACGACTTTAAGGCCGACCTTGGGGTCGTGCCGTTGATTCGTTCGATCGACATTCCGTCGCGCGGTCTCGACTTCCGGCAAAAGATCGATCTTCGATCGTCGCCGTTAGAGACTCCGCCCAGCAAAAAGAACATGGCCGACAAGCTGATCGATACCGCCGCCTGGATGGTGCCGGTTCCCGAAGGGGAACAATGCGTGAATCCGGTCTGTCATCGGGTGTTCTCGGTGTTTGGACCGAGCTACACCCACGCCCAGCTCAATCACGCAACGCACACGGTGCTCGACGAGATGTTCGGCGAGATCGCAACCAAGCCGTTCGAACAGATCGCGGCGATTGTCGACAGGGGCCATGTTGTCGACGCCGATGGGGGAGACACCTACCTCCCAAACGTGAGCAGACTCGGCCTGCCGATCGACTTCTTGGCTGGACGCCAGAATCAGATATTTCTACCGGAGACGTCGCAACGAACCTTGGATTGGCTGGTGGCGCACAACGGCGGTGAGCAGTACTCGCGTCGGGTGTTCGAGGAATATGCGCATATGGATTTTTGGATCGGACGGGATGCCTCGTTCGACATTTTTCCGTACGTGCTCGAGCGGCTCGACCGTTTCAACTAGAGGAGCGCTTTGGCGACGTGAATGATGGGGGCGTCATCGGGTTGAGCGATTGCATCGATGGCGTCGCCGAGGTCCTGGCGGGATTGCGCTTCGTCGTTGGTACCGCGAAGTAGGTCGCGTTTCAACATGTTGAGGTGCAGTGCACCGACCAGTAGCGACCGTCTCCTCGCGAAGTCGAGGGATTCTTCGACGCGGCCTCGCCAATCCGCTCCGAGGTCATCGCCGGCCATCTCGACGCGCACGATGCGCTCGGTAACTTGCGGCTGGTAGTAGAGCTGTCCGGTCGACTGGCCAAGCGACTCGGCGATCTTGATTGTGCCGGCGGCCGCCTGGATCTGACCCGTTGCGAGCTCGGCACCGGCGACCAGCCAAAGCATAAACGGCGCCGCCATGAGCGCCCCCGAGCCTTGGAAGCGATTGGTGCCCCGCTTAAGAGACGCTAAGCGTTGCGGGTTGGGGTCGAGAATGGCGTGAGCGGCGCGTGCGGTAACGGTTGCGAGGGTATGGGCATAGCCAAGCTCGAACCGCTCGGCTTGCTCGAGGTATTCATCGCATTGGCCGACGTACTGGAGCCAGTCGCTTTGGAGGGCGTAGACAGCGCGGGAGAGCGCGTAGAGGTTTGTGGTGGCCACTGGGCTGCGATCGGCAAACGCTGCGGCGTTTATTCGGTTGAGTTCGTGCGCATCGACAAAGCGGCCCGTCAGCGCGAGCGAGTACGCAGCGTTGCCGCGCATCATCGACTCGAGTGACGAACCAATCGCGTGGTCGAGCTCGGGAGACGACTTCGTCGAACCCTTTGCAAGCGCTTCAAACTCGGCGATGACCTCGAGCGGCCGTCCCTCGAAGTTCGACATGATGAGTTCCATGCATCGACTCCCGAAGAGCAGATCATCGGCACCGATGGACTCAGCGATCTGGCGGGCCCGACCAAGCGACTCACGGGCTTCGGTGAAGTTCGCGGCATTGGCGCTTATCCAGGAAAGGCCGGCGTGGGCCGTGCCGTTGTGCCACGCAAGCTTCGTGCCGTCGGTGAGTTGAACGAGGTCCGCCCACACCTTTGAGATGTCGGCATTTTTCCGACCCTTCGAGCTATTGATTGCGCCGGCAAGGGCAAGGTTGAGCGATACGAGGAGCGCTTCTTCGGCGGGGTCGGCGTGTTCGACCGCTCGGGAATAGAACCGCTCGGCCTCGGTGGTGGCGCCCTGTGCTGTTGCCGCTTCTGCTGCTCGTTGCCACCAAGGACTAGAGAGGTGCGGTTCGCCGGCCATAAGAAGGTGCTCGGCGATGAGGTCGGGCCGTGAGAGTGAGGCGGACGGTTGGTCCATCAGTCCCATGGCCGCGCGGTGATGAAGTGGTTTGCGGATCTTGCTGACCATCGAGTCGTAGGCCGCATCGCGCATAAGTGCGTGCTTGAACTCAAAGGTGTCTTGGTCGTCGTCACTCTGAAAGAAGAACGCCTTCTCGACCCCCGTCTCCACCAGCTCGCGAACGACGTGGTGTTCGAGCTCGCACACGTGGGCGAGGTCGGTGAGGTTGAAGGTGCGGCCGAAGATCGAGGCGGCTTGGGCGAGCTGTCGGAGTTGTCCAAGGTCGAGCCTCGACATCAAGAGGTTTTCGATGCTGTCGGGCAGATCGATCCCGCCAGAAATGCCATCGCCGCCATCGGAACGAAGCGCGGCCGCCCCGAGCTCCTCGGCAAACAACGGCACTCCGTCGGATCGTTCGATGATCGAGGTGATCACGCTCTCGGGAACATTGTCGCCGGCAGCATGGCGTGCCAGCGCGGCGGTGTGCTCGACCGAGAACCGTTCAACGTCTATGGAGATGTCGTTGACGTGTTCCGGCCAAGACGGCGGCCGAGTTGGTCGGGCTGTCGCAAGAATGAGGAGTGGATGAGCCGAGGTGCTGCCGGAAAGTTTGTTTAGCAGCGCAACGGTGGTGGGATCGGACCAGTGATAATCGTCGAAGAACAGAACGGTCGGCCGGGCTTGAGCGACTCCCAACAGCCACTTGGCGAGAAGATCGAGGGTTTCGCTTCGCCGGACGTCGACAACATCGGAGCCGAGGTCCGCATCATGGATGAGTTCGACCGAACGCCCATGCAGCTCGCCGATCAGATCCAGTGCTCGGGGAGTGAGCAGGTTCACGGCCTTAAGGCCGTCCGAGATCTTCTCGTTGCGCTGCCGGGCTGAGTCCGAGTCGGTGATTCCGAACCTTCGTTTCTGGAGCTCAATGATTGGATGGAATGCTGCGGAATCGGCGTAGGCGGAACAGGCGGCATGGAGCCAGATGTGGTCTTCTTCGGCGAGTCCCTCTCGAAAGGCCTCGACCAAACGTGACTTTCCTATTCCAGCGTCGCCGACGAGCGACACGATCTGGCCGCGTCCGTTGCGGCTTTCGGACCACGCACCCCGAAGTGCTTCGAGCTCTTCGACTCGATTCACCATCGCGGTGTGGACGGAGCGCCCGCCTCCAACCCGAGCACCTTCCGGCCGCAGCCGAAGGACTTGGTGGATGCGGAGCGGCTCGGAAATTCCTTTCAGCGAATATTCGCCGAGGTCTTCGGTCTGGACGGCGTCCTTGACGAGGCGGTGCGTCGAGGGAGAGATGGCGAGCGTATTGATCGGGGCGGCGGATTCAACCCGCGACGCCGTGTTGGTGGTTTCGCCTGTCGCCTGAAGCTCGCCCCTGAATTCATCAACGATTACCGGGCCGGTGTTGATGCCGATGCGAATGCCGATGTCGGACCCAATGCGGTCTTGGATTCGCTCGTTGAGGTCCGGAAGGCTGCTGAGCATCTCGAGACCGGCTCGAACCGCTCGATCAGCCGCATTTTCTTGTGCGACCGGGTAGCCGAAGAATGCGAGAAGCCCGTCGCCCAGGTAGCTGCCGATGTGCCCATCCCAGGACTCGATGACGGCTCCCATCACCGAGAGGAAGTCGCGCAGCGAGTCGACCCAAGCTTCGGGGTCGACGGTTGCCGCCAACTTGGTAGATCCGGCGACATCGCAGAACATCACGGTGAGGTGGCGCTGAACGGGATCGGGTGCGGGTTTGGCCGGGGTGTTGATGGGGGAGTCCTCGGCGCCGCCCGTCGCGATCAGTACGCCGTCATCGAGTATCGCCGTTCCACGCACAACGAGTTCGTTGGCGATCTCTTCGGCGTAACTGAGTCCGTCGCTGGCGTCATCCCGAGAGGCATCCCTAGTGTCGTCTCTGGGTTCATTCTCGAAGTGCCGCCCGAGGCCAGAAATCGAGGTTCGTCCATGACGTTCCAGAAGCAGGGCAGCTGCGTCTACATCATCGAAAAATCGGCTCAACAAACCCTCCCATCTCCGTTGGAGCGTACGACGTTCACGACGCTCGTTGCCAGTGCTGAACCACGTTCGCTGCGACCCGACGTCGCCGGTGCGTCTTGAAGGTCGCCGTGTCCCTTTTGGAAGCTGTCACCTAGCTGGTGAGTTTCCCGCCAGAGACTTCTTCGACCAACTCGTGTCGCTCGATATAGGTGCTGATAAACGCTTGGAGCGTGGCCGCAAAAGGCAGGGACAGCAAGGCCCCGACCGGTCCGAGGATGGCGGCGCCGATAAGCACCGAGGCAAACGCAACTGCCACGTGAATTTCCATGGTTTGGGAGGTGATCTTTGGGGCGAAGACGTAGTTCTCGAGCTGCTGATAGACCACGATGATCACGATGGCCCAGATTCCGACCTGCAGATCATCGATAAGTGCGATCACCACCGGCAAGAAACCGGCGAGATAGGTGCCCACCACGGGGATGAATTGGCTGACGACGCCGACCCATAGCGCCATCGGAAGGGGGAAAGGGACATCGATCAGCGAAAAGGCCGCCCAATGCACAAGCGTGGCGACAAAAGCGAGGATTGCCCGAGAGATGATGTAGCCGCCGGTCTTCTCGATGGCCAGATCCCAGACCCGCAGAACCACTCGTTGACGCTCTGGCGCAAGCGCCGAGCAAATCAGCCGGCGAAACCGTGGCCCCTCGGCGACCAGATAGAAGGTAAAGAGCGCAATGGTGAACGCTTGAAGAAGGGTATTGAGCACCGTGGTACTAAACGACGCAAGATCACCGGCTGTGTCGGTGAGTGTTCCGCCCAGATCGCCGCCATCGATGAAGCGGTCGCGTGTGGCCTCGAGCGTTACGTCCTCGCTCACGTTTCGTTGGAGCCAGGCCTCAATGCGGTCGATGGTGTCGGGAGCGCTTGCGACGAAGTCGCGGATCTGCTCGGCGAGGACGGTTCCGATTGCGAAACCGAACGCCGAAACACCGGCGATGATCACCAGGAACATGATGCCGGTGCCAACGCCGCGACGAAGCCCCAGACTCTCGAGTCGGTTCACCGCTGGTTCGATGGCAAAGCTCAAGAACGCGCTAATCAGCAAGATGATGAAGAAGGACCGAAGCGACTCGATCATCCCCCGCCCGTAGTAAAGGGCAGCGACTCCAGCAAAGAAAAGCAGCAGCGCACGCGGCACCCATGACGGCATCCCCTCGACTGCGGGCGCGTCAAAATCTGACCCCAAACCGCTGCCAGGTATATGTTCGCTCATTGTTGTGCCACCAACCGTGGACGCTAGTAGCGCTAACCAGCCACCGCAGGGATGCAAAAGGGGTGACAACAGCAACAAGCCCGGGTTGGCTCGGGATGGGTGCCGACGATAGGGTGAACTCTTCTGCGCAACCGCTTTATGGGTTGCAGATCCGTACTCGAGTTTGGGAACGGTGAAGGAAACAACCGAAGTCCATTCAGGCCCGATGCTGCAAGACGGCAGGGAACCAGGTGGCACAACCGAATCTTCGCTCCGCTGTGGCGCTTCTTTTGAAGCAATTGCCCATGCGGAGCGTTCGCGTGAAACAGGAAAGATCGCGATGACGAACAAAGCAGTTGTCGGCCGCAAGGTAGGCATGACGCAGATATGGGATGACGAGAACCGCATCGTCCCCGTGACCGTGCTTTCGGTCGCCCCACTCCGCGTTGTCCAAATCAAGCGTCCCGATACCGATGGATATAGCGCTCTGCAGGTCACCTTTGGTGAGGTGAAAGCTACCAAGCTTTCCCAACCCGAGGCCGGCCACTTCGACAAAGCAGGCGTCGCACCAGGCGAGAAGCTCCTCGAGCTCCGCATGGACGACGTTTCTTCGTACGAAGTTGGCCAGGAGATCTCCGTAGGCTCGAGCGACGATGAAGGGGAAAACCTCTTCGCTGACGGCGACAAGATCGACGTCACCGCTGTGAGCCGAGGCAAGGGTTTCGCTGGTGCGATGAAGCGTCACAACTTCAAAGGCCAGCGCGCCAGTCACGGTGCCCACAAAGTGCACCGCAAGCCTGGTGCTGTTGGGCAGTGCGCAACTCCCGGACGAATTTTCAAAGGCAAGAAGATGCCTGGGCGAATGGGTGGCGAGAAAGTCACCACCCTGAACCTCGAGGTCGTGAAAACCGACACCGAGCGCGATCTTCTTCTCGTACGGGGCGCCATTCCGGGCCCCAAGGGCGGCACCGTTGTCGTCCGTAACGCCATTAAGGGTGGTTCATGATGGCATCGATCACCATGAAGTCCGCAGCTGGCAGCGACAAGGGCAAGGTCGATCTCGATGACGAGATCTTCGGTCTTGTGCCCAACGTTCCGCTGATGCACCAAGTCGTCACGGCACAGCTTGCTGCTCGCCGTTCCGGCACGCAAAGCACGAAGACTCGTGCTGAGGTAGCTGGCGGTGGCGCAAAGCCATGGCGTCAGAAAGGCACCGGTCGTGCCCGCCAAGGCTCGACTCGTTCGCCTCAGTGGCGTGGAGGCGGTGTGGCTCTTGGGCCCAAGCCCCGCTCCTACAAACAAAAGACTCCGAAAAAGATGGTCAAGCAGGCCTTGCGGTGCGCACTCAGCGACCGTGCCGCCGAAGACAAGGTCATCGTGGTCGATTCCTGGCCATTCGATGCACCGAAAACCAAAAATGGTGTTGCCGTCCTCGAGGCCCTAGGCATCGTCGGCCGCTCGCTTGTTGTGGTCGACATTGATGACAAAAACACCTGGTTGAGCTTCCGCAACATCCCAACGGTGCACGTCATCTCGCCAAATGAGCTCAACGCCTACGACGTACTCGTCGCCGACTACATCGTCTTCAGTGAGGCCACCGTGCCAACGCTTGACGCTGCAGTAGCACCGGCAAGTGAGGAAGAAGAATGAACGACCCACGCGATGTCATCATCGAGCCGGTTGTGTCGGAGAAGAGCTACGCACAGCTCGAGCGCAACGTTTACACGTTTGTTGTTCACCCCGATTCAACGAAGCCCGAAATCAAACAAGCCGTTGAGAAGATCTTCGACGTCAAGGTCACCAAGGTCAACACGCTCAACCGCAAGGGAAAGCGCAAACGCAACCGTCGCAACTTCACCTATGGCACTCGCGCCACGGTGAAGCGTGCAATGATCACCCTCGCTGAGGGTGACACCATCGAATTGTTCGAGGTCTAGTCCAATGGCCCTTCGTAAACGCAAGCCCACAAGCCCAGGACGCCGGTTCCAAACGGTCAGTGATTTCGCTGAAATCACCAAGACCAAACCAGAGCGCTCGCTTGTTAACGCCAACAACCAAACTGGTGGGCGTAACAACAACGGTCGCAAGACCGCCCGGCACAAGGGTGGCGGCCACAAGCAGAAGTACCGCCAAATCGACTTCCGTCGGAACAAGAACGGTATTCCGGCAACCGTTGCTGCGGTCGAGTACGACCCCAACCGCAGCTGTCGCATCCTCCTCCTTCATTACCATGATGGAGAGAAGGCCTACGTTCTTGCTCCGGAAGGTGTCGGCGTTGGAGACAAGCTCCAAAACGGCCAAGGCTCCGAGATTCGTACCGGTAACGCAATGCCGATCCGCTACATCCCGGTCGGTACCGTTATTCACAACGTCGAGCTGCAGCCTGATGGCGGCGGCAAGTTGGCCCGCACCGCTGGCTCCAGCATTCAGCTGGTAGCAAAGGATGGCGATTTCGCTATTCTTCGTCTGCCCAGCACTGAGATGCGCCGTGTGCCCATCGACTGTGTTGCAACGATCGGCACGGTCGGAAACTCTGAGCATGAGCTCATCAAGATCGGTAAAGCCGGCCGTAACCGCTGGAAGGGCGTTCGCCCGCAAACTCGTGGTGTTGCCATGAACCCAGTCGATCACCCTCACGGTGGTGGTGAAGGTAAGACCTCCGGTGGTCGCCATCCTGTCTCACCTTGGGGCAAGCCCGAAATGCGTACTCGTAACCAGAAGAAGGCGTCGCAGAAGATGATTGTTCGCCGTCGCCGTACCCGCGGATCGCGGAGGTAGTAGTTATGCCAAGAAGTCTCAAAAAAGGCCCGTTCGTCGACGATCACCTTCTCAAGAAGGTCGATGCGTTGAACGACGCCGGCAGCAAGCAGGTCGTAAAGACCTGGTCACGCCGCTCCACCATCATTCCTGAGATGATCGGCCACACGTTGGCCGTTCACGATGGCCGCAAGCATGTTCCGGTGTACATCACCGAAGCAATGGTCGGTCACAAGCTCGGCGAGTTTGCTCCAACCCGTACCTTCCGGTTCCATGCCGGCCAAGAACGCGGAGCACGTCGCTAATGGCTTTCGGAACCAAGACAAACGAACGGCCAGGTACTCGTGCCCAGGTCAAGTACGTGCGTTCGTCGGCCTACAAGGCCCGCGAAGTGCTCAACTTGATCCGTAATCAGTCCTACGCCCGGGCTTCAGAGATCCTTGAGTTCTCTGACCGTGGTATCGCCGAACCCGTGGCAAAGCTTCTCGACTCCGCAGTAGCGAACGCCGAGAACAACGACGGCCTCGACGCCGAGGAACTCTTCGTTTCTGCGTGCTACGCCGACGAGGGACCAACTCTCAAGCGCTGGCGCCCCCGTGCTCGTGGCCGTGCGACGCGAATCCGCAAGCGCACTTGTCACATCACGATCATCGTGAGCCAGTACAGCCCCGAACAACTCGAGATCATTCGCACCAGCGAAGCCTCAAAGGGCACGAACTCCCGCTCAACGGCTGCCGCTTCACGCCGCGACCGTGTGCAAAAGAGCCGTGACGCCGCTGATGCAAAGGCTGAAGCCGAAGAACACGATCACGATCACGACCACGATCATGGCGACGAAGGCGAAGCAGCTGCACCCGCAGCCGCTGCCGCCGACGATGCTGCCGAAGACGCAGCAGCAACTGACGACGCAGGATCAGAAGCCACCACCGAGGAAGACGCCTGATGGGCCAAAAAGTACATCCCTACGGATTCCGCATCGGCGCCAACCAAGAGTTTGGTTGGAAGTCACGCTGGTATGCCGAACGTGGCGAATACGCCGACTTTGTCATCGAGGATTGGAAGATCCGCGATGCCATCATGACCGAGCTTCCCCATGCAGCGATCAGCCGCATCGAAGTCGAGCGCAAGATCAACTCCCTGCGGGTTGACGTTCACACGGCTCGACCAGGAATCGTTATTGGTCGCCGCGGCGCTCAAGCCGACGAACTCCGCAAGTCACTCACCGAGATCACCGGCAACAACAAGGTGCAGCTCAACATCCAAGAGATCAAGCAGCCCGAACTCGACGCTGCTCTGATCGCTCAGGGCGTTGCTGACCAGCTCATTAACCGAGTTGCCTTCCGTCGTGCCATGAAGCGTGCGGTTCAGAACGCTCAGAAAGCTGGCGCACTCGGCATCCGAGTCCAGACTTCTGGTCGCCTCGGTGGTTCAGAGATGAGCCGTTCCGAGTGGTACCGCGAAGGGCGAGTGCCGCTGCACACCCTTCGGGCCGACATCGACTACGGCTTCCGCGAAGCGCACACCACCTACGGCCGAATCGGCGTCAAGGTATGGATCTACAAGGGCGACATTCTCCCCTACAAGACCACCGCCGCCGACAAGATCGCCAAAGAAGCAGCAATGGCTGTTGGCGAGACCAGTGGTCAAGCCAAGCCCCGCAAGGTTGTTTCCTCCGCTGCTCCACGCACACCGGATTCGGCTGAGGAAGTCGACCCAGCAGAGCTTGCTCCGCTGGTCAAAGAGGCTGATCCCGAATTCGAGAAGCTTCTTGCAGAAGAAGAAGCAATTGAACGCACCACCCGCGAGTCCCACGAGACTCCCAACTTCCGTCCTGGCGACGGAGACTGAGGAGGCACGACATGTTGATGCCTAAGAAAGTCGCGCACCGTAAACACCATCGGGGACGTACCCGTGGAATGGCCAAAGGTGGCGATTCCGTCACGTTCGGCGATTATGGCCTTCAGGCTCTCGAGCCCGGCTGGATCACCGCTCGCCAAATCGAAGCTGCACGTATTGCCATGACCCGCCACATCAAGCGTGGTGGAAAGGTCTGGATCAACGTTTTCCCCGACAAGCCTGTCACCGAGAAACCAGCCGAAACCCGCATGGGTTCCGGCAAGGGTAACCCGGAGCGTTGGGTGGCTGTTGTGAAGCCTGGTCGAGTTCTCTTTGAGCTCTCCTACGGCGACGAAGTTGTCGCTCGTGAAGCAATCGACCGTGCAATCCAGAAGCTGCCAATTAAGTGCCGCTTCCTTCCACGTGAGGAGGGCTTCTAGCCATGGCTGAGAAGACTCTTGCCGAACTCGCTGACGCCGATCTGCTTCAGCGTCTCGACGAAACCAAAGAAGAGCTGTTTAACCTCCGGTTCCAGAACGTCACCGGACAGCTCGACAACTACACCCGCATCAAGCAGGTAAAGCGTGATGTAGCCCGTGTTCTCACCGAGCTTCGCTCCCGTGAAATCGCTAAGGCTGAAGCTCTCGAGGGGAGCGAATAATGTCAGACGCATCCGAAACATCCACTTCTACCGATGAAGCGAAGCGCGAGAACCCACGCAAAGTACGTGAGGGTCTCGTCACTTCCAACGGTATGGAAAAAACTGCAGTTGTCGCTTCGGTCGACCGGGTACGGCATCGCCGCTACGCCAAGACCATGCAGCGCACTACCAAGCTCTACGTCCATGACGAAGAGAACACCCTGAACGTTGGCGACCGGGTTCGTATTGTCGAAACCCGTCCGCTGTCGAAGAAGAAGCGCTGGAGGATCCTTGAGATCCTCGAGCGGGCAAAGTAGAGGCACTCGATGATCCAACAAGAATCACGCCTTCGGGTCGCCGACAACTCTGGTGCAAAGGAAGTTCTCTGCATCAAAGTCCTCGGTGGTTCCAAGCGCCGCTATGCATCGGTCGGTGACGTCTTCGTCGCCACCGTGAAGTCCGCTATACCGGGCGCCCAGGTCAAGAAGGGCGAGGTCGTCAAGTGCGTCGTCGTTCGGACCAAGAAAGAGAAGCGTCGTCCAGACGGTTCTTACATTCGCTTCGACGAGAACGCCGCAGTGCTTATCAACGATCAAATGCAGCCACGCGGAACCCGCATCTTTGGCCCAGTTGGCCGTGAGCTCCGTGACAAGAAGTTCATGCGTATCGTTTCGCTCGCTCCGGAGGTCCTCTAAATGAAGATCAAAAAGGGTGACAAAGTACGAGTGCTGTCCGGTAAGGACAAAGGCCATGAGGGCGAAGTAATTCTCGCTTCTCCCGCCAAAGGCACCGTCATCGTCGAAGGCGCCAACACCGCCAAGAAGCACCAAAAGCCGACCCAGCAATTGCAGCAGGGCGGCATTATCGACAAAGACATGCCGCTACCGGTTTCGGTAGTAGCGATCATCAGCCCAGCCGACGGAAAGCCCACCCGTGTGGGATACCGCATCGATGGCGACGGCAAGAAGATCCGCATCTGTAAGCGCACTGGAGCCGATATCGATGGCTGAGACCACCTTCCCGCCTCGCTTGCGGGTCAAGTACAACGAAGAACTTCGCGATGCCCTCCAAGAGACCCTCGGTCTCGGGAACATCATGCAGGTTCCAAAGCTCGACAAGATCGTGGTCAACATGGGTGTCGGCGATGCCGTCTCCCAGGCCAAGCTTCTTGACGGAGCGGTCGACGACCTGGCCACAATTACCGGCCAAAAGCCGATCATCACGCGGGCCAAGAACTCAATCGCTAACTTCAAGCTCCGCGAGGGTCAAGCAATCGGCGCAAAGGTCACCCTCCGGGGCGATCGTATGTACGAATTCTTCGACCGGGTTGTGTCACTAGCGATTCCTCGCATCCGTGACTTCCGCGGTCTGCCCGAAACATCGTTTGACGGCAACGGCAACTACACGTTCGGTGTTACCGAACAGCTCATCTTTCCCGAGATTGACTACGACAAGGTCACACACACTCGGGGTATGGACATCACCATCGTCACCACTGCAAAGAGTGACGAAGAGGGTCGGGCCTTGCTCGACGCCTTTGCTTTCCCGTTCAAGCGGGAGGAGGACCAGTAATGGCCAAGAAAGCTCTCATTAACAAGCAGCAGAAGACCCCGAAGTTTAAGGTCCGCGGCTACACCCGCTGCCGCAAGTGCGGTCGTCCTCGTTCGGTGTACCGCAAGTTTGGTTTGTGTCGAATTTGTCTCCGAGATCTTGCCCACGCTGGCGAGATTCCCGGTATCACCAAGGCATCTTGGTAAGGAAGGTCTGAACAAAACATGACAATGACCGATCCCATCGCCGACATGCTCACTCGCATTCGTAACGCCAACGTTGCGATGCACGATGACGTGTCGATGCCCGCATCAAAGCAAAAGGAAGCTCTTGCCAACGTCCTGAAGGACGAGGGTTACATCAAAGAGTTTCAGATTGCCGACAATGCCGATCGTCCGGGAAGCACCCTGACCATCGATATGAAATACTCACCCGACCGTGCCCGAGTTATCTCCGGTATCGAACGAGTCTCCAAGCCAGGTTTGCGTGTGTACTCCAAGTCACGCACCACGCCTCGTGTTCTTGGCGGACTCGGTGTCGCTGTTCTATCCACCAGCAAGGGTCTTATGACCGATCGGGAAGCGCGCAAGCGTCGTCTCGGCGGCGAGATCCTCTGCTTCATCTGGTAGGGGCTTCCCATGTCACGTGTAGGAAAAGAACCAATCGTTGTACCCAGCGGCGTTGACGTTGCAGTCTCCGGACAAAACGTCAAGGTCAAGGGCTCAAAGGGCGAACTCGAACTCGATCTGCCGGGCGGCATTACCGTTGCCCAAGACGGTGAAGTTCTCCAGGTTGAACGTCCCGATGAAACTCGCGAGAACCGGGCCTTTCACGGCTTGGCACGCACGTTGATCAACAACATGATCATCGGCGTAAGCGAAGGTTTCAAAAAGGAACTCGAGATCGTCGGCGTTGGTTACCGCGCCGCCGCAAAGGGCAATGACGCACTCACTCTCAGCCTTGGCTTTAGCCATCCGGTTGAGGTGAAGGCTCCTGCAGGCGTCGTCTTCGACGTTCCGCAACCCACCCAGATCATTATCTCGGGAATCGACAAGCAAGCGGTCGGACAGACCGCTGCTGATATCCGTTCGCTACGCAAGCCAGAGCCTTACAAGGGCAAGGGCATCAAGTACGTAGGCGAACACATCATCCGCAAGGCCGGCAAGGCCGCGAAGTAGCTAGGGCTAGCAATGACTGACAAAGCCAAAGTTCGCCGTGAAGCACGTATCCGTCGTCACCGTCGGGTCCGCAAAAAAGTACGTGGAGACGCAAGCCGTCCACGTCTTTCCGTATTCCGCTCGAACAAACACATCCAGGCACAACTCATCGACGATTACGCCGGTGTAACGCTCGCTTCCGCGAGCACTGTTGCCGATGTTCCCGATGGTTCCAGCAGCAGTGCTGAAGCCGCAGCGAAGGTCGGCACTGTGCTGGCCGAACGTGCAAAGTCCGCTGGTATCAGCCAGGTCGTCTTCGACCGCGGCGGTTACCGCTACCACGGTCGAGTCGCCGCACTCGCCGACGCCGCCCGCGAGGGTGGACTGGAGTTCTAATGGCAGAACAACCACAGCAACGAAACAACAACCGCAACGATCGCAACCAGCGTGAAGAGCGCGAGCGCCCAAGTGGCCCTGGCCTTCTTCGTGACTCACGGGTTATCAATATCAACCGTGTTGCAAAGGTCGTCAAGGGTGGTCGACGGTTCTCCTTCACCGCCCTCGTAGTGATCGGCGACGGCTTTGGCCGCGTTGGTCTCGGATACGGCAAAGCCAAAGAGGTCCCTCTGGCAATCCAGAAGGGTACCGAAGAGGCAAAGCGCAACGTCTTTGATGTTCCGCTCGCTGGTTCGACCATCGTTCACCCGGTCATCGGCATCATGGGCGCCGGTCGTGTGCTTCTGAAGCCTGCTGCTCCCGGTACCGGTGTTATCGCCGGCGGTGCGGCTCGTATCATTCTCGAAGAGGCTGGCGTGCACGACGTGCTTTGCAAGTCCCTTGGTTCGCCAAACCACATCAACGTCGCTCGGGCGACCATCAACGGTCTTGCATCGTTGAAGCGTCCGGACGAGATCGCCGCACTTCGCGGTCTTGATGCCGACGAATTCATGCCCGCAGGTCTCTTGAAGGCCTACCGCGAGAGCGAGAGCGGCGCATCACACGAAGCAGGAGCGTCGCGTGGCTGAAATTACCGTAACCCAAGTTCGTAGTTCGATTGGTTGCAAGCCAAAGCAGCGCGGAACACTCCGTGCGCTTGGTCTTCGTGGCATCGGCAAATCACGTACCCATGAGGACAACGACGTTGTCCGCGGCATGATTGCCCGGGTTCCCCACCTTGTGAAGGTCGAGGAAAAATAGATGAAGGTTCATGATCTGAAGCCCGCTGAGGGCTCAACGAAGCGACGCAAGCGCGTCGGCCGAGGAATCGGTAGCAAGGGTAAGACGTCTGGTCGCGGTAGCAAGGGCCAGCGCGCTCGTAACACCGTTCGACTTGGTTTCGAGGGTGGCCAGATGCCCCTCCACCAGCGTGTTCCAAAGCTCCGAGGTTTCAACAACCCGTTCCGTATCGATTACCAAGCGATCAACCTTGACACCATCGAAGACTCCGGTCTTGCTGAAGTGACTCCCGAGTCGCTTCTTGCCAACGGTCTCGTCGGTAAGGGTTCGCTGGTAAAGGTGCTCGGACGTGGCGAACTGACCCGTGCAGTAACCGTCAAGGCGCATGCTTTTTCGGCAAGCGCAGAAGCGGCCATCACCGCCGCCGGTGGAACCACTGAACTCGTCGAGAAGCCATACGGCGATCGACGTCCGCCTGCACAGGGCAACGCGCTCACCAACCGTTAGTTTCCGGGGGTTGAAACCCCCGGTCCGCGGACCATAACGGGACCTATCCCGATATGGTCAGTAAGAGCTTTTGGTACACGGCCGACCACTCGGCCAAAAGAACGATGCAGAGGTAGTAGTGCTCGCCAACATTCCCAACATGTTCCGGGTTGCGGATCTTCGAACAAAGATCCTCTTCACCCTTGCTGTTCTGGCCCTGTATCGACTGGGTTCGTTTATTCCAGCGCCCGGTATCGACTTTGCAGCCGTCGAACTGCTCCGCCAGAACGCCAACCAGGGCGGCATCTTGGCCGTTCTGTCGCTGTTCTCGGGCTCGGCACTCACCCAGTTCGCAGTATTTGCGCTGGGCATCATGCCGTACATCACCGCCTCGATCATCATGCAGATCTTGGGCGTTGTTATTCCCAAGATCGAGCAATGGCAGCAACAGGGCGCAGTCGGGCAACGCAAGATCACCCAGTGGACTCGGTATCTCACCATCGCTATTGCGGTGATTCAGTCCACGAGTTTCGCCTTCTTGTTCCATAACCCCAGCAACTCCATCACCAACAGTGGTGGTACCGGCATCGACCTGCTTCCAAACTTCACACCGGCAACGGTTTCGCTGGTGGTTCTTACCCTCACCGCTGGCACCGCTTTGCTCATGTGGATGGGTGAGCTCATTACCCAGCGCGGTATCGGCAACGGAATGTCGCTGATCATCTTCGCTTCGGTTGTCGCCTCATTCCCTTTCCAGGGTCTTGCGGTGTACGAAGAGAACGGCACCGTCGCTCTCATCGTCTTCATCTTGATGATCCTCTTCCTCGTCGCCGCCATCGTGTTCGTCGAGCAAGGGCAGCGTCGGATCCCCGTCAGCTTCGCCAAGCGCGTTGTGGGTCGCAAGATGTACGGCGGCCAGAACACCTACATTCCGCTCAAGGTCAACCAGTCGGGTGTTATCCCCATCATCTTCGCCAGCTCTGTGCTGTACCTTCCCCAGCTGCTCGCAGTGACGTTGCCGTGGGAAGGCTTCCGCAACTGGGTCAACGACGAGCTCAGCCGTCCCGATAGCCCGTACTACTACGTGATCTTCGGCGCATTGATCGTCGGATTCGCCTACTTCTACACCGCCATTACGTTTGACCCGGCCAAACAAGCCGACACCATTCGTAAGCAGGGTGGCTTCATCCCCGGAATTCGCCCAGGTCCACAAACCGAGCGTTACCTGGCCAAGGTACTTGCCCGAATTACTCTGCCCGGAGCTTTGTTCATCTTGGCCATCGCTCTGGTACCGTCGATCTTCATGCAGATTATGGGATGGGGAATCGGTGGTAGCTCAGGTACCTTCGGCTTCGTCGGTATTTCGATTCTCATCGCCGCCGGTGTTGCCCTTGAAACCATGCGCCAGATCGACAGCCAGCTGACGATGCGCAACTACGAGGGTTTCCTGAAATAGCCAATGGCGCTACGAATGGTAATCCTCGGCCGTCAAGGCTCCGGCAAAGGCACGCAGTGTGCCCATCTCGTTGGTCAGTACGGGTGTGTCCATGTTTCGACTGGCGACATGCTCCGTGCGGCGCGTGAAGAAGGAACAGAGCTCGGCATTGCTGCCGGCGAACTGATGGACGCTGGCGAACTCGTGCCCGACGACATCATGAATGGCATTGTCGCCGAGCGCTTGCAGAAAGACGATGTGCTTTCTCGCGGTGTCCTGCTCGACGGCTTCCCTCGAACCCCGGATCAAGCAGAGGCGCTTGAAGCGATGCTCGGCGACGGCGGACTTACTTTGGCGGTCAACCTCGATGTTGCCGTCGAGGTCGTGACGAGTCGGATGGTCGAACGAGGCCGAGCCGACGATACGCCTGAGGGAATCGCTCGTCGTCTCGAACTCTACGAGGCCCAGACCGCACCGCTTCTCGAGTGGTTCGGCGATCGGGGCATCCTTGAAGTTGTCGATGGGGTTGGCGAAGAGGACGACGTCTTTTCTCGCCTTCGGTCGGTCATAGATCCGTTGGTCTAACCGCCCTTCGTGTCGGCTGACCGGTAGCTAACACCGGTCGACACGAAGAAGTGCCGACTAGGCTGCTCGGTATGGCTTACGAGACCCCGGAGTATCATCCCGCTTTCGAGGAATACTGCGAGACCATTTTCGAACTTGCCGAGGACGGCGTCGAGGTCATTCAGGCGCGTATCGCCGAGCGGCTCGACGTGTCCCGCCCGGCCGTGTCGGAGATGGTTCACAAGATGCAGCGCGAGGGCCTCGTACAGGTCGACGCTGGCATCATCGACCTCACCGACGACGGCGTGGCCTTGGCCAATCAGGTCGTGCGCCGTCACCGTCTTGCCGAGCGCTTTCTTACCGACATCCTCGGACTGTCTTGGACCGACGCCCATCATGAGGCCGGCAAGTGGGAGCACGTCATCTCTCGCCCGGTCGAGGAAGCCCTCGTTCGGGTCCTCAACGACCCCACAACGTGCCCCCATGGCAACCCGATCCCCGGGTCGGACTATCAGGCGCCGGTGGATTCCACGGCGCTCAGCGGCGTGTCGGTCGGAGACAGCTTTGTTGTGCGTCGTATTCCTGAGGAACTGGAGTTCACCGATGGACTTCTGGCGTTCCTCGAGGAAGCGGCATTGCTCCCCGGTAATGCCGGTGTCGTCACCGCATCGTCGCCCGACGGAACAACAACCGTCGAAATCGAGGGTGCTCATGTGGGTGTCGGCGCGTTCGCTTCTGCCCGCATCCTTGTCACCGTCGGGTAAGTCCCGAAGGTTTATGCGGTAGGCGTCGGAGCCGGTTTCGTCGGAAGGCGAAGCACCATGGCGCAACCGTTGGGTTGATTCTCGGTTGCGTGGATGGAGCCGCCGTGGAGTTCGACGATCCATTTCACGATGGCGAGGCCGAGGCCGGTCCCACCTTTCGCTTGCGATCGGTGCTCATCGACTCGATGGAACCGTTCGAAGACTTGATCTTGTTGGCCAGGTGGGATGCCGGGGCCTTCGTCGGTCACCCGAATCTCGACGTGTGAGCCGTCGGAGGTCACGGACCCGCTGATTGCTACCGGGCGATCTTTGGGGGAGAAGCGCCGAGCGTTGTCGACGAGGTTGGCGAACACCTGATGGAGCCGCTCGCCATCGCCGATGATTGAAAGGTCATCGGGCATGTCGATGGTCACGGGCGGTACATCGTTCGCGAGTAGGGCTTCTTCGCAGACCCGATCGGCGAGTTGTTTGAGCGCTACAGGCGCGAGGTCAAGCGGGACAGCGCCTGCTTCAAGCCGGGCCAAACTGAGTAGCTGGCTGACCAGCCGGCCGAGCCGTTCGGTCTGACGGAGCATGACCCCAAGCGAGGCGTCGTCGGGTTCGGTGACCCCATCGACCAAGTTCTCGAGGTTCACCTGAAGTGCAGCGATGGGGGTACGTAGTTCGTGGCTTACATTGGCGACGAGGTCCCGGCGCTGTTTTTCGACCGCGTCGAGTTGGGCCGCCATAGCGTTGAACGCCGTGGCGAGCGAGCCAACCTCGTCACGAGACGCCGTTTCGACTCGGGCCGAGTAATCGCCGGTGCTCATGGCTTCGGTGGCGGTCATCATCTCGCGAAGCGGCGAGGTGGCTCCTCGCGCCAGGACCTGCACCATAAGAAGGGCCAAGCCGACGGCGATGATCGGGCGGACCAGGAATGGCCAGTCGAGTCCAAACCCCAGCCATGTGAGAAGAAACGTCATCACCACCGCGGCGACAATCACAATGCTGAACTTGGCCTTCAGAGAAGGAATAGCCGCCAAAGGCCCCGAAATTTTCGCGCCACGCCCCCGTGAAGGTGGTGAAACGCGATCAGAACTGCTCTTTTCGTTCCCCGGCCACGAAGGCCGCGGGTCGCCGCCACCGGGCCTCACAGCGCTCACGCCGCTTGGTCGCCGATTGCGTAGCCGACACCGTGCACCGTGCGGATCACGTGGTCGCCCAGTTTCCGTCGAAGCGACCGGATATGGCTGTCGACAGTGCGGGCCCCGGATCCATCCGGATAACCCCACACCGAGGTGAGAAGGTCCTCACGGGTGAGCACCGTGCCGTTTGCCTTCGCTAAGCCGAGGAGCAGGTCGAACTCGGTGGGCGTGAGATGCACCTCGGCGCCGTCACGGGTGACCCGACGTGAGTCGATGTCGATCTCAAGATCACAACAGTGCAGAGCGCTACTGCGGTCTTGGTCGCCGTTGACTCGTCGAAGGATCGCTTCCACTCGCGCCGCGAGTTCACGTGGGCTGAACGGTTTCGTGACGTAGTCGTCGGCTCCGAGCTTGAGGCCCACTAGGACGTCGGTTTCGTCGTCGAGCGCAGTGAGCATGAGAACCGGTGTCCGACGCTCGGTCTGAATGATTTTGCACACCTCGTGCCCAGACATCCCCGGCAACATCAGGTCGAGGACGACAAGGTCAGGCTTAAGACTTCGAAACGACTCGACCCCCTGTATCCCGTCGGCGGCCTGGTACACCGTGTGGCCTTCGCTGCGAAGTCGGTCGGCCACGGCGTTGGCAATGTCGGCTTCGTCTTCGATGATGAGAATTCTTGCTCGTTGCTGCACGCTTCCCCAGAGTACGGACCGAAGATGAGGAAGTCCCGGACAGTATGTGAGGATCTTGTGCAGAGTGCAGATTTTTGTGTGCGATCGGCGCTGCTAGTGATGGCCGCTGATCTCGATGGTGAACTTGGCTCCCCCGAGATCTGAGCCCTCGACGGTCGCCGAACCACCGTGGCGTTCGGCAATATCTTTCACGATCGCCAGTCCTAGTCCTGTGCCGCCGGTCTTTCTGTGACGTGACTCATCAACCCGGGCAAAACGTTCGAACACTCGCTGTCGATCGGCGGGGGAGATGCCCTCGCCGTCGTCTTCGATCGTGATGATGGCTTTTCCTTCCTCGACTTCAATCACGGTCAGCCGGACCAAAGCGTCAGCGTGTCGTTCGGCATTGTCGACGAGGTTCCGGATGAGGCGTTGGGTCTGCATACGATCGACCCGAAGCACGACCGGCTCGATAGCGCTGGCGTCGACGCGAACTTGGCCCCGTTGCTGAAGCCGGGCAGCCTCTTCGAACAAGATCTCGTCGAGTTCGACTCGTTCGGGGTTCTGAACGGCTCGCCCCTCGTCGCTCCGGGCGAGATAGGTCAAGTCGTTCACGATCCCCTCAACGCGTTCTACCTCGCCGACGACATCTGATTGGATGTTGGTCCAGTCATCGACGCCGCCGGTTTCGACCCGGGCCCGAATGTTTGCAATTGGACTGCGTAGTTCATGGGACGAATCTGAAACGAATCTTCGAAGCGCGTTGGAGCTTCGTTCGAGTCGCTCGAGCATGTCGTTCAGAGTCGTTGCCAATCGGCTGATCTCATCGGAGGAGTCCGGCTGGCGCACTCGTCCATCGGAGATGCCGTGTGGGCTGCTTTCGTAGATGCGTTGCGCATCGAGTCGGAGTTGTTCGACCGGTCGAAGGGATCGACCAACAACGAGCCAAAGGAGGGACGCGCCAGCCAGCGTAAGCACCGGCACCCCAATGGAGAGCAACCTTCTTGCGGCGCCTCGGGTTTTCTCGACAGGCTCGAGTTCGGAGCCAACGACGACCTTGGCGACGGTGCCTTGCGCGGCTACGACCCGTAGGTCGTAGCGCTCGATCTCGTTCTCGCCGACTTCTATGAGATCCACACTTGCTGTGCTGGGCGAACCCTCTATGAGATCGGCTACTTGGCTCGGAATGTGGAAGCCACTGCTGGCTAGAGCAACGCCGGTCGAGTCGAAGACGGCAACGGCGGTTTCTCGTTGCGCCGTCTCGAGCTGGGTTGCGGGGTCGAGGCCGGCATCGATAGCAAGCACCCGGTCGAGGGCCTGGGTGGTCAGTTGCTGGTCGAGGTTCTTCACCAGTTGATTCTGGAGGAGCAGGTCAAAGGCGACTGCGCCGAGGACCAGACCGAGAAACAACACCCCGGTGCTGAGGAGCGTGAGACGGCTTCGTATCGACTCCGAGGGGCGAAACTTCGTGAACCGGCT
The DNA here is from genome assembly GCA_937934655.1 of uncultured Acidimicrobiales bacterium. Taxonomy (GTDB): domain Bacteria; phylum Actinomycetota; class Acidimicrobiia; order Acidimicrobiales; family SHLQ01; genus CALLQB01. The sequence goes on along the minus strand of CALGZB010000031.1, from coordinate 24,964 downwards.
CATTCGGTGACGTTCCCGGTGGCGTCGTCGGAGAGACGGTAACCGGCCCCGCGAATTGTCTCGATCGCACCTTTGCCGAGCTTCTTGCGAAGCGACCCGACGTACACCTCAACGATGTTGAGGTCACTGTCGAACTCCACGTCCCAGACGTTCTCGACGATGTCGGTCTTGGACACGACTTCGCCAGCGTGGCGCATAAGGAAGTGAAGGACCGCGAACTCTTTGGCGGTGAAGTCGACGGGCCGCCCGTCGATCTCAACCGAACGAGTAGCCGGATCTAGCTGAAGGCCACCGGCCTGCATAACCGCCGGCCGTTCGGTTGTTCCTCGCCGCAGGAGCGCCCGGATCCGGGCGAGGAGAATCACGAAACTAAAGGGCTTGGTGAGGTAATCGTCGGCGCCTGTGTCGAGACCCTCGGCAACATCCCACTCGCCGGTCTTTGCCGTCAGCATGAGAATCGGCACCCAATTGCCCTGCTCACGTAGTGATGCGCAGACCTTGTAGCCGTTGACCTTTGGCAACATCAGGTCGAGGATGACCGCGTCGTAGGAGTGTTCCTGGATGTGCCAGAGCCCGACCTCGCCGTCGTGAGCGACATCGACAGCGAAGCCTTCTTCTTCGAGCCCGGCTTTGATCGATGCGGCGAGGAGTTCTTCGTCCTCAATCACAAGGAGTCTCATGATGCTGGCTTCCCGTCTGCGTTGTGCGTCCCTTTTCGAACCTTTCGTGAGGTCAGAATTCGGTAGGTCAACAAGAACACCGTACTGAACCCGAGCATCAGAATGCTGCCGAGGTAGAGCGGATTGGTTGCATCGGTTCCGGCGGTGGCTCCGTGGGTAATCCCCATCCCGAGGATTCCGTAGCTGGTCAGGTGAATTGCCCGCCACCACGTTCGCGGCAAGCGGCGCATGAGTAGCGACGTGCCTTGCACGGCGAGCAGGAGGTAGAAGGTAACGATTCCCCACGCAATGGGAAGAGCCCCTGGGCGCTCCGTTGCGACGAAGGGGATGAAAAGGTCGGCAATGGAGTACTCGATGTAGCTATCGAGTCGGAGGCCGAGAATATGGACAGCGGTGAACGTGACGGTCAGTCCGCCGAGCCAACTATGGACGTTCTTGAGCCAACGTTTGGTTGGGGTTCGTTCGAGGAACCCGCTGGACAACAAAAGACCCCAAATGATGGAGCTTGCGGCGAGCACGAGGGCAACGATGCCACCCGCTCGTGCCACGTACCACCAAAGTTGGTCGCCGACCTGTGCGAACGTCGTAGTTGTCATCGGAGGTAGTCCTTCCACCCGTTGGTGGTGTGGGATGCGCCTTGGTCGTCGACGACGAGTGCGACGGCCCTCGTGGTGTCGACCACATCGAGGCACCCACCGACCAGCAGGTGCTTCGTGATTGCTTCGGCGTACCAGCCATCGGAGGCGATGACCGTGGCCAGCCGGTACCCCTGGGTGTTCCTGCCGGTCGACGGGTCGACGAGGTGGTGCCGGGGGCCGTCGTCGGTGTTCCAACGTCGTTTCGCGATCGTGCTCGTCGCGATCGCCCCGTTGGATACGTCGACGAGTGCGAGCCGATGATCGAGGACCGATCGCTCTGTCACATCGACGATCCACCCATTGGTGGTCGGCGCGTGGCCACGACACACGACATCGCCGCCGATGTTCACCATGGCTCCGGCGGCGCCCGACGCCATCGCTTCGGCGACCGCGATGTCGGCCGCCAATCCTTTGCCGATGCCTCCCGGGTCAAAGCGGGCGCCTCCAAGTCGGAGCATGTTGATGGTCGAGTCGACGGTGAAACCACCGCACCCCGGGGCCATGGTGGCGGTGCGGGTCGGCCGATGGGTTGCGCCGACGCCGGCAAGGGTTCGGTCGTAGCCAATGGCCTCCATCGAATCGAGAACCGTCGGATCAAACGCCCCATCGGTTAGCGACCATGCCGTCCGGGCGGTCTCGATGAGTTTGGTGGTTTCAGGGGAAACCAGATGGAACTCATCGGGAGTGCTGTTGACCCTGCTTATCTCACTCGATGGATCGAATCGACTCCACATGGACTCGAGTTGTTGCAGCCGGGTTACGAGCCGGTCGGCGAGAAATTGGTCCTCGCTGAGGGCGAGCACGTGGAACGTTGTGCCCATGGCGGCACCGTCACGCTCTGACCAGGAAGCGCCCGTCATGACCCCTCGCTTACCGTGACGGGTTCAGGTTCGGGCGCTGGGGTGCTTTCGGCCACGGCGTCGATCACCGTTTGGATGGTCGTTGTAGGTGGAGCCGTTGTGCCCGGTACTGGGGGAGTGCTCGTCGTCGACGACGTGACCGCAGGAAGTGTCGCAGGAACAGCGACAGCAGGTTGCTCAACCACAACGATCCGTTGGGGCGCTTCGGTGGCCGCCGGTGGAGTCGAGGTGGCGGCGGCGGTTGCCGCCATCGCCCCAACCAGGCTTATCCCGACTGCAACACTGGCTCCGGCAGCAAGGATTCTTGCGCCGGTGGCCGGGTTTGTCTTCGTTGGACGGGGTGAGCGCACCGGAGGCGCTGGGGTTGTTTCGGGGTGCCCGGAATTGAGGGTGGTGGCCTCGGGGTCAGTAGTCGTCATGTTCTTCGCCTTCCTCGTCGCTGTCGTCGTCCTCTTCGTGTTCGTCTTCCTCGTAGGTTTCGCCATACCCCGCCTCGCCTTCGTAGGTTTCGGCCGCGGCACCTGCGTCGGACGCAACGGCTTCTGTTGTTTCCGCTGCTGATGCGGGTTGCTCGGCGGTGGTTTCAGCGTTCGCAACATCGATTGGTACGAGGTTTCCGTTGGCATCGAGGTATTCAATGCTCACCTGTTCGGTGGGCGAGGCGGCCGGTCCGCTCGTAAGTTGCTGAGAGGCGACGTAGATGCCACCCGAGCCCAATGCGGCGACGATGACCATTCCGGCCGATGCAGCCAATGCGGTGTTGTTCTTCATGATGTATCCGTTTCTCTGTCTTGAAAGTCAGCTCGTTGCTGAACTCTTCGTGACAGATTGACGACACAATCCTGAGGCCTCGCTGAAACGGCGATTTCGAAGAAACGACGCGCGAGTTGGTGGACCCCTGCTATGCCGCTAGCTTTGAGAGCTGGCCCTGTCTGCCGTTATCGGCGCGGCTGGGTCTCTTTATTGTTACCAACAGGAGGTTGGCACACTGGCTAAGCCCAAGGAAGATGCGATCGTTCTCGAGGGTTCGGTCACGGAATCGCTACCAAACGCGATGTTCCGTGTTGAACTCGAAAACGGCCACGAAGTTTTGGCCCATATCTCCGGAAAAATGCGTATGCATTATATCCGTATTCTGCCCGGCGACCGCGTCCAAGTTGAGCTGACCCCCTACGACCTGCAACGCGGAAGAATTACCTACCGCTACAAGTAGGCGAGTACCGAGCGTCCAACCAGCAACGCTGGTTGGATCTCACTTGTCCCCATCTGATCCGAAACCCGCTCAGCCCCAAAAGGGAGCGTGATTGGTCTTTCGACAGAATCGAACCAAACAGAACTGCGTGCAATGAAAGTACGACCAAGCGTCAAAAAAATCTGTGACAACTGCAAAGTGATTCGCCGCCACGGTCGCGTTCGCGTTATCTGCACCAACCCCCGCCACAAGCAGCGGCAGGGTTAAGGAGACCATCAATGGCCCGTATATCCGGCGTCGACATTCCTCGCGACAAGCGAGTTGTGATTGCGCTCACCTACATCTTCGGTATCGGTAACAAAACCGCTGCCGACATCTGCGCCGAATCCGGCATCGATGTCACCACCCGTGTGAAGGACCTCACCGACGACGAAATCGTCAAGATCCGTGCCTGGATCGAAGAACACCTCAAGGTAGAGGGCGACCTCCGACGTGAGGTCAGCCAGGACATCAAACGAAAGATGGAGATCGGCTGCTACCAAGGCCTTCGCCATCGTCGTGGTCTCCCGGTTCGCGGTCAGCGCACCCACACCAACGCACGTACTCGTAAGGGCCCGAAGAAGACAGTGGCCGGCAAGAAGAAGGTCTTGAAGTAATGGCAAAGCCAGGCCGCAAGAAGCGGGAACGCAAGAACGTCAATCATGGCGTTGCGCACATCAAGAGCTCGTTCAACAACACAATCATCGCCATCACCGACCAGCAGGGAAACGTCCTTTCCTGGGCATCTGCTGGAAACGTTGGCTTCAAGGGCTCACGGAAGTCCACCCCATTCGCCGCACAGATGGCAGCCGAAAAGGCCGCCCGTGCCGCAATGGAACATGGCGTCCGCAAGGTCGACATCCAGGTGAAAGGTCCAGGCTCCGGCCGAGAGACCGCTATCCGCTCCATCCAGAACGCCGGCATCGAAGTTACCGGCATCAAAGACGTCACGCCGGTTCCTCATAACGGCTGCCGCCAACCCAAGCGCCGGAGGGTCTGAACATGTCCCGCTACATCGGACCAAAAGCACGCGTTTCTCGCCGTCTCGGCACGAACATCTGGGGCACCAAAGGCGAAAACGCCGCCCTCGACAAGCGCCCTTACCCACCAGGCGAGCACGGTCGCACCCGTCGTCGGGGCAACGTCTCTGAGTACCTGCTCCAGCTTCAAGAGAAGCAAAAAGCACGTTTCAGCTACGGCCTGACCGAACGCCAGTTCCGCAACCTCTACGAAGAGGCCAACCGTCGTGAAGGCGTCACCGGCGAGAACATGCTCCGGTACCTCGAGCTTCGTCTCGACAACGTTGTGTACCGCGCCGGTTGGGGTTCCACCCGTCCGCAGTCACGCCAGCTTGTGAACCATGGTCATGTCGACGTAAACGGTCGCCGGGTCAACATTCCTAGCTACCGTCTTCGTAAAGAAGACGTTGTCACTCTTCGTCCCAAGGCCCGCGACATGGTCACGGTTCAGTGGAACAAAGACGTCCTTGACCGCCAAGCTCCGCCTTGGATCAGCATGGGCGACGGCGACAACGAGGCCACCGTTCGTGAGCTTCCGCTCCGTGAACACATTGATGTTCCGGTCCGCGAGCAGCTCATCGTTGAGCTCTACTCCAAGTAGTAGCTCGCTCGGCCTTTGCGCCGAGCATCTACCTTCTATCCCAGTAACACCCCCCTCCCCAGGGGATCGACTTCGAAGTTCCGAGGAGAAACCATGCTGACAATTCAGCGTCCGACGGTCGAAGCGGTTGGAGAAGAGGATGCCAATCTGCAGTCATTTGCAGTAGGCCCCCTCGAACCCGGCTTCGGCTACACAATTGGAAACTCGCTTCGCCGAACACTGCTTTCGTCAGTGCCCGGTGCAGCGATTACCCAGGTTCGTTTCGACGATGCCCTGCACGAATTCGACAGCATTGTCGGCGTCACTGAGGATGTCACTGACATCATCTTGGCGCTCAAAGATGTCGTGATCCGCAGCCACGCCGAAGAACCAGTAACCCTACGTCTCGACGTTCGTGGAGCTGCCGATGTCACCGCTGGTGACATCCAAGACCACAGCGACATCGAGATTCTTAACCCTGAGCTGGCAATCGCCACGCTGAACAGCAAGGGCCGCCTCGCTATCGACCTCACCGTCGAACCAGGCCGCGGCTACGTGTCGTCACAGCGCCAGATCGAGAACCCCACCATCGGTGTGATTCCGATCGATGCGATTTTCTCGCCGGTTCGCCGTGTTGCGGTCTCTGTTGAGCCCACACGCGTCGAGCAGTCGAGCAACTTCGATCTCCTCACCCTTGAGATTCAAACCGACGGTTCGATCTCACCTCAAGAAGCGCTGGCCTCGGCCGGTGCAACCTTGCGTACCCTTGTTCAGCTCGTCGAAGAGATGAGTGACGAGCCGCATGGTCTTGAGCTTGGTGAAGTTGTCCAAGCGCCTAGCGGTTCGCCTGACCTTGATCTTCCAATCGAAGACCTCGAGCTCTCTGAGCGTCCCCGGAACTGTCTCAAACGAGCACAGGTCAACAGTGTGGGTGAACTCCTCGAAAAGACCGAGGACGACCTGCTTGCCATTACTAACTTTGGTCAAAAGTCGCTCGACGAAGTAATCGTCAAGCTCGACGAGCGTGGCCTCTCACTCCGGTCGAGGGATTGACATGCCAGCACGTCCAAAGAGGGGGCGTCGCTTCGGCGGCAGCTCCTCACATCAAAAATCCATTATGGCGAACCTCGTTGCATCTCTGATTGCAGCCGAAGGCATCACCACCACCGAAGCCAAAGCAAAGGCCGTTCGGCCGATTGCCGAGAAGATGATCACCAAGGCCAAGAAGGGCGATGTTCATAACCATCGTCAGGTCGTGCGTTTCCTCGGTGACCGCGAAATGGCTTCGAAGCTCTTTGACGAGATCGGACCACGTTACGCCGATCGTCCGGGTGGCTACACCCGGATCCTCAAGCTTGGGCCCCGGCCCGGTGACAAAGCGCCAATGGCTCGCATCGAGCTGGTCTAACCAGACCGGTCGGTTCACTAGTTACAACGAAGGAAGGGAGAGGGCGAAAGCCCTCTCCCTTCCTCGTTTTGTCGTTGGGCTCGGGGGTCATTGCGTTGTGTTGAACGCACGGCCTAACGCGAAGAACGGCCCGCCGATGTGATGGGAGCACACCGACGAGCCGTTCGTTTGTTAGTTACGAGTTGCGGCACTCGTAGGGGGATCTAGCAGGGGATGAGCTTGCGGCCTTTCTTGCAGCGGTCATCACCCGGGCCGCCTTCCATGTCGTTGTCGCCGGAGCCGCCGTTAAGGATGTCGTCGCCCTCGCCGCCGTCGAGGTCGTCGTCGCCGCCGCCGCCTTTCAGGTTGTCGTCGCCGGCGTCGCCCTTGAGGATGTCGTCGCCGCCACCGCCGTTGACTTTGTCGTTGCCGTCGCCGCCTTCGACGGTGTCGGCTCCACCGTTTCCGGCGACGTTGTCCTTGCCCGCACCGCCGAAGATTTCGTCGTTGCCGCCTTTGCCGCGGATCCGGTCGTTGCCGTCGCCGCCGTAGAGCTCGTCGTCGCCGCCACCACCGTTGATTCGGTCGTTGCCGGCGTCGCCGTGGATCTCATCGTCGCCCTTTCCGCCATCGATCTTGTCGTTGCCTTCGCCGCCCGAGATGATGTCGTCGCCGCCACCACCCTTGATCTTGTCGTTGCCGCCGAGGCCGCAGATGACGTCGTCTTCTGAGGTGCCGATCAACACGTCATCGCCGTCGGTACCGATGATGTCGCATTCTTCGCCATTGGGACCTACCGGTTCAGGGGTTGGCTCGGGCTGTGGGTCTGGCTTGGGCTCAGGCTGTGGTTGTGGGTCTGGCTTGGGCTCAGGTTGTGGTTGTGGGTCTGGCTTGGGCTCAGGTTGTGGGTCTGGGGTGCTGTCGCAAACGTCGCCTATCTTGTCGCCGTCTGAGTCTTTCTGATCGCTGTTTTTCTTGAACTGGCAGTTGTCTTTGCCGTCTTTGACGCCGTCGTTGTCGTCGTCGTCATCGCAGGCATCGCCCTTTTTGTCGCCGTCGTTGTCTTTCTGGTTCTTGTTGGCGACTCGTGGGCAGTTGTCTTTGTCGTCGTCGGTGCCGTCGTTGTCGTCATCGGGATCGCACGCATCGCCGCGGCCTTGGTTGTTGAGGTCTTCTTGGCCGGGGTTCTTGACGAACTGGCAGTTGTCTTTGCCGTCTTTGACGCCGTCGTTGTCGTCATCGTCGTCACAGGCATCACCCTTGCCATCCTTGTCGTTGTCTTTCTGGTCCTTGTTCTTGGTGTTTGGGCAGTTGTCGTCGCGGTTGCGGATTTCGTCGCCGTCATCATCGACCGGAATGTCACGAGGACGGTCGTCGGTCGGGTCGCAGGCGTCGCCTTGTTTGTCGTCATCGAGGTCCTTTTGCTCCGGGTTGAAGATGTCCGGGCAATTGTCCGTGTCATCAGCAACGTTGTCGCCATCGCGATCCGGCGTGCCGGTGATCGTGTACAGCAGATCGTTACCGATGAATGACTTATCGCCATTGCTTTCAACAAGGATGGTGCCGACCGCAGTGCCGAAGGGTTCGGAGACATTGGGGACGTTGCCCTGGCGAAGGAATCCGCTTCCTTCGAAGACGTGCGCCCGGAAGATATAGGTCACGTTTGGCTTGAGCGTGACGCCGCTAAACCGGAAGCTCTTCTCGAGCTCGCCGAACTCAACTTCGGTGCCCCCTTCGAGCAACACGAGGTTGCCGAGGCAATCGTTGTTGCAGATCCCGCCGGTCATCTCCAGCTGCGCATTGCTGATTTGCTGGGTGACCGTAAACTCGGCCTCCCACATGTGGAACACGACGTCCGGGCCGATTTCGCGGTTGATAAACCCACTGCCGGAATCCGAGACCGAGATAATGCTCTCCGGCCCCTGAGCCATCGCCCGGCCGGCGCTGGCAAGCAGCGTCGCTGTGAGCGTTGATGCGAGCATTGCGAGAACCACAAAGATCTTTCCGATCGTTGCGATTCCCCCGGTTGTCGTGCGTTCATTCTTTCTGGTTTTCATGGAACCTTCCCCTGTCGCGTATGGCTGTACTGCCAGTTCGGTAGGTGCAACCTAAGAACGATCGCGAGGCCAAACTGTCTGGTTGGAGACAGTTCGCAACCCGAGAAGGTCTTTCGAGGCATTTGATGTCAGGAAGTGTCATGTGGACGACAGAAAACGACCTCACGAGGCGTTGGCGTCGCGCCTAGGCATCGACCAGACCTGTGGCCGATAGTTACCGGGTGAGTTTGTTCGACGACACCACCGATTTCGCTGAAAAGCCGGGCACCCTTGTGCGGGTCCGGGCCACAGTGGCATACAACGGGGCGCCCTTCCACGGGTTCGCCGAGAACGTCGGTGTCACCACGGTGGCCGGAACCCTGCGCGAAGCCGCCGAGAAGTTTCTTGGCCACAAGATCGAGCTGGTGTGCGCCGGACGGACCGATAGGGGAGTGCACGGCTGGGGCCAGGTGGTGTCGTTCGATGTGCGCTCCACCACCGACCTTGGGCTCTTTCAAAGGTCGGTAAACATGATGTGTCGCCCACACGTTGTGTTGCGCGACATCAGTGTCGCTGACTCCGACTTCAACGCTCGCTTCGCCGCCACGTCGAGGGCGTACCGCTACCGGATCTATAACGACGCGATCCCCAACCCGTTTCTCATAGGAATGTGCTGGCACGTGCCAAAGCCACTTGACCTGCGGGCAATGAGGGCCGCTGGCACTCCGCTCCTCGGCCAGCATGATTTCACGACATTTTGTCGGAGACAGCTCAACGCGGAAGGCGAGACCAAGTCACGGGTTCGCCGGCTGCAACATGCCGACTGGCGAGTACAGCCCGATGGCACGCTGCTCTTTGAGATCAAAGCCTCGTCGTTTTGTCAGCAGATGGTCCGTGCCATCGTGGGCACGATGGTCGACGTTGGCCATGGCAAGTTCAATGTGGCCGATGTGAAGGCCATGCTTGAGGCGAAGGACCGCACCACCGCCGGGCAGGTAGCCCCGCCACAGGGGCTTACCCTGTGGCATGTGGGCTACGACCAGTAGCGACGAGCGGAGCTACAGGGTTACGGAGCCGCAATCGACGTTGGTCTGAACGCCGGCTTGAAAGCTACGCACGATGTAGGTGTGCGTGCCAGCAGCGACGGTGCTGTCGACATAGCTCAGGCCGTTGGTGACCTTCGCCAGGTAGGCGCCGTCACGACGTATCGAATAGGTGTCCTCGCCGGGTAGTGCCGTCCAGGTGATAGCGACATTGCCTGCAGCCGTAACGATCGCAGAACATGTAGGCGCCGGAGCGTCGGGAACGGTGGCGCTTCCGCAGTCGATGTCGGTAGCGATGCCGGCCTGTATCGATCGCACGATGTACGAGTGCTCGCCAGCCGAGGGCTGCTCGTCGACGAAGTACGTGAGGTTGTTGACCGTGGCGTAGAACAAGCCGTCGCGGCGGACCGAGTAGCTGTCTTCGCCGTCAACCGGCGACCAGTCGATCTTGATGTCGTTGTTGGCCTCAAGCAGGATCGTGCACGAATGGTCGACCGGGTCGGCGATCGTGACCGATCCACAGTCGACGTTGTTGGTGACACCAGGCTGGAAGGAGCGAATCACATAGGTGTGGGTCGCACCTGGGACGGTGGCGGTGTCGAGGTAGGACAGCCCGCCCCCGGTGACCGTGGCCAGGAAGTTTCCGTCTCGACGGACGATGTAGCGATCCTCGCCATCGATGGCGCTCCAAGAGACCATGGCAGTGTCATCGAAACGCAGGTTGACGCCGCAGGTCGGCGCAGCTGGAACGCCGACGCCGAAGCTGAACTGCGCCTTGGTGGATACCAAGTCCGCTGAGTCGATCGCACGTGCTTCAACACGGTATTGGCCGTCTGGCACATCGAGGTCAAACGCCCACTCGATGGTTTCACCTGGGTGGCTTACCGGTTGGGTGCTGAAGTCGTAGACCGTGGCGGCAAACGAACCGTCGTCTTGGAGCCACAGTCCGGAGTTGTTGTCCTGCAACCGGATCTTGACTGAAAGCACTCGAGTGTCGTCGGTTGCGGTGCCGGTAACGGTGAATGGATTCCCGATGAGCTCGCCGGCTACCGGTGACGAAATGGCCACAACGGGTGCGGTCGTATCGGTGGCAGCGGCGCCGAAGTCCATGAAGCCAGCTCGGCCCACGGTGCGGTTGCCGATAGCGCTTCCGTCGTGGCCGATAAGAAGGCCACGATCGGTGACGGTGAGTTCTTGGATGCCACGGCCGGCGTTCGATCCGGGATCCCAATCGAGTGGGGTTCCGTCGTTGATGTCGAGTGCGGCGAGCTGCCAGCGCCAGGCGCCAGGGGTGCGGTCGCCGGTGCATACTGCGCCGACGTCGCCGTCGATAACCGTTGCGCCGGGACCAGCGTCGATGTTGCAGAAGTGACCGCCGGCGTAGACCGCATTGTTGGAGATGCCTACGGCGAAGACCGAGTCACGCATTCGGTGGGTCCAAAGCGGCATCGTGTCCGGGCCGCCAGCGGTGGGAAAGGTGAGGACCATGTCGTGGTGCGGAGCGTTGTCGCCGATGTTGGTGCTCATTGCGAAGAACGTGCCGTCAGGCGACAGATCGCCGTTGGTGGGGAGCGCTCCGTAGCGGGCACCGTCGAAGAAGGAGTTGATCGAGTAGTCCGTGAGGAACGGTGCTGCCGGATCAGCGACGTCGAAGATTGCCGCCGCTAGGCGTTCCTGGGCGTCGATTTCTTTGGCCGAATGCACGACGAGGAGTTTGGTGGTGCCGGGGAGAGCCTCGACGTGACGGGTCGAACGGCCACCAGAGAACCAGCCACCTTCGCCGGTGAAGTCGTAGCTGAACGCTGGGTTGACGTCACCGGTCGCATAGTCGATCTCCGCGACGTTGTCGATGAAGAGGCCATCGATTTTGGTGAACGAGCCGCCGACGAACAGTCGGCCTGTATCGGTGAAGTTGATGTCGTGCACTGCAGCGTTGGCATTCGCGATCCAGGTGCTGTCGACCGACCCATCGGTGAACATCTTGGCGATCTTCTTGCGGCCTTTGCCGTCGATCGTGTTGAACCGTCCGCCGACGAGGATTTCGCCGCGGTTGGCGCCTCGGCTTAGCGACAGGACCTCACCGTCGACCTGAGGAAGGAAGGTGTCGATGAGTGCCCCGGTGTCCTTGTCGAAGGCAACGAGGTTGGCCTGACTGATGATGGTGCCGTCGCTGAGGCGAACTTGGGTGAAGTCTCCACCGGCCACGATCCAGTTGTCGATCTCTTCAATGGCGTACACGTCTCCGTCGAGAATGTCGGGAAAGTCGATACGCGGAATCTCGGGAACGAGCGATGTATGCGGGACCTCTAACTCGGAGGCGCTGGCGACGGTTGGTGCAGCGAACGTGAGAACAGGCAGAACAACCGCGAGCGCGAGCAACAAGGCGAGTGCTCGTGAACCGAAGTTCTGGCGAGACGAACGAGAAATAACAGTCACAGTGTGGGGGTCCTGCGGTTGGGGGTTTGAGGGGTACTCCACGGTCCCACTCGACCCAAGCGCGCCACAATGGCACTTTGGCCCAATCAACTAGGCCTTTTAGCCGCTGAAAGGGCCGATATGGTGTCGACCGTCACGAAGCTGACACGAATCGAGCAGATTCTGGGGTCCGCGCCTTTGCGAACGGGCCTTTTCGCCAATATCGTTAACCCTTGGTCTGGGCACAAGTGTCCCGCCACCTTTTTAACGCATACATATCTCTGTGAGATCGCCTAACGACTCACAGGGAACCCTTTCAGAACACTGAAGAGCTGAGAATCCTGTGACTACCTACACCCCGAAGGCCGGAGAAATTGAGCGTGCCTGGCACGTCGTCGATGCTGATGGCATGGTTCTCGGCCGCCTCGCTACCGAAGTCGCCACCATTCTGCGCGGCAAGCACAAGCCGATGTACACGCCAAACCTCGACACCGGCGATCACGTGATCATTATCAACGCCGAGAAGGTCGTGCTTACCTCTGGCAAAGCCGAGCGCAAGATGGTCTACCGTCACTCGGGTTTCCCCGGCGGTATCAAGTCACGCAGCTACGCCGACATGCTGGCCGATGTGCCCGCTGAAGCCGTCCGCAAGACCGTCAAGGGCATGCTCCCAAAGACCCGTCTCGGCAACGCACAGATCAACAAGCTCAAGGTCTACGCCGGCCCCACCCACCCGCATGAGTCCCAAAAGCCTCAGCCCATCGTGTTCGAACACGCCCGGGCCCGCACCCAGAACGACGACTGAGAAGAAAAAGACCAACTATGACTACTCCTCTCATCCAATCAACTGGTCGACGTAAGCGGGCTGTCGCTCGAGTTCGGTTCCGTCCAGGATCCGGCGCCGTCACGGTGAACAACCGTCCCATCGAGGACTTCTTCCCAAACGCATCGCATCGCATGCACGTGATGGAACCCTTCAAGCTCACTGAGACCGAAGGCAACTACGACGTCGATGTCACCGCTCACGGCGGTGGCCCTAGCGGTCAAGCCGGCGCTGTGCGTCTCGGTATCGCTCGTGCCCTCGTCGAACTCGACGGTGAACTTCGCGAACCACTGAAGCGTGCCGGCTTCCTTACCCGTGACCCACGGAAAAAGGAAAGCAAGAAGTACGGACTCAAGAAGGCTCGAAAGGCTCCGCAGTACTCGAAGCGTTAATTCGCTTTTGCAGTACTTGCGCCCTGGTATCGCCTTAGAACACCTTCGCTATCGCCGACTGGACATGTAATGAGTCTGTCGTTTGGTACTGATGGTGTTCGTGGCGAAGCCTATAGCCAGCTGACTGTCGACTTTGTCTACGCCCTTGGCGTGGCAGCGTCGCGGGTGCTGGCTGGCGAGAAGTTTCTCATCGGACGAGATACCCGCGAGTCGGGGGTCGATTTCGAACGTGCTCTCGCGCGCGGGTTAGCCGAAAATGGTGCCTCAATCGGGCTTCTTGGCGTCGTGCCGACTCCGGCGGTCGCTTGGCTTTCAGCCGCTGATTCGGTACCTGCCGCAATGATCTCGGCATCGCATAATCCCTATCAAGACAACGGCATCAAGTTGTTTGCCGCTGGTGGTCTCAAACTCTCTGACCTCGTGCAGGACGAGATCCAAGCCGAGCTCGACGGATTGCTTGCCGAAGGCATCACCGCCCCGGATGGCCCTGCTTCGAACGGCACTGCTTCGAACGGCACTGCTTCGAACGGCACTGCCGATGCCGATATCCATCATGAGCTTCAACGCTGGGAAGATGCCGTCGTTGCGTCGCTTGATGGTCGCTCGCTCGCCGGCACCACCGTGGTCGTCGACTGTGCCAATGGCTCAAACTCGGCCATTGGTGGGCCAGTATTCGAACGCCTGGGCGCGACCGTTATCGCCCTTTCTACCGAGCCCGATGGGCGAAACATCAACGCTGGATGCGGCTCAACCCACCTCGAAGCTCTTCAGGCTGCCGTGGTCGACCATGGGGCTGACCTCGGCTTTGCCTTCGACGGCGACGCCGACCGAGTGCTTGCTGTCGACAACGTCGGCAATGTGGTCGACGGTGACCAGATCATCGCGATGTGCGCCACCGATTTCGCCGCTCTCGACCAACTCGATGGCGATACGGTCGTAGTGACGGTTATGTCCAACCTTGGCTTCCGACGGGCCATGGACGCCGCTGGCATCACCGTTATCGAAACCGGAGTCGGCGACCGATATGTGCTCGAAGCGCTCGATGAAGGTAGCTATGCCCTTGGTGGCGAGCAGTCGGGCCACGTGATATTCCGCAAGCTTGCGACCACCGGCGATGGGCTGCTCACTGCTGTTCGAGTGACTGACCTGGTGATTCGCAGTGGTCGGTCGTTTGCTGAAAACGCGAACGATGCGATGACTCGCTTCCCGCAGGTGCTCGAAAATGTGCGGGTGGCCGATCGCATCGATGACCTTCACGAAAAGCTTGGTCCTGCCATCCGAGAGGTCGAAGCCCAACTCGGTGATCAGGGTCGAGTCCTCATTCGACCGTCCGGAACCGAGCCTCTCATTCGGGTCATGGTCGAGGCCGATACCGCCGAGCGAGCAGCCACATCAGCCCAGACACTTGTCGCAGCGGTCGAAACACTCCAGTAACACCGAACGCCTACGCTAGATAGCGCTCGGACCGATAGGAATACCCGGCAACGCACCACCAGTTGCCACTAAGGAGCCTGAACCCAACATGTGCGGAATCATCGCAGTAGTTCAACGCCGATCAGAACGTCCAGTCCCTACCCAAGCCGAGGTGGTTGGACCCCTCGACGCAGCCCTTGCTGGCCTCGTCGGTCTCACTGATGCTGATATGGCGAGCGAGCTCAAAGCCGTCGCCGACCAGCTAGAACAGGTCAACAACCTTTTGCGTGGAGTTCCGGGTGTTCGCCTGCTGCTCTCCAGCCCGGCCACAGTTGCCGATGTTGAAGCCCGAGCTGGCTCCATCGCTGAACACATCGAGGCGCTCGAAGAGCGGCTCGACAAGGGCTCGATTACCAAGGACCTTGAGCGTACGAACGCCGAGTTCATCCGGGTGAAGGATGCAGCCTGGGGTGTTGAACGCGACCGGGTTCGCACCGCCCGCGAAGTCGAAACCCTGTGCGGCCCAGAACCCAAGTTGTCCGCTATCGAAACAATGACCGCTGCGCAGCAGGCGCTCTCGGCGCTCGATCGTCTCGAGGTTCGCGGCCGCGACTCTGCTGGCCTGCATCTGCTGGTTCGTAACCATGGTCTTGACACCGACTCGGCAACGCTGAGTCGGCTCCTCGAAGACCGCACCCACAACAAGTTGTTTACCAACAGCGCAGTGCGGATCGTCGACAACAAGCTGAGCTTCGTCTACAAGATGGCCGCCGAAATTGGCGAGCTTGGCGACAACACCAGCTTCATCCGATCGGCGATTGCCGCCGACGACGTGCTGCGGATGGCACTCGATAACGACACCGCACAAACCGTGGTGCTTGGTCATACCCGGTGGGCAAGTGTCGGCATCGTGTCCGAACCCAACGCCCACCCTCTCAATAGCGAGCAGACCGACGACCGCCAAGGCCCCTACTGCACCGCTGTGCTCAACGGCGACGTCGACAACTTTGCCGACGTCATTGCTGCTGAGGGTCTCAAGATCGATGACGAGATCACCACCGATGCCAAGGTGATCCCCACCCTGATGTCAAAGCATCTTGCCGATCACGATGTCACCGAGGCCTTTCGACGGACCGTTGCCGGTCTGGAAGGATCGGTTGCTATCGCTAGCAGCTCTGCCGAAGCTCCCGATCACTTGCAGCTGGCACTTCGCGGCAGTGGTCAGGCCCTCTATGTGGGGCTGGCCGAGGACTGCTACATCATCGCCAGCGAACCGTACGGTGTGGTCGAAGAGACCGCTCGATACATCCGCATGGATGGCGAGACGCCCGGCAACCTTTCGAACCCCAACGCGAGTCGTGGGCAGATCATCGATCTCAATGCCGCCCAAGCTGGCAGTATTGAGGGAATCGTGCGGAAGTCCTACGACGGCACCGATCTCCCCGTTTCTGTCGACGACGTGGTTTCGGTCCAGATCACAACTCGCGACATCGACCGTGGGTCGTTCCCGCACTACCTCCTCAAAGAAATCACCGAGGCCCCGAAGTCGTTCCGGAAAACGCTCCGCGGCAAGATCGCCGAGGACGATGGCCAGCTATCGGTTCTCCTTGGCAGCGACACGATTCCGGTCGACGTCGTCGAGCGAGTGCAGTCCGGTTCGATCAAGAACATCATCGTTATTGGCCAGGGCACCGCGGCAGTAGCCGGCGAAAGCCTGGCGAAAATTCTCACCGATGAACTGGCCGACACCACCGTCAAGGTCGATGCTCGCCCCGCCACCGAGTTGTCTGGTTTCGGGCTTCGTCCGGACATGAGCGATACGTTGGCGATCGCCATCAGCCAGTCGGGAACCACCACCGACACCAACCGGACCGTCGACGTCATTCGTGGCCGCGGCGCCGCTGTTATCGCCATTGTCAACCGTCGCAGCAGTGACCTCACCGACAAGGCTGACGGCGTTCTCTATACCTCCGACGGCCGCGACGTCGAGATGAGCGTGGCCTCGACGAAAGCGTTCTACGCCCAGATCG
Organism: uncultured Acidimicrobiales bacterium; assembly: GCA_937934655.1. Lineage (GTDB taxonomy): Bacteria > Actinomycetota > Acidimicrobiia > Acidimicrobiales > SHLQ01 > CALLQB01. The sequence goes on along the minus strand of CALGZB010000031.1, from coordinate 8,417 downwards.
CCGCCGGTGCATTGCTTGCCATGGCGCTCTCCGATCTGTTTGGTGCTGGCGATGCCGCTGAGCGTTCAGCGCTCCTGAGTGCGCTGCGCGAACTTCCCGAAGCGATGGAGAAGGTCCTCGAGACCCAAGACTCCATTGGCGAAGCCACCCGTCGTCACGCCCCGAGCCGCCGTTACTGGGCGGTCGTCGGAAACGGCCCCAACCACATTTCTGCTCGTGAGCTTCGCATCAAACTTTCGGAGCTTTGCTACAAGTCGATCGCCGTCGATGTCACCGAAGACAAGAAGCACATCGACCTCTCGGCTGAGCCGATGATTCTCGTATGTGCTGCTGGACTCGTCGGCAGCACCGCCGACGATGTCGCCAAAGAGGTTGCGATCTATCGGGCTCACAAGGCGGCCCCTATCGTCATCGCCAACGAGGGCGAAAGCCGCTTTAACGCGGCCCTCGAAGTGATTGCGGTTCCCGAAGTTCACCCTCGCCTGGCGTTCATCCTTTCGGCGATGGCCGGGCACCTCTTCGGCTACGAAGCGGCTCGAGCCATCGATGAGTTTGCCCAACCGCTGCGCGAATCAAGGTCGATCATCGAGCAAGCCGCAGCGTCGGATCTTCCCGCTGCAGCACGAAGCGATCTCATCGCAACGCTCGGGCCGTGGCTCTCGAAACACGCCCAGACCTTCTTCGACCAGCTTCGTTCAGGAAACCTCAACGGCAACCTCGAAGCCAGCACGGCGGCCCGGATTGCGTCGCACTACCGCTACGGCCTTGGTCACCTTCCGCTGGACTCGTACCAAATCGAGTTCGGCAAGGTCGGAACACCAAGCGTGGCAATCGAAGACCTTGCCTCAGCGCTGTCGCTTGGTATCGAAGAACTCACCCGTCCTATCGATGCCATCAAACACCAGGCCAAGACCGTCACCGTTGGCATCTCGCGCTCCGACGAAACACTTCTGCAGATCGCACTGGCGCAGGCAGTGCTCGACGCTGGCGCACCCCGTGATCAGCTCACCTATCGCTCGCTGCGCACCCTCGCCGATCTTGACCCGGCCGTCGCTGAAGTTATTGGCTTCACCAGGTACCGCGTCGAAGGTCTTGAAGCGAACGAAGATGGGGCAGCGGTCATCATCGACCGAGGCGGCATCAGCCTCAACATCCCGTCTCGCACCGATCGCGATCCCGCTCTGCGTGGAACGAAGCATCGTGTCGCAACGGAGAAACGGCTTCTTGTGGCCGTTGGCCGTCGCGACAATCGCCAGATGATCATCATTCCCGAGGTGAAGGACAATGAGACGGTTGGTCTCACGCTCCTTCACGTCTTGCTGCATGACAAGCTCGACTCATCTGCAGTCAGAGGCGTGTTGCAGGGGTACCGCAACCGGTACGCAGCGATCCGCGATGCCGTTACCGAGACCGAGCCATCCTTCCGCGAGGATCTCCTCGGATCCCAGAGCGTGGTTGACCTCTTGACGCTCGACCCGTCGAAACTGGCCGAGCGTTGGCGAAGCTAACCCTTCGGACGCTTCTGCTCTCGGTGCTGCTCCTGGTGGCTGCGGCGTGCTCGTCATCGGATTCAGACGAAGCTTCGGTTCCGGCTGAAGACTCGATACCGACGACGACCCAGGATCCCGCCGATCCCTACCGGCGAGTCGCTGGCGGTGTGGTGCTGATGGATGCTGAGGGATTTTTGCAGCTGTGCTTTCGCCTGATCGATCAGGACGAAAAGGTGCTGTGCGCCGATGCGCGAGCCACTTACGGGTCAGGCGACTACGAGTCGTTCGACGGCTCACAAGTCGGAATGGAAGAGCTTGGTGAGCTCACCGCCAGCATGGAGCCGGCCTGGCTTTACGAAGCCGAATTCGACGATGGCGTGTATCTAGAACTCCGATCTGTCGGCCTCGGTGAAGTAATCCAATGATCGGGATCGGTACCGACATGGTCGAGATCGACCGTTTCCGCACTTCGCTGGAGCGGACCCCAACTCTTCGAATCAAGCTCTTTACCGATGCCGAACGTGACTACGCCGAGCGAGCAAACGACCCAACCGAACGTTTTGCTGCCAGGTTTGCCGCCAAAGAAGCAGTCATGAAGGCGATGGGGGTTGGTATTGGGGAGGTAGCGATGGCCGATATCGAGGTGCATCGTGCCGAATCCGGACAGCCCAGCATCGAGCTTTCCGGCAATGCACTGGCCCTCAGCGAGAGCTTGGGAATCAGCCGTTGGTTGCTGACGATGACCCACACCAGCTCGATGGCTCAGGCCACTGCGGTGGCGCTGTAGCGCTGCGTTCTGATGCTGCCTCTCATCACGCCCACCGAGGTGCGCCGGGTCGATGAGGCCGCGACCGAACCGCTCGAGGCCATCATCGATCGAGTTGGTGCGCTGGTAGCAATGTCGGCGATCGACCTTTTGGGCGGCACCTACGGCAGGCGAGTTGTGGTTATCGCTGGCCCAGGAAACAACGGCGCCGACGGTCGTGCCGCTGCGACACACCTTTCACGCCGCGGGGTCAAGTGCACCGTGGTTGATGTTGGTGCAACCCGGCTCCCCGTTTGCGATCTCGTCATCGATGCTGCCTTCGGTACGGGACTGTCACGTGAGTACGAGGCGCCGATTGTTCCGTCCGACGTGCCGGTGCTCTCGATCGATATCCCCTCCGGTCACGATGGGCTCACGGGCAACCCCCTGGGATCTCCCGTGCGAGCGACCCGCACAATCGTGCTCGACACGCTCAAACCCGGGCTCCTCTTTGAACCGGCTCGGTCTGCTGCCGGCGACGTCCGGATCATCGACATTGGGCTCGATGCCACCGCATTGATCACGCCCTCGAGCTACAAAGTTGAAGGCTCCGACGTTGCCGCGTGGCTGCCGCAGCGGCCACCAGCTACGCATAAATGGAAGGCCGCCTGTTGGGTCGTCGCCGGGTCACCCGGGATGATGGGCGCGGCAGAGTTGGCGGCACGCGGCGCCCAACGGGGCGGCGCCACCTACGTCCGTCTCAGCACCCCTGCGAGCACAAGAAGCAACACGGCAGACCGAGCGAGTTCGATCGCCGAGCTCGTGACGCAACCTATGACGGCATCGATGGAAACCCCCGACCTCGAACGCATCGCTTCGATGGTGCTCGGACCGGGGTTAGGTCGTGCTCCTGAACTGACCAGGCCGCTTATCGATCTGATCGGTCGTGCGGACATCCCGATGGTTATCGACGCCGACGCACTTTGGCATTTGGGTCATGACCGACCTGCCGCCGAGACCGTGCTCAAACACCGGAAGGTACCAGCGGTTCTCACGCCTCATGACGGGGAGTTCGGTCGCCTCATCGGATCGCCTCCAGGGGCCGACCGGATCTCCGCCGCACAGTCGGCCGCCGACCGGCTCTCAAGTGTGGTTCTTCTCAAAGGCGCAACCACCGTGATCGCAGCGCCCGGCCATCCCGCTCTCGTGATGGCCGAGGGTGACGCTCGCCTGGCCACGGCCGGAACCGGTGATGTTCTCGCTGGGCTAATCGGAGCACTTCTGGCTCAAGGGGTCGACGCTCAGATCGCAGCGGCGGCTGGCGCTTTTGTTCATGCGAAGGCGGCGGGTCGAGGACCAGCGACCGGGCTCGTGGCCGGCGACCTCCCAGATCTTCTGCCCGAGGCGTGGCCTACAACCTGAGTTCGCGGCGAAGCGATTGCCGCCCCGCTGCGACATGGTGCTCGACATCGGTCCGCGACGAGCGCATTTCGATTGCGGCCTCGACGTAGGTACACCCGCAGACATCGACCAGCCACAGAGTTGTGGCCTGCTCGTAGGGCAGTGCAGCGGCAGAACTCCGCACGTCTTCGGCAAAGTCGCTTCGTCGCGACTTCTTCGTGCCGGTTCGCAGCCGGCGACCGGCCATGACCGCCGTATCCCACCAACCTGACTCAAGTGCATGCAGCACCAGTCCGTAATTTTCGACACACACATCAAGAGCCACGGATACGACGGTACTTCACTGGTTCCTTTGTTGGGCGTCGTCGCTTGTACCATTGGCCTCGTGAGAGCCACCTATGCGTCGATTCATCTCGACGCCATCGAGCACAACGTGAAGGTGTTTGCCGAACACCTCGCCGCGTATCCGTGTGTGCATGGTGGAACACCAGAAATCTGTGCAGTCGTGAAGGCCGATGGCTACGGGCACGGTGCGGTTCCGGTCGCGTTGCGTGCACTTCGAGCGGGCGCCACGTGGCTTGCGGTGGCCCTAGTCGAAGAAGGCATGCAACTTCGCGACGCAGGGATCGATGCGCCAATCCTCATTCTTTCGGAACCACAGCCAGAACAGATGCACCTCGTGATGGCCAACAGCCTGCGGCCATCGATCTACACGGTTGAAGGCTTGCAAGCCGCCGAAGCTGCGGCACTAGCGACCGGGGAGGCGACCGCGGTCCACATCAACATCGATACCGGCATGGGTCGAGTCGGTGCCTCGCCGGACTTCGCGGTGCGCCTCGCAAAGGTGCTCGAGGGGAACAGTCAGCTCAACCTCGAGGGCGTGTACACCCACTTTGCCGTTGCCGATGAGCCGGACAACCCCTACAACAACCAGCAGCTCGAGCTGTTCGAAAAGACGCTGGCTGCGATGTCGGCCGAGGGCATCAACCCGCCGGTGATTCACACGGCCAACACGGCGCTCACGATGGATCACCCCGAGAGTTGTTTCACGATGATTCGCCTCGGCATTGGGCTCTATGGGCTGGCTCCTGCCCAGTCGTTTGCGGGTCGGCTTGATCTTGAGCCGGTGATGTCACTTCATTCGAAGGTCTCCATGACCAAGCGGGCGAAGGCCGGGCAGCGTCACTCCTACGGTCTCCGTTATGAATCGCCGCAGGACGAAACGATTGTGACCGTGCCTATTGGCTACGCCGATGGGTATCGGCGTCGACTGTCATCGGTCGGCGGAGAAGTTCTGATTGGGGGCAAGCGTCGCCCGCTCGCCGGGACCGTGACGATGGATCAGATTCTGGTCTCGTGCGGCGACGATGAGGTCGCTACGAGCACCCCGGTCGTGTTGGTGGGCCGTCAGGGTGATGAAGAAATCACGATGTGGGAGTTGGCCGACAAGCTCGAGACCATCGCTTACGAAATGACGTGTCTTATCGGTACCCGGGTGCGCCGCGAGTACGTCTGACATGAGCCGCTAATGGCCCGTATCTTTCTCATCGAGCCGTACTTCGGCGGCTCGCACCGATCGTGGGCCGAGGGCTTTCAGCGCCACAGCGCCCACGATGTTCATCTTGTGACCCACGAAGGTAATTTCTGGCGTTGGCGTCTGCGAGGGTCCGCGGTGACGCTGGCCGAACAAACAACGCAGCTTTGTGCCGAGGTCGGCCAGCCAGATGTTTTGTTGGTAAGCGACATGCTGAACCTGCCGGCATATTTGGGTCTGGTCCGGCGAACCGTGGGCGACCCGGAGGTTGTGCTGTACATGCACGAGAATCAGCTCTCGTATCCTCTTGGCCCACAACAGCAGCCGGACGAAGCGTTGGCGCTGGTGAACTGGGTGAGCATGGTGGCGGCCGATCGAGTGTTCATCAACTCGCACTTCCATCGAGATGAGTTGTTCACCGAACTTCCCAAGCTGTTGAAACGTGCCCCCGATGCCTCACATGCTTGCCTGCTCACCGATGTCGCAGCAAAGACGTCGGTTCTGCCCGTAGGTGTCGAACTCTCCGACGTTGCGCCACCCGACGGCTTCCCAAGCGATTCCGATGCGGCGATCGACGACCGGGGACCGCTGTTGCTGTGGAGCCATCGTTGGGATCACGACAAAAACCCTCGTGCGGTTTTCGCTGCGCTCGCTGAGCTGATGAATCGCGATGTTCCCTTTCGCCTCGCCATTGCGGGCGAGAACGAGCGGGTTGACCCCCGCGAATTCACCGAGGCCCAGGAGCTGTTGGCCGACCGCATCGAACATGTTGGGTTCCTCGACCGATCCGCCTACTGCGCGCTGCTGACCCGAACCGATGTGGTCGTAAGCGCTGCGCACCATGAGTTCTTCGGTATCGCAATGGTCGAGGCGATGGCTGCGGGCGCGGTGCCGGTGTTGCCGGATCGTCTGAGTTACCCCGAGATCGTGCCGGCGCGATTCCATGATTCGGTGTTGTACCCGGACGGAATGCTTGCGGCCCGACTCGAGGCGGTGTGTACGGATTTCGAGAGCTACCGGACTTCGGTTGTTGGGTTGGCCGAAGAACTCCGAATCTACGATTGGCAGACCGTGGCGTCACGGTACGACAGCTTGCTCGACCCGGCCCTGTAAAAACCCCGAGCAACACGAGAAGCAGAGATGAGCAGCATGAACGACGGGAAAACCATGAACCTTGGGATTGAAGGAATCACCGTTGGCCACCACACCGATGAGACCGCCCAGACCGGCTGCACGGTCATTGTGTTTCCATCCGGCACAACAGCCTCGGGAGAGATCCGCGGTGGAGCTCCTGCATCTCGAGAGTTTGGACTGCTTGGGGTCGACCGGTTGGTCGAAGAACTCAATGCGCTTGTTTTGAGCGGTGGGTCGGCATTTGGGCTCTCAGCCGCCGATGGCGTGGTCGATTGGTGCGTAGAGCACGAGCGGGGGTTCTCTACCTCGGGCGGGATTGTGCCCATCGTGGTTGGCCTCTCGCTGTTCGACCTCAATGTCGGCGACGGCACGGTGCGTCCGACCGCCCTTGATGGGCGTGCCGCTGTCGAGTCGGCATCGGTGGATTTCGCCGTGGGTCGCGTGGGTGCTGGGACCGGTGCAGCGATGGGCAAGTGGGGAAGCGATGCGTCTACCCCCGCTGGGCTCGGAGTCTCGACAGTTCGGGTAGGCGACCTTGTTGTCTCGGCGATCTTTGCTGTGAACGCTGCTGGCCATATCGACGATGGGTCCATCCCCGGTTCCATTGCCGACGGGACCTTTGATTCCTGGCCAGAGTCGGACCCCTTTGAGAACACCACCATCGGAGCGGTGATCACCAATGCGAAGCTCACCAAGGTCGAGTGTCACCTGGTTGCGCAGGGTTCCCACGACGGATTCGCTCGGGCATTGTTCCCGCCCCATTTGCGAAGCGACGGCGATGCGGTGGTCGCAGCAGCAACCGGCGAGGTCGAGTCCGATGTCGACGTGGTGCGAACGGCCGGAATTGTCGCAACCGAACGCGCAATCCGTTCGGTCGGATCGATGTGACGATCGCCGGTCAACGAGACCAGTAGGGCAATGCGCCGGTAACCTTGGCACTGTGATTCGAGTGGAAACCGCGAATGCCGCGGAAACGCAGAATGTTGCAGCGCTGCTTGCGGCTCTTTCGAAACCAGGCGATCTGATTCTGCTCCTTGGCGACCTTGGTGCCGGAAAGACGGCGTTCACCCAGGGGTTCGGCCGAGCGTTAGGTGTGACCCAGCCGATTACCAGCCCGACCTTCACGCTCGCCCAGCAGTATGAGGGCGACGCGATGCGGGTGCATCACCTTGATGTCTACCGTCTTGAGCAACTCGACGAGGTGACAGATCTTGGACTTCCCGAATTGCTCGATGACAACGCAGTTGTGCTGATCGAATGGGGAGACGCCATCGTGCCCATGCTTCCGGCCGACTACCTCGAAGTGCGCATCACCTTTGGCGAAGGCGACGATGACCGAGCCCTCGAATGCACACCGGTCGGGCCTGGTTGGTCGGCCCGCAAAGCGGCGATCGTACGAGACCTTGGTGGTGTCGGCGAATGTTGATCCTCGGTATCGAATCGGCCACCGCACAGGTGGGCTGCGCGATTGGCGGTCACGAAGGTGTTCTGGCGTCTTGCCATTCCTCGAAAGGCCGGCGCCACGCTGAGAACCTCGCACCTCAGATCGACTTTGTCCGACGCCAGGCCCGAATCGAACTCGAAGAAGTAAGCGTCGTTGCCGTCGACATTGGTCCTGGCCTCTTTACCGGCCTGCGGGTTGGTCTTGCCACCGCCATGGCAACCGCCCATGCACTGTCGGTGCCGATGATCGGGGTTTCGAGTCTCGACTTGGTGGCCTTCCCGGTCCGGTTCACGAGCCGGCTTATCGTCGCGGTGCTCGATGCTCGACGGGGCGAAGTGTTCTCCGCGCTGTATCGCCATGTTCCAGGCGGGGTCCAGCGAGTCAGCGAACCCCAGGTGGCAACGCCTGCCGACCTTGCAAGCGAACTTCTCGCGATAGGCGAAGATGTCCTTCTGGTCGGCGACGGAGCGCTTCGCTACAGCGACGTCTTCGCCGAACTCAAAGGAATTGACATGGCCGACCAAGGCTTGGCTCACCCGAACGCGGCCTCACTGGTGCAACTCGCCCACGCGAAGGCGATGCGCGAAGAGTGGGTCCAGCCGTGGGAGCTGAAGCCGATGTATCTCCGCAAGCCCGACGCCGAGATCAACTGGATCACACGCGAGGCGC
>CALGZB010000030.1 GCA_937934655.1 uncultured Acidimicrobiales bacterium | reverse complement strand
GTCCGAGGGTTTTCTTTCGCCTCAGCAGTCATGGTTCTATCCCCTTGACAGTTTAGAATACAGATCGTAGTTTGAGCTACATGTTGCACTTAAATTTGGGGCTAGGAAGTCTTGAAACAACACGATCACTGTTGCCAGTGTAGTTAACCCATCTGGTCGATGACTACCGCACCCCGCCGAGTCCCAGGACGCAGTTATCGCCCGCACAGTAGTCCGACGATGTCCCAGGTTTCACGACGTCAACGGCACTTTCTGCCCACACTCACAGGGGTCCACTGTCGCGCGTTGACCCGTTCTTCAACGCGCCCGAAATCCAATTCTTGAAAACACCACAGAGAGCTTTGCAATGACCGATTTGAATGCAATTTCAGACTTCGATGGCAAAACCATCAGCTACACGTACGACAACGGCTGGTCGTTCACCAACACCTTCGAGGGCAATATGCGCCACTCAAGCGTGCCCCGCGGCGAACTCCAGGAATACACGGAGATGGTTCGTCTGCGAGAAGGGCTGTACCTCGCCTCGTGGATCGACGATGAGTGGGGACTCCTCGCCCAGATCATCGATTTTGAGAACAAGACCGTCCTTGCCGTGACTCCAATGGACGGCGAACCCAGAACCCAGATCTTGGTCGGCAAACTCGCCGACCCAACCGACTAAGTGGCGCCCTATGACTACTTCCGGCGCCAACCACCAACAGCCACTCGTTACCACGGAGAACCCAATGTCTGATCCAATTATCGCTGGCAACAAACCAGTCCCCGTGCAGCTAAAGGCCGGAGAAGAACAGCACTGGTGTGCCTGCGGGAAATCACAAAACCAGCCGTTCTGCGACGGTTCACATGCCGGCACAGAGTTCACGCCTCTCGCCTTCTCCGCCGACAGTGACGGCGAAGCCTTCCTCTGCGCATGCAAACGAACCGGAACCCCTCCCTATTGCGATGGGACGCACGCCCAATTCGACGATGATCAGGTAGGAACCGACGGCACCAGCGGATCGCCAATTCCCGACACCCCGGTCGAAGTCGGCACCTCAGGCGTCCCGGCCGCCCGTCCAACTCCAGAAGAACCCACTGTCGCCTTCATCCATGAGCTTGCACGCGACGGCCTCACGAAACTCGGCCACCACGGCACAATGACCTCCATGGGTGTGCCGCGCAGCGACCTTCCTCATTGGGACAACCTCCAGATCATGGCTGCCCAAATGGCCACGCAGCCGAAACTCGACGACGTCGAGGTCGGCACCGAACTGGTGATTGGACCAGAGGCCGACAAACCCCTCCACCTCAAGATTCCACTCTTCGTTTCGGACATGAGTTTCGGTGCGCTCTCAGAAGAAGCGAAGGTGTCGCTTGCGACCGGAGCTGAGCTGGCCGGCACCGGCATCTGTTCGGGAGAAGGCGGGATGTTGCCCGAGGAGCAACAGGCCAACAGCCGCTACTTCTATGAACTTGCGAGCGCAAAATTTGGGTACACCGAAGAACTCCTTTCTCGGGTCCAAGCGTTTCACTTCAAGGGCGGGCAGGGAGCAAAGACCGGAACCGGCGGCCATCTTCCGGGGTCGAAGAACATCGGCAAGATCTCCGAGGTGCGCCAAATCCCATCAGGTCAAGACGCAATCTCACCTTCAACCTTTCCCGACCTCCACAGCGTCGATGACTTCAAACGTTTCGGCGACCGGGTACGCGAAATCACCGGCGGCATCCCGATCGGCATGAAGCTCAGCGCCAACCACATCGAAGCGGACATGGGCTTCGCTCTTGAGGCGGGCGTTGACTACATCATCCTCGACGGACGAGGCGGAGGCACCGGAGCAGCACCCGCCATGTTCCGCGACCACATCAGCGTTCCAACAATCCCGGCACTCGCTCGGGCACGACGATTCCTTGACGAACAAGGAGCGTCTGGCCGGGTAACACTCATCACTACGGGCGGCCTGCGAGTGCCTATCGACTTCGTAAAGGCCCTTGCCCTCGGCGCCGACGGAATCGCCCTCTCCAACTCGCCGATGCAAGCCATTGGTTGCGTGGCAGCCCGAATGTGCAACTCCAACAACTGCCCTTCCGGCATCGCCACCCAGAAACCAGAACTGCGGGCCCGACTCGACATCGAAGCTGCGAGCCAACGTCTCGCAACATTCTTCGACGCGTCGACCGAACTCATGAGTGTGATGGCCCGGGCATGCGGCCACGACCACCTCGGCAAGTTCACCAAATCTGACCTGGCGACCTGGGACGATCAGATGGCGAAACTGACCGGCGTCCGCTACTCCGGGTTCTCTGCGCCATGATGTTCCGCACCACCAGTTCGAACGACCGCTCACCCCACGTAGCCCACGGAGGGCGCCAATCATGACCAGCACGCCACACAAGATTCTCGACCACGGAGAACTTCCCGAGGGCCGTGTCACAACAGTCACCATCGGGCACCACACGCTCGCGGTGACCAACCACGAGGGCACCTACGGTTGCCTCGATAACCACTGCCCTCACCAGGGTGGCCCACTTGGAGAAGGTTCAATTGAAGGCGGCAACCTCCGCTGCCCGTGGCACGGCTACGACTTTGATCCGACAACCGGCACGCCTCCGGGACCGTTCAACGACGGTCCCCCCTGCTACCAGGTCGAGGTCCGAGAAGACGGAATCTACGCAACACTCCCCGACGAACCGCCACGCGAACGAACGGTCTCCGACAGCATGGTCGAGACCATGATCGCCTGGGGTGTCGACACGGTCTTCGGCATCGTTGGACACTCCAACCTCGGGTTTGGCGACGCTATGCGCCAAGCCGAAATCAGAGGCGAGCTGTCGTACTACGGCGTCCGCCACGAAGGGGCCGCATCGTTTGCCGCATCGGCATACGGAAAGCTCATGGGACGCCCAGCCGCATGTTTCGGAATCGCCGGACCGGGCAGCACCAACCTGCTAACCGGCCTCTATGACGCCAAGGTCGACCGGGCGCCCGTGCTCGCTCTATCTGGGCAAGTCCCATCATCAACCATGGGGCGCGGGGCGTTTCAGGACCTCGATCTAGACGCCGCGTTCGCCGACGTTGCCCGCTACAGCCGAACAGTCCACGCTGGCTCCAACCACACCGAACTGATGAACCTGGCCTGCAAGACCGCGCTCGTCGAGTCCGACGTAGCGCACCTCGTCTTCCCTGACGAGGTACAAGTACAAGCAAGCGAAGCTCCGGCGTCCGGGCCAACCGGGCGTACTGGCATTCGTAGCTTTCCACCGCCAGAGGAGTCGCTCGCCAGCGCCGTCGAATTGTTGGCAGGGGCCGAACGCCCCTTCATCATTGTTGGGGCCGGCGCCCGTCACGACATGGACTCGATCATCTCGCTCGCAGAGAAACTTGGCGCTCCAGTCGCGACCACGTTCAAGGCAAAGGGTCAGATCAGCGACCAGCACCCACTCGGATGCGGCGTGCTTGGCCGATCGGGTACCCCAATCGCCAGTTGGTTCATGAACGAGAGCGACCTGGTCGTTGCGTTCGGCGCCTCGTTCTCAAATCACACCGGAATCGCCGCGTACAAACCAATCATCCAGGTCGATCACGACCCTATGTCGATCGGCCGGTTCCATCCGGTCACCGTCGGCGTCCTTGGCCACGTCGGTGTCACCGCGATCGCAATCGCCGCTGCGCTGTCCGACAACGTTGGCACCGACCGCACCGTCGAAGTAGCCGAGAGAAAGTCAATCTGGAAAGCAGAGAAAGAAACTCGCCTGGCCGACGACCGTGGAAACGGCATCAGCTCGGCAGCCATCTTCGCCGAACTCACCTCGGCGGTTGATTCCGATGCCGTGATCTCAGTGGACGTCGGCAACAACACGTACAGCTTTGGCCGATACTTCGAAGTCGAGCGGCACACGGTTCTGATGTCGGGTTACCTGGGGTCGATCGGCTTCGGGTTCGCTGGAGCGATGGGGGCTTGGGCTGCAAAGACTGGCCGCCAGATCATCAGTGTCTCGGGCGACGGCGGGTTCGGACAATACGCTATGGAGCTCACAACTGCAGCGAAATACGGCATGAACATCACGCACGTTCTCCTAAACAACAGCGAGCTCGGCAAGATCTCCAAGGAGCAACGCTCGGCCGACCTCGATGTCTGGCAGACCAGCCTCCAGAACCCCAACTTCGCTACGTTCGCAGACAATTGCGGCGCACGCGGGTTCAACGTCGAACGGGCTGATCAGCTCGCCCCGATGCTCGCAGAAGCCCTCAAGTACGACGGTCCATCGCTCGTCGACATCAACGCAGATGCCGGCCTGATTTAGTCGTGGCCATCGACGAGCCCTCAACAACTCCGCTCGGCGGAACCCCCCAAACGGTCCCTGGCGACAAGTGGATTCGCGGCATGATCAACGGCCGGGTCATCATCAACAGCCGCGACTACCTCAACGTCTGGGAGATCCCGTATTGGCCGTGGTGGTTCTTTCGCAGCAGCGATATCGACGGCACCCTCGTCGAACGACCAGCGTCTAAAAACGACAACCTCCCTGAGGGAGCAGTTGCGTACGACCTGGTCTGCGACGGAGAGACACTTCCCGGCGCTGCTCGGTCTTACCCCGATCATGACGTTCTCAAAGATTGGGTGACGATCAACTTCGACGCCGTTGACCATTGGTTCGAGGAAGACATCGAGGTGTTCGTCCATCCAAGAAGCCCGTACACCCGAATCGACGCGTTGGCCTCGTCCCGCCACGTGGTCGTATCCGTTGGCGGCGTGGAGCTGGCGAACTCGCTCAAGCCCACCATGTTGTTCGAGACCGGTGCACCTGCTCGTTTCTATCTACCAATGACCGATGTCCGTCTCGGCCTCATCACCGAGAACACTCGCCGAGCTGCGTGCCCCTACAAGGGCGAATCTGCGTTCTTCGACGTTCAGATCGGTGACGAAGTCCACCAAGACATCGCCTGGACCTACGTGCTTCCACGGCCGGAATCGACTCCAATTGCCGGAATGATCTCGTTCCTCAACGAGGTCGTCGACATTGACGTCGACGGCGAGCGCCAAACCCGCCCGATCAGCCACTTCGGATGACTGTTGGAATCGTTCTGGGCGCAGGCGGCCCACTGGGTTGGGCCTACCATCTCGGCGTTATTGAAGGCGTCCGCGACGCCATTGGACGCGAGCCCGGCGACGCCGACCGAATCGTTGGCACATCTGCCGGAGCCGCAATTGCAGCGGCGTTGTTAACCGGGTTCTCCACGGACGAGGCGATCGAGCTGATCTCGGAGCGCCCCAGCGACAACGAACGCGACCAAATGCGATCGGCAAGCAGTGGTCTCCGACAGAACCCGCTGCAAGCGTTGCGACCCGTTGCTCCAAGCCTTGCTCGTTGCGTTCGCCATGTCGGAGTCACTGCAGCCCTCGTCGGGCTGCTCCCCGCTGGGCTCTTTCCCACAGTGATGTTGCGAAAGTTTGCCGCTACGCAGGCATGGCCTCATCAGCTCTGGGTGCCGAGTGTCCGGCTGGATGACGGTCACACAGTTGTCTTTGGTCGCGACCAGGTTCCGGCGACTCTTGGCGATGCACTCGAAGCAACATCGGCGGTGCCGGGAGTCTTTCAACCCAAAGTGATCGAAGGCTCCCGCTACGTCGATGGTGCCGTGGCGTCATCGACGCACGCCGACATCCTCGTTCCCGAGTCACACGACGTCGTGTTGATTTCGGCACCGACGGCCAAGCCTGGCGGAGGCCCGATTCGAGCGCGAGCACGACGGATGCTCGAGACCGAGGCAGCGTCTCTTCGCGCCGACGGTTCAAGGACACTCGTGCTCGTGCCAGACGAAAATGTTCTGGCGGCGGCCGAGGGGTTTCCTCGCCGTCGACCTGACGCGGCTTCCGACATCGTCGAGGCGGCCCGCCAGCAAACCATTGAAGCGTTCGAGAACCGGACCGATTAGTCCCCTCTCTCTAGACCTGCTCTAGACCTGCTTTAGATCTGCTCTAAATCTGCTCTAGCCGCTCCCAGAACGAGCCCATCATCTTCAACTCTTCCCGTGAAAAGTGGCTGAGGAAGAGCTCGCGCACCGAGTCGGTGTGCTTGCGTGCCGCCTCCTCAAAGTGGTCGCGGCCCTTCACGGTGAGCACAGCATATGATCCGCGTTTGTCTTCTTCGGCGCCCGCCCGTTCGACAAGGCCTGCCCCTTCAAGTCGGTCGACAAGTCGACTAGTTCCACTGTGTGTCAGGACGCTTTCTGCGGCAAGTTCCTGAATGCGGAGCCGTCCATCATCCTGTCGGTAGAGCCGCAGTAGCACTTCGTACTCGGCGTGGCTGAGGCCCGCTGTGCGGCGCAGGTTCTCCTCCAAACGCTTGGAGAGACGTCCGTGAGTGGAGACGAACCCGCCCCATGCGGAGGTCTCATCTTTGGTAAAGAACTCGGTCACAACAGGTGATCCTAGTTACAAGACCAAGCTGTCGCCGCACGTCCTCATGCGTTCCCAAACGTCGAGATTCCGCCTATTCCCCAGCGAGCCGGAAGAAGAGTTTCCTGCGGTAGTCCGGAATCGATATCAGCACCAAGAACAGGACATCGAACACGGTCATAATGCCCGGGAACAGGTACGGGTTCGAGCCTTCCGCAACGATTGATGGAGCACCAATCTCCGACGTGGTCACGAAATTACCAAAGTGATCCACAATCGAAATCACCAAGTATGAAACCACCAGCGTCCAGGTCAGTAGCCCAGGTCGTTTCCAGATTGCCCAGATCAGCGGCAGCGCAAAGACTGCTGCGAACAGGTCAAGGTAGGCCGGGTACATCCAGCCGGCTGATTCCAAGCCGTCATTGATGTCGCCGATCAATGTGAGGGCGATCGCTCGGGATACCTGCAACAGGATCCAAAAGATCAGTCCGTAGAGAACCACCTTTTCGGCACCCGTCCGTTGATTGGTCGTGCCGTTGTGCTCGTTTGCGTTCATGTCTACATCCCTTGGCGTCTTAGGCTTTTTGGGCAAATATATGCGTGCGCACGCATTTATGTCAATCCTTCGAGGCAGACCGGGCTAACGCTTCATCCGATTTCTGCGGGGTCAATGTCCGCCCCGACCACGAAGTTGTATGACGCAACGACCAGTCCAAAAGCGACCTCAACCTCTTCCATCGTCTCGGGGGTGTACACCATTGCGACACCGTCCCAGAACCCAGCGCGACCAACCCAGGGGTGAAGCTCACCCCACTTGGTCTGCTCGACTTCCATCGCCAGCTCCACCGGAAGGAAAACGTGCAGGCTGCCGTCGGGGTGAATGTGTGCCATCTCTCTGCCGTCGCCAAGAACCTCGCCCCGGGCGAGTTCAAGAGAGTCGGTCAACCAGAGACCAGCCGCACCCGGAAGCGATCGAGCCGATTCGCGTTCCTCAACACCGGGCAGCGAGAACACGCGACGCTTCAGTTCGGCATCCAAGCTCGCTACCGGAACGGCATCGAGTTGGATATGCGGAACATCTCCGGTTGTTTGGCGACGTGGACCCGGGCGTTCGACAAGGCCCAAGGACCCCGAGAGCCCCGAGCTATCGTCGACTTCCACGTCGGAGGAGACGACCTGTTCGCTCGGCAACTCCGAAGCCTCGGACGTGGTTTCCCCCACCGAGGAGCATGCGGTCAATAGCAGCAACACCGGAATCGTCGAACCGAGAAGAGTTCTTCGGATTCGGCTCGACGATTGACCGGCGAAGGCACTCAAGCTTTGCCACCGGAGTAGGCAGCACTGACTGCGAAGCTGTCTTCGAACCAGTTCCAAAGAATGACCTGGCCGTCCCGCACCCTTGCCCGCAGGGCAAACGTAAAGTCGCCGGTCTCTTTGCCGGACGCTGTCATCCGGGCGTTCATCTTCCCAAAGACCGCAGCCGTATCACCCTCTGCCAAGAAGTCTTCGTTCTCCCAGAGCGTCGTTTCGAAGTTGGCCGAGAAGACCTCGAGGAACCCGAAGATTGCTTCCTTTCCGTCCCATGGGCCGATCCAAGGAATGCTCTTGTCACCCTCGTTGTGCCACACCATGTCATCGGCCATCAGCGCGCCCATGGCCTCCATGTCTCCACTACCCATCGCGCCCATGAGGGCTTTGACGATCTCGATAGTTGCTTGACCTTGCTCATCCATTGAGGATCCTTTTTGTTGGTTGGGGTTGGTTTGTTGGTTCGTTCGAAGATCTACTCGGCAGGCGGGAAGAAGAATCCGAGAACGAGATCGATAGCGGCGTCCATCCCGTAGGACGGGTAAGCGTCGACGAGGCCTTGCTTGAAGTCGGCTCCGTTGTCGACTGTGCCGAGCAACTCACCCGCAACGGCCAGGTATTCGATGTTCTCGTCATACACATTCGGACCTGCGGGAAGGCCGTGCCCAGCCAACACGATCGGGTACTCATCTGAGGTCGAAGCAAGTACTTCAAGTGCTGCCGTCCACGTATCAAACGGGCCGGCAAGAACCATATGGACGCTGTTGTAAACAATGTCGCCAACAACAACGGCGCCATGATCTGGCAAACGAACGACGAGTTGAGATTCGGCCTCAGCGCCCACAACCTCAGCAAGATCGAACGTGACACCATCGATCTCGACGATGCCCGGCTCGACAACCTCAGGCGCTACGAACGTTCCGGCGATGGCTTCAGCGCCGAAATCAGCCTGCTTCTCAGCAATCTCGGCATCTCCGCTGGCGATGATCTTTTCCGCAACGTCTGCAAGCGCAAAGATCGGAACGTCAGCGAACGCTTCACTACCCAAGAAGTGATCCGGGTGCTCGTGAGTGATGAACACGCGATCGATGGGCTTCCCGATCTCGTCGGCGTAGGCGCGCATATCCATCGCGTTGGGCAAGAGGAACTGGGTATCGAACACGACCAACGAATTCTCGGTCTCAACCAAATGGGTCGAGTTCGCAAACACCGGCTCAGTCGCCGTCAAGCTATGCAAGACGACATCGCCCAAGTCCTGCACCGTTACCGTCAGGCCACTTTCACGAACCGACACAACCGGTTCACCAGCGACACCAGCCGCTTCCTCCACCGGGGCTTCGGCGACCTCTTCGGCAGGAACTTCAGCAACTTCTACTGCGGCCGGAGCTTCGGTGGTTGATGAGTCGCTTGCATTCTCCACGTCGTCGCTGCCGCACGCGGCGAATGCCAGCGCAGCGAGAAGCACGAGGCTGAGGGCCCGCATGAGGCGCTGTCGGATGTGAGGTTTCGGGGTGTGGTTAGGAGCTTCTCGAAGCCCTGTGGAACGTACTGAGTTAGACACGATTGAATGAACTTTCTGCGAAATGATCAAGTTGGGGGTAGAACCGCCTCGCGGCGCTTCGTAGTTTAAGCTACAACTTGTATCGCAAGAAGCAAATCACCCGACGGCAATCAATCGAGAAATTTCTCTCGGCGTGAGACTTACCCCTGACTAGCCATCCACTGTCGTTTCACTTTGCGCCACTCTTCGTCGGTGTGCTGCCGTCGCCAGTAGGGCGAGATCGAGGCACCGCTCAGGTCGATACCGCGATCAACGTCCAGATGGCGCTTCACCGCACGCACCTCGGCGGCTTCCCCGTGAACAAACACATCGAATGTCCCTTCGGGAAAGTCAGTCGACGCAACCGCATCGGCGACCCACGTCTCGGAATCGTCTGATTCAGACCGGTAGAGCCAATGCGTCACAACTCGACCAGCCGATGGGAGGTCGATCTCGCATCCCGGTTCATCGACGATCGCAAACACAACCGCGTGAGCGTCTGGCGAGAGGCTTTGCAGGCTCGCACCAACTGCGCCAAGTGCACTCTCGTCTCCGACCAGAAGGTGCCAATCGACCTCATCGGCAGGTCGATACGACCCGCCCGGTCCGTCGAATTGCAGACGATCGCCCGGCTGAGCACGTTGCGCCCAACTGCCGGCGAATCCATGGTCGCCGTGGACGACGAAGTCGATGGAGAGCAGCTGCCGGTGGGCATCCCATTCGCGTATGGTGAACCGTCGAGGCCGAGGCCGGAACTCGTCGGCGACACCGACAAGATCCTCTGCCTCGAACGGGACGTTCACTGGCGACCCCTCCGGCAGGAACCGCGCTTTGATATAGGCATCGGTGGCACTCGAGCCCTCAAATTGACTAAGCGTGCCGCCCGTGAGGACCACCCGCAAAAGATCCGGACTCAACTGCTCGACGTGATGAACTTCTGCGTACATGGTTCCGCCCATTTAGACCACGCCCATCGAGTGATCAGAGTTCACGACGAGAGTGTTGCCTTCGGGGTCGGTTGCAACAAAGGAGTCATGCGGGTTTCCACGCCGAATCGCAGACGGTGAAGCACCGTGCGCCTCCATGACTTCGCGAGCCTCGTCGATGTCTCCCACAATGAAGTCGAGAGAGGCGACACCAGGCTCACCAGACCGAAAGATGAGGTGGGTCCCGCCGCGCAGCTCGACAATCGAGGCACGGCCCATGTTCATGACAAGACGAAAGCCGATCGCCGTATAGAACTTGGTGATCGTGTCGATGTCTGAGGCGGTCACGACGACGTGACCAATGCCGAATCTTGGGCGACGGTCTTCGTCGGCACGGTCTTCGACGGCACGGTCTTCAGCAGCCCTGAAATCGGACGGAGCATTCTTCTGTAGTACTGACATTTAGGTAGTTCTCCTAGATGGTGGGTTGTTAGGTAGCCTTAACAACCCACGGGATGCCGGTGCTATTTCCACTATTGCAGTGAACTGCGACACATCTTGTAGCTTACAGTACGTTTAGTAGTGTGGGCGGGGCAGTTTGGGGGAGTGGCCGCTTACCAACATGGCCGCCCGTTCCTCGACGGCCGCGGTCCACTCTTTCGGCAGGACGGCGAATCGTTTGGCCTCAACAGCTTCGAGCGCCTGGGCAGCGATGACATCCGGATCTTCGCCTTGGTCAGACATGCCGGTCCGAACAAGTGCCGGACAGAGAACGGTCACGGAGATATTCGTTTCGGAAAGCTCGAGAGCCGCCTGTTCGGCAACCGCAAGAACGGCGTGCTTCGACGCGGCATACGGTCCGCCACCGGGCCAGGTCGCAGCTCCGGCGAGCGAGGCTGTTATCACTATCTGACTTGGAGTGCCTCGGTCGAGCATGAGCGGCACGAACGATCGCAGTCCATTGACAACGCCAAGAAGATTGACACCGAGAACCCGCTCCCACTCGGCGGGCGAGGCCTCCCAAGCAAAGCCGGTAGACGTGCTGAGTACCCCAGCGTTCAGGCAGAGCAGATCGACTGCGCCACCTGTATCGGCCAGCTCTTGCATCGTTTCCGGATCGGCGACGTCCCCTGCAGTGACGTCGACTTCCTCAAGCGTCGTACCGACGATCGCAAGCGCATCTGCATCAATGTCGACAACCCGAAGCCGATACCCACGTTCGGCAAGGAGCCGAGACAGTGCGAATCCGATTCCACTTGCTGCCCCGGTCACCAACGCTGATGGGCTTGCACTCATTGGACTCTCTTCTCCCTATGACCAAGCTGGCGTTTGTTACAGGCCTGCGAGGAAGTGACGCGACGAAAGGTTCTTGGCAATCCGATCATAGAGCTTCAGCAACGTTTCACTTTTCGAATGCCCCGTCGTCACCATCTTCCTAAACTTCCTCGCCAAGCAGGGCAGCAGCAACGGCGTCGCGGACTTGTTGGGTGCTGGGTGAACGCCTTCGGTGACTCGTCACGAGGAAGTACCCGTGGGGTGTGGTGATCGTGTGGCTGGGCAGAGGTTGTTCCAACTCGCCGCGCGTAATCGCGTCGTCGACCAGTGGCGAACCCCCGAGCGCGATGCCCTGGCCGCCCGCCGCGGCGCGGAGTGCTAGGTGTGAGTGACTAAAGGTGCCGTGGGGCTGCAGACGTCGGGTTGTGCCGGCCGCCCCAACGTGTTCGGCGAAAGCGCCCCACGAGAGGAAGAGGTTGGAGTCTTCCAGAAGTGGATAGTCCCAAAGATCTTCTACCGAACCGATTTCGGCGGCGACAGCTGGAGCGCACACGGGAGAGATGGTTTCAGATGCGACGAGAATCGGGTCTCCGTCGGGCCAGCTAGTTGGGAGTCCGTACGCAAGAGCGAGATCGGCTTCGGTCGGGTCAAACGCGACGCCTGCGGCGACCGTGAGGATCCTGACTTCGATCTCGTTCATACCCGCAATAGCAGCCGGAAGCCGGTCGATGAGCCAGCACGTGGCGACCGAGTCGGTGGTGGTGATCGTGATGATCTCGGGTGACGGCTCTTTCAGTTGGTCGAGGGCATCACCAAGCGCGGTGATCGCGTGTCGTGCTGCGGGGAGAAGGATCTCTCCGGCCGGCGTGAGGGCAACGTGGCGCGTCGTGCGGGAAACAAGGGCCTGACCAACCGATGCTTCAAGAGTTTTAAGTCGATGGCTGACCGCAGAGGGCGTGAGAGCTAGTTCGTCGGCGGCGGCCCGAAAGCTCGCATGGCGGGCAATGGATTCAAACGTGACAAGCAACGATGTTTCCGGGAGTTCCATTCGAGCAGTTTATGCAATTTCCTTCATGAATGTGATGAAGACGTTTCGCTTCACAGCTATCCAGGAAGCCCTCATGGTTAGTTCATGATGAAACAACACTTGAGAATGCATGGACAATCATGGACAACACATTTCGCGAACAACTGCCGGTTTAGCGCAATAGCCCTCAAGGCGGCAGCGTTCACGTTTGGACACGGCTTGTCACCGAGGGTGAGCGGGAAAAGAGCTTCTCAGCTGCACAACGAGTTATGGGATCAAGGCCGAATCCTTGCGATTGAGGACATGACGTACCGGCTCGACAACAGCCTGTACGCCAACCACGAGGCAGCAGTTCGGGACTTCGAGGAGCACGCTCAGCTGTACGACGAGCGGCCTCGACTTGCAGTGTTTCGCTCGGCAGTCGAGGAGGCCTTCCCCGGATGATGGCACTTCAGAGATTCTCTAACTGGCCCGACCTGAACGTGGTCGTGGTTGCCGGCATCTTGTCGGGAGCGCTCACCATTGTTGGCTACATCCCCTACGTCATCGATACCTTGAAGAAGCGAACCCAACCCGATCGGGCGTCCTGGCTGATCTGGTCAACGATTGGATCGATCGCCTTCCTCTCTCAGGTGTATGAAGGGGCGACAAATTCTCTGTGGTTCGCGGGAATGCAAGTTTCGGGCACGATCCTGATCTTTCTTCTGTCGATAAAGCTGGGCGCCGGCGAGTACCTAAGCAGGAAGAACAAGCTCATTTTCTCTGCTGCGTTGTGCGGCGTCGTGGCTTGGTATCTCGCCGAAACGGCTGTCTATTCGCTTGCGATAAGCATTGGCATCGGACTTTTGGGTGGCATCGTCACCGTGCAAAAGGCCTACCGGGAGCCGGAGAGCGAAACAATCAGCACGTGGGTACTTGCGCTCCTAGCATCAGGCTGCGCCGTGATTTCTGTCGACGGGGTCGACTGGGTGTTGCTCGCGTTTCCGGTCTATCTGTTGGCCCTGTATTCCGGCATTGTCGGCGCAATGTTGCTGGGTCGAGCGAAACAGAAGGTCGAACCAGCGTGGGCTCCGGACTAGGAAGTTCGCAGACGCTACAGGGAACGAAAGGCTTCGCGAAGCGCCTCGGTCATGGTGTCGACAAGTTCATCTGGGTCGCTCTTCGCTGAGAGGATTGTGAGATCCGAGGATGGAAGGGCGGGTAGCCGATCGACAACCAACACATCTTTCGGAAGCTCACTTTTTGGCAGCACCCCTACTGCCATTCGAGATTGGATTGCTGCTCGGACACCGTCGTGGCTCTCGCTAGAAAAGATGACGTTCCAAGCAAGTCCCGCCTTCGCAAGAGCGTCGGTCGGTACGTTCTTCCACCAACAGGACCGAGTCAACACCGCCAGCGGAATTGGCTCACCCGCTCGAAGGTCAAGATCGCGGTGGGCTGCCCAAACCATCGGTTCGCTAAAGAGGATTGGCGTTGTGTCCGACGGCCGCGCTGAATGCACAGCCAAGTCTAGTTCGTTCGCTCTGATGAGCTCCGGGTAGGACTCGGTACACCCACACGTGACCTGGACCTGAACGCCAGCGTTCTGACGCGAAAACGAGAACAGCGCTCTTTGCAAGACCAGGCTGTAGTCGTGTGGCACCCCTAGGCGAAGGATGCCCGTAAGGGGTTCCTTAAAGAGATCCACGATCGAATCGACTTCTGCCAGCGCCCGCTCGGCCACGGGCAAGAGCGACTTCCCCGCCTCGGTAAGAGCCATTCCGCGAGGAAGCCGTTCGAAAAGCTGGAGATCGAGCTCGCTCTCAAGTCGCTTGAGATGAATGCTCACCGACGATTGTGTTCGATGAATCATCTTTGCTGCTCGCGTCACATTTTGGTGTTCTGCGACGGCGACGAAACTTCGCAGCAGTTCGGTGTCAGGCCCAGAGGTCGATGTCTTCATCGATTCGAGCGTACATCCCGGTATTCCAAATTCGTATTACACCGATACGAAAGAATCGTTTTTCACAATCGGTCCGGGTCAATACATTCTCGATCAACGACCACGACGAGCTCGACAACCTGGAGTCCAAGTGAACCTTTCCATCGAGCGAACAGAAGCGGTACAAGCTGCGGTGCAGTCCATACAAGAGGTCCTCCACGGCGATGTCGGTGACCTCTCTGAAGCTGAACGACTTCTCGAATCCCTCTCGGCACGAAGCGAGCTCTTTTCGGTCGCAGACTTTCCGCTACCGTCCGGGGCCGAGACCGACAGAACCTTCCTCCTCCATGAGAACGCCGACGGAACGTCTGCGCTCTACATGTGCACAAGCGTGCCCGGAATGGAATACCGGCCCCATGATCACGGCGGTTCATGGGCGGTGATTGCGGCAGTAGCGGGCGCTGAAAAGCACCGTTTCTACTCCGCCCGACCAGGCGAGGCACCCGTCCAAACTGGCGAGAAGATCTGTAAACCGGGGCAACCGGTTTCGATGCGGGCCGAGGACATTCATTCGATTCACGCGGCCGGCGACGTCCCGCTGATGCACCTCCACCTCTACGGCATGGCGTTTCACAAGCAGTCTGAACGGCGCGAATTCGACCCGGCGACAGGGGCAGAGCGCAGATTTGAGCTCGATGACTTCGGATTCGTCGAGGACCACCGATGAACAAAGGACGACAAAATGATACGTAGAGGATTCGCCAACATCATTGCGAGGGACGTGCCAAAAACGATGGCCTGGTACGTCGATCTGCTCGGTTGGCAAACCGAGTTTCAGAGCGACTGGTTCGTTCACCTAAAGGCCGAGAATGCTCCCGGTGTTGAGCTTGGGATCATCGACGCATCCCACGAGATCGTGTCCGGCTTCACCACCGCAGGGGAAGCATCCGGGATCACTCTTACCTTCGTCGTCGACGATGTCGACAGCACCTATGAGCAGGCTCTT
The DNA here is from genome assembly GCA_937934655.1 of uncultured Acidimicrobiales bacterium. Lineage (GTDB taxonomy): Bacteria > Actinomycetota > Acidimicrobiia > Acidimicrobiales > SHLQ01 > CALLQB01. The sequence goes on along the minus strand of CALGZB010000030.1, from coordinate 42,836 downwards.
TCGCTGGGTTACGACGTCATTGAGGCGCCGACCAACCTCTTCTACGGCCAGCGGCGAATGGTACTGCGCGACATCAACGGAACGCTCGTCGACGTGAGTTCCGAATGCCCTCCGTCGGAAGAGTTTCTGGCAAGCCTGCCCCACCGATCCATTCATTAGCGATCATCCCGATCCCAACTCTGTGAGGAGCATTTCATGACCAACCAAATCAATCGATACATAACACCGGCACCGGAGAATCTCGGGGCATTTGTCCAACGCGGCGTTGCTGGCGCGGTGACCATGCTCAACCTGATGAGGTTTCGCGATGTTGCCGATTATTCATCAGCGGCGACTGGTGAGAAAGGAGATCAACCGAGCGGGTCAGGCGCATATAGCCGCTACATTTCGGAAACCACGCAACTGATCGAAGATGCAGGTGGAGAAGTGATCCTGTCCGGCGAGGGCGGTAACTTCTTAATCGGACCCACCGACGAGAAATGGGACGCCGTTCTCGTCATCCGCTTCCCGACCGTCGCAGCGTTCGTAGGGTTCACCAGCACCCAGGAGTACCAGAATGCAGCAATACACCGATCAGCTGCGTTGGAAGACTCACGTATCCTCCCCATCGAAGAACGGACAGTTGAAGAGCTGTTCGCTTAAGTGAGTCATCCTGGCCAGCCCCCGAAAGGTCGAACACCGTCAGCTAACGAGCTGCGGGTGTTCATCGAGGCCCGCGATCTCGACGCATTGATGGCGGCAATGAATGAGAGCGGTCGCGTTCCGACACTTCGGCTCGCCCACAAACTCGCAACGAAGGCTCTTCGCGATGAACCCGAGCTTCACTACGAGTGGGGTGTCGCAATGGCTCAGTGCCGAGAATGGGGAACCCGAAGCGCCGCTGGATGGTTTCTCAGCGACCACTACCGCAACCACCCCGACGATGTCTGTCGCTGGCTCATCGATCTTGGCGACGATGGCAACTGGAGCATCAGGGAAGGGGCGGCATTCGGGTTCGCGCGGTTACTCAACGACAACTTTGACGATGTTCTCCCTCTGTTTCGCCGCTGGCGTAGTCATGCATCAGTCAACGTTCGACGAGCCGTTGTTATTGCCGTTATGCCGGTGGTTCGAGACGCAAAATACGGCGCAGCACGTGCGCCACTATGCCTCGACCTGCTGGAACCGCTCCTCGCCGACCGTGAGCCCTACATCCGGAAGAACCTCGGCCCATTCGCGATCGGCACGGCGTTGCTCAATCATCACCCCGAGCTCACATTCGCTGCACTCAACGACTGGCGGGATCACTACGACGACACGTGCGTGCGGTGGAACCTCGCAATGGCGGTGTCTTCTAGCGGCGGACGGCGGCACCACGACCGATCGATCGCGTTCCTTCAAACACTCACCGACGACCCGCGGCCAGAAGTGAGCCGGGCTGTTTCCTCCGCTCTGCGATCTTTGGAAAAAGCCAAAACAGTACGCAAACTTTGAGGACATGAAATCTGCACACGCGCCGGTTAGAGGGCTTGGATCCAAGCGAGCCGTTTTGGCGGGTTTGTTTTGCCTCGGAGCGGTGCTTGGATTCGGTAGCTGCGCCGACCAGACCAAAGATGAAAGGTCAGCAGTGAACGACCAGCAGCCTGCAGCGACGAGTTCGATGCCGCTACAGAGCTCAACGACCGTTGCCGCAAGCACCACCACAACGGAACCCTCCATCGACTTCCCGCCCAGTTCGCCGGGTCGCGACGGTCCGGTCGTGTATCAGCTGAACCCGGCTTCTCCCGGGGGCTCGTTGGCTTCGGTCGAAGGAGCGTTGTCGATCGATCGAAAGGGTTGTCTACGAATCGGCCGTTGGGGATTCGTATGGCCGGCCGATACCGCGTGGAACGACGCGGCGAGCGAAGTAGTTCTCGGCGATGGTCGGCGGGTAAGAATCGGCGAGACGTTGCGTGGCGCAGGCGGCTACTTCGACAGTCGAATCATCGAAGAACTCGAGATGTCTGTTGTCGAATTCAAGGTCGGGTCGGAGGTAGCTGCTCATGTCGTGGCTTGCTACGGCTCGGGAGAAGTAGCGGTTGCCAACAATTGGGCCGGAGCCATCGAGGTCGACTGACGCGAACCAACCGGACAGCGCATTGCATCTGCCCGGTTCGCCATGTTCATCGCGCCCCGTGGGCGTCCCCGCTCGGCTACCGGGTCCGTCGACGGACAACAAACAGGGCTGTTACACCGCTCGCCAGCAAAGTGAAGGCCAGGAACAGGTAGAGGCTTAGCTCGGCGCCGGTTAGTGCCAACGGAGTTAGGAGTGTGGGCGCAGCGTTCAACGCTTCGTTGCCGGTGTTTGTGATGGAGACCATGGCGCCCGATTCATCGAGAGTCACTGCACCGTCAACGTCGTACGTAGCGTCGAAGAATTCGTGTGCCGCCTCGGTCACGGCGCACTCGGTGCCGACCGGCAACCCGTCGATCACTAGCGATTCGAGCGTTGAAATCACGAGGTCGCCCGGGACTTCGTAAGAGTCGATGGTGAAGCCACCCTCGCAGACGACGGTTACCTCAAACTCGGTGGCGGTGTGGTCGGCCGATTCCGGCACGTTGGCGAGGGTCTTTGTGACCTCGAGCGAAGTAACAGCCCGGCTGTTGAAGAACTCGAGCGTGTTGGATCCGCCGACCACGGTGTAGTCGATGCCGTTTTCGTTGGTGTTGGTACCGCCAGCGCGGTTGTCGAGCGACCAGCTTGAGTCACCAAGCTGGATGGTGGTGCATATGGTGTTCGCCGGCAGGAGCGGCGACCGATATGAACCCTGGCCATCGACGGTGGTGATGGTAACGATCTCGATGTAGGTCGCCGGGTTGCCATCGGCATCGGTGTAAGAACACGAGATCTCGATCTCGAACGTGTCGTCGAGTTCGATGGGGTGGGCAGCGTCGACGGCGGTGTTGACGATTACCTCGTACACCCCAGTTGCGTTCGTGATGTCGACCGTTGCTGGAACGTCGCCGATCGTCACCGATTCGGTGCTGTAGGAGGTCGCGAATCGGGAATCGGCCGTTTCAACGACCGAACAGACCGACGTGGTCGGCAGGTCGGTCAACGCGATCGGCGTGGAGGCGGTGACGTTGTGGATCGTGACGTAGGGGTCCTCGGTGAATCCACCTGAGCAACTGACGGCCACTTCGAAGAGTTCGTTACTCAGATCCATATCGTCAGGAACGCCATCCAGCGTCTTCGTGATGTTCAAATCGCCGGTGAGTCGACGGTTCACAAAGGACGCCGTGCTTGGCGCGTCCGAGGAGACGGTGAGGAGTACCGGTTCGGTCGTCTCGAGCACCCAAAGCGGGCCTGGATCCTGTTCGCTTACCGTGCAGATCGTGCCGTCGGGAAGCAGCGGGAGGTCCGAGTAGCGCAGGAGTCCCATGGCACCGGTGTCGGTAAGAACATCGGCGACCACCTCGTGGTCGGCACGGTATGTGGCACCGCAATCGACCGTGAAGATGAACCTGCCGGTTGCAGCGACTGGGTGAGTTGTGGGAGCGACGGTTTCCTTGACGATGAGTATTTCGCCGGTCGTGTTTGTGACGACAACTCCAACACCGTCGGTGCCGACAACAACGGGAGTGGCGCCGTTCACGCCCGCTGGTTCGTAGCTGGTGAAGAACCGCTCGTCCGGCGTTTCGACAACGGTGCATGCTGCGTCGGTTGGCAGGTTCTCAACCACCATCGGAGCGTTGGCCGAGACCTGGCCGGTCACGATGTGGGGGTTGGGTTCAAAGTCGCCGGTGCACTCGACGGTGATGTTGAACAAGACATCGCTGAAGTCGATACCGGCGGGGACGCCAACCAGAACCTTCTCGATGATCAAGGTTCCCGTGTCACGGGTGTTGACGAATTCGGCGGCAACGATTTCGGGTGCGTCGGTGGTGACGGTCTGCGGGTTAGGCGACGTGACCGTCCAGCCAACGGCGGGCTGCTCGTTGATTTCGCAGTCGGTGCCCGGAGGGAGCAGCGGCGTGTCGGGAGTTGCCCATTCACCGGTCTGCGATGTGGTCGAGATGTCGACGGTTTCGGCAAACAGCAGACCACACACCACATCGAAGGTGAAGGTGTCGTCGAGCGACAACGGGTGGTCGGCTGGACCATCGGTGGTCTTCGTAATCGACAAGGTCGACGTGGTGTTCGTAACGGTCAGCTCTTCGCCATCGGTATCGATAGTGATTGCCGGGTCAACGGTGGTCTCGAACCGGGGATCGGGTGTTTCGCTCACCGAACAGCCGGCACCGGTTGGGAGGTCGTTAATGACGAGCGGCGTATTCACAGAGATCTGACCCGAAACTTCGTAGGGGCTGGCTGCGAAGTCACCCGTGCACAAGACCACAACATCGAACAGGGTGTCGTCGAGGTCGACGCTGGCTGGCATACCGGCGAGCACCTTGTTGATAGTGAGCGTTCCGGTGTCGCGAGTGTTGGTAAACAGTGCGCTCGTCGTGACCGTGGCATCGCTGGTGATGGTCTGCGGATTGGCCGACGTAACCGTCCAACCGTCGGACGCTTGTTCGGTAACCGAACAGTCGGTGCCCGGTGGAAGCAGTGGGGAGTCAGGTGCCTGCCAAACTCCAACTTGGGTGACCGTTGTGATGTCGACGGCAGCACTAAACAGCGATCCGCAGTCGACCGTGAAGGTGAAGGTGTCGTCGAGGGCAAGCGGATGAGTGGCCGCGCCGTCGGTCAGCTTGCTGATCGCAATGGTCGACGTGGTGTTAGTTACCGCCACAGACTCGCCGTCGGCATCGATGGTCACCGGTGCGCCCACTTCGGTAGCGAAGCGTGGGTCGGCGGTCTCGGAAACCGAACAAACAGCGCCGGTCGGGAGGTCGTCGATAACCAGCGGTGCGTCGACCGAAATCTGGCCCGCCACAACGTATGGGCTGGTGGTGAAGTCGCCGGTGCACGACACCTCAACATCGAATAGCTCTGCGTCGAGGTTCATGCCGGTCGGGATACCTTCGAGCACCTTGGTAACGGTGAGAGATCCGGTGTCGCGGGCATTAGTGAACGAAGCCGTTGCAACTCCGCCAGAGTCGACGATGATGTCGACCGAGCCGGGCGTACTCAGCGTCCACCCAACAGCGGCCGATTCAGCCACCGTACAAACGGTGCCTTCGGGTAGCAGCGGGAGGTCCTCATGACGCAGGAATCCGGTTGCCGAAGCCGCGGTGAGAACCGTGGTCGCGGATACGTCGTGGGTGCCTGAGTATGCAGCACCACAGTCGACATCGAAGGTGAACGTGTCGGTGACGTCAACTGGATGTGTGGTGGCGATCTCGGTGGTCTTGACGATTCTGATCTCGCCGGTCGTGTTGGTGACGGTGACCGGTGTGTCGCCAACGGCGATAACAACCGGGGTTGTGCTGTCGGCGCCGACCGGTGAGTAGCTCGAGAGGAATCGCCCATCAGGTGCCTCGACCACGGTGCAGGTTGCGCCGGTGGGCAGGTTCTCGACGACCATTGGGGTAGTGGCCGAGACCTGGCCGATCACGATGTACGGGCTGGTTTCGAAGTCGCCGATGCATTCAACCGTGATGTCGAACAAGTCATCGGTTAGGTCGAAACCGGAGGGAACCCCAACCAGAACCTTGTCGATGGTCAACGTTCCGGTGGTACGAGTGTTCGCGAACTCGGCGGCGACGATACTTGTTGCGTCGGTGGTGATGGTCTGGGGGTTGGTCGTGGTGATTGCCCAACCAGCTGCGGCTTGTTCGGTGACTTCGCAGTCGGTACCGGGTGGGAGCAGCGGCGTATCGGGTGTGGCCCATTCACCGGTCTGCGATGTGGTCGAAATGTCGACGGTTTCGGCAAACAGCAGGCCACAGACCACATCGAAGGTGAAGGTGCCGTCGAGTGACAACGGGTGGTCGGCCGGTCCATCGGTGGTCTTCGTGATCGACAAAGTCGAGGTGGTGTTGGTAACCACAAGCTCTTCGCCATCGGCGTCGATGACAACGGCTGCGCTCGTGGCGGTCTGGAATCGTGGGTCAGCGGTCTCGGTCACCGAGCAGATTGCACCGGTCGGGAGATCGTCGACTGTCAGCGGAACGTCGACCGAGATTTGGCCCGCAACCTCGTAGGGGCTGACCGCGAAGTCACCCGTGCACGACACCACAACATCGAACAGTTCGGCGTCGAGGTCGACGGCGGTTGGCACGCCAGCGAGCACCTTGGTGACCGTTAGGGCACCAACGTCACGAGTGTTGGTGAAGGCAGCGGTGGGAGTGACGAGTGCGTCGGAGGTAATGATTTGAGGGTTGACCGAAGTAGTGGTCCAACCGGTGGCGGCCTGCTCGGTGATTTCGCAGTCGGTGCCTGGCGCCAGCAGTGGGGTAACTGGCGCTTGCCAGGTTCCAGCCTGGGTAACCGTTGTGATGTCAATGTCGTCGCTGAACAGCGAGCCGCAATCGACGGTGAAGGTAAACGTGTCGTCGAGGGCCAACGGATTGGTGGCCGCCCCGTCGGTCAGCTTGCTGATCGCAATGGTCGACGTGGTGTTGGTTACCGCCACCGACTCGCCATCGGCATCGATGGTCACCGGTGCGGTAATCGTCGTGGCAAAGCGTGGGTCGGCGGTCTCGGTGACGGAACAAACAGCACCGGTCGGCAGGTCGTCGATCACGAGGGGCGTGTTCACAGAGATCTGACCAGCCACGACATATGGACTGGTGGTAAAGCCGCCGGTGCACGAGACCTCGACATCAAACAGCTCAGCGTCGAGGTTCATGCCGGTCGGGATGCCCGCAAGCACCTTGGTAACGGTGAGCGAACCGGTGTCGCGGGTATTGGTGAACGAAGCCGTTGCGACTCCGGCAGAGTCGACGGTGACGCCAACCGGACCGGGGGTGCTCAAGGTCCAACCGATGGCGGCTGCCTCAGTGACAGAACATACGGTGCCTTCGGGCAATGCAGGAAGGTCGCTGTAGCGCAGGAATCCGGTTGCTGAAGCCGCGGTGACAACCGTGGTGGCCGATACATCGTGGGTACCGGAGTAGGCGGCGCCGCACTCGACATCGAAGGTGAACGTGTCGGTCACGTCGATCGGATGTGCGGTTGAGGCCTCGGTGGTCTTGACGATCATGACCTCGCCAGTTGCGTTGACGATGGCCACGCTCTCGCCGTCGGTATCGATCGTGACCTCGCTACCGATCGCGGCCGCTGGCGTGTAGGTCGCAGCGAAGCGTGCGTCGGCGTCTTCGACGACCTGACACACAGCGCCGGTCGGGAGATCTTCGATGACGATGGTGCCGCCGTCGCCGATCGGCTGGTCGGTGAATTCAAGCGGCGACGAAACAAAGTCGCCAACGCACGAAACGTCGACGGTAAAGGTCAGGGTCGAAGGGTCGAGACCGACGGGTGTGCCGAGAACCGACTTCGCGATGGCGAGATCGCCGGTCTCGCGTTCGTTCACAAAGGTCAGCGTCGGGCTTTCGAGGGCGCTCACTACTACCTCGGTTGCGTTGGCGACCGTGTCGGTGTCGGCGTCGGCGTCCTCGATCAAGACCCAACCAGCGGGCGCTGCCGCCTCGCTGATCGTGCAGGCGGTGCCGTCGGGGAGCAACGGAATCTCGGGATAGGTCTTGGTTACTGCAGCCCCGTCGACGATCTCCATGGTCAGCGACAGCGACGTGCCGTCGGTGCAGGAAACATCGATGGCGAAGTCGAGGGTCACATCGATGGGCTGGGTTCCAGCGACGACGATCTCCTTGGTGATATCAAAAGTTCCGGTGCGGTTATCGATACCGATCTCCACACCGTCAGCCGTGATCACTGCCGACCCATCGTCGGGGTCGAAGGCGGGGAGGAAGCGGGCATCGGGATCTTCGGTAACCGTGCACGTTGCACCGGTCGGAAGGTCGGGGATCACCAACGGAGTATTGACCGTGACGATCTGGTCGACGATCAAGTACGGGTTCGAGACGAACTCTCCGACACAGGAGATGTCGACGGTGAACGGCTCGTCGGCGAGGGCCGCTGGCGATCCAATGATGGTCTTGGCGATAGTGAGCGAACCGGTAGCGAGGACGTTGGTGAACGAGGCGATAACCGGAATGCCCGAATCGTCGGTGGTAATCGCAATGCCGTCCGGGTCTTGATCAACCCAACCGTCAGGACTACCAGTTTCTTCAACATCACAGGTTGTTCCGGGCGGAACCAGTGGACCATTGGGAGCACCCCAACTACCGATCTGGCCAACGGTCGTGATCTCCGCGTCGACCAGCTCGATCCCTGGGCAAGTGATCTCGAACTCGAAAGTTCCGTCGAGTGCCACCGGGTGCGGAGAGCTCGAAACGGTTGTCTTGTCGATCGCGACCGACGAGGTCGTATTGGTTACCACCAGCTCGCTTCCGCCAGCGGCGAGCGTGACCGGAGGTTCGATGGTTGTAGCAAAGCGCTCGTCGGCATCTTCGATGACCGAACAAACTGCACCGGTAGGAAGGTCGTCGATCACCAGAGGGGTGTTGGCGGTGATGACTTGATCGGCAATCAGGTAGGGGTCGACGGTGAATCCGCCCGAACACGAAACGTCGACGATGAACTCCTCGTCACTCAAGTCGTATCCAGCGGGAAGGCCGTCGATGACCTTGGTTACCGTGAGCGAAGTGGTATCTCGTTCGTTGACAAACGAAGCGGTCGGCGGGTTCGGACCAATGGTGACCGATTGGGGGTTGGCCGTCGTGACCGTCCAGCCAGTCGGAACCGTTTCGGTCACTGAGCAGACCGTTCCTGCAGGCATGATCGGCAGCTCGGTGTAGGTGATGCCGCCGATTCCTTGACCACCAGATATCTGGTCAACCGCCAAGGTATGCGTGCCCGAATATTCGACTCCGCAGTCGATGACGTAGTCGACGTCGACCAACAGATCGATCGGGTGAGTACTGGGGGCGAGGGTGTCTTTACGCACCGCAAGCGTGCCGCCACTGTTGGTAACACCCGCCGAGGCTCCGGCGCTCGAAAGCGACACGACCGCTGCGGTCCCGTCGCCGATATCAGGGGAATACAGGGTTTGGAAGCGACTATCGAACACTTCGGTGACTTCGCAGACCGCGCCGGTTGGCAGGTTGGGGACGGTCAGCGGGGCATTCACCGACAGCGGCAGACCCGTGATCGTCAGAGGGCTGCTCGCAAAGTCGCCGGTACACGACACATCGACGGTGAACATCGTGTCGTCATTGTCGGTGGCCAGGTCGCCATCGAGATCAAACCCATCGGGGATACCGATGAGCGTCTTGGTGATGTCGAGGTCGGCGACCGCCCGCTCGTTGATGAAACTAGCAGTCTCGGTGGTGGTCGCCGTCGTGGTGATGGTCGTCGTGGCCGAACCAGAAACCGCCCAGGAAGCAAGCGGGGCCTCGACCACGGTGCAGACCGTGCCGGGCGCAACGAACGGAGCGTCGGGAAGACCCCAGGCACCGGCGCCACCAGCGGTGGTGATCGACACGGTGTCGGTGAAGATGGTCGCGCCGTCGGGGTCAACACACGAAACGTCGAAGGTAAAGGTTGCGTCGGGGTCGATGCCAGCGGGAGCCGTGGTGGTCTTGTCGATGGCGAAGGTTGAGGTTGCGTTGTCGATGGCGACAGTTGCAGTACCGGCCGCGTCGATGGTCGCTCCGCCCGCTGGCGTAAAGGTAGGCGTGAACCGAGCATCATCGGCTTCGCTGGCCGAACAGACCGATCCGACCGGAAGGTCGTCGATCACCAGTGGCGTGCCTTCGGTGACGGTCAGTGGTCCGGGCACGGTGTAGGTGCCGCCGGTGAAGTTGCCGGTACAGGTCACCGTGACTGCAAAGACCTCGGCCTCGAGTGCCGTGGTCACATCGACGCCGGTGACGTCCTTGGTCACGGTCAAGGTCCCAGCATCGAGTTGGTTCTCGAATTCGAGAGCGGCTGGAGTCGCACTGGTAACAACCTCGATGCCGTTCGTGGCGACAGGGGTCCCGCCAACACGGTTGATGAGGGTGAAGCCGCTTGGGGGTCCGACTTCGTTGACCGTGCAGGTGGTTCCGTCGGGCACAAGTGGGAGGTTGGCAGGGCTGGCTGATCCGGTGCCGAGCAAGGTGGCGATGGAGACGGTGTCGTCAAATAGCGTGTCGCCGCCGGCCGCGATGCACTCGACCGCGAACTCGAACGTGCCGTCGATGTCGGCGGCCGCCGGGTTGGCCGAGCTCGTGAGCTTGGTGAGCTGGAACGAGGTGGTGGTGTTGGTCAGCGCAACCGTTTCGCCATCGGTATCGATCGTGATCTCGCCGGTCGGCGGACTCATGGTTGAGGCAAACCGATCATCGGCGTCTTCGCTCACGGTGCAAACGGCGTTGGTCGGCAGGTCGTCGATCACGAGCGGCGTGTTGACCGAAACCAACTGGTTGGTCAGCACGTATGGGCTTGAGGTGAAGTCGCCAACGCACGAGATGTCGACGGTGAAGGTCTCGTCATCGAGGTTGAGACCAGCCGGGATCCCGGCGAGGGTCTTGGTGATGGTCAACGAGCCAACCTCACGACGGTTGGTAAACGTGGCCATTGGCTCGGGGTCATCGACGGTGACGTCGAGCGAGACCGTTGCGGGCGAGTCGATAACCCAGCCCGCGGCGGGCGCCTGCTCGGTGATTGAGCACACAGCTCCAGGCGGAAGTACACCGACCTCGGTGTGGCTGATGCCGCCGGTCGCTCCGGTGAGAGTCAGGGAGTTGGTCGTAAGCGGAATGGATTGGTCGAACACTGTCGATCCATCGCTGTCCACACACTGAAGATCAAAGGTGAAGGTGCCATGCGGGTCGATGGGGTGGGTGTTTGGGACGACCGTGTTCTTCTCGACGATCAGCGAGCCGGTCGAGTTGGTGATCTCGACGGTGCTGCCGCCCGTTGCAATCTCGACGGCGCTTTCTGGTGCAAACCGCGCGTTGAATCCCGTAGCTGGAGCTTCGACCACGGTGCAGGTAGCCCCGACCGGCAGGTCGGCAACCGTGATGGGACTATCAGTCGCGATGGTCAGCGGACCGGGCACGCTGTACGTACCGGTCAGACCACCGCCGATGCATTCGATGGAGACGTCGAAGACGAAGGCTCTCGGGTCGGCGCTGGTCGGGAGGCCGACGATCTGTTTGGTGACCACAAGGTCGGCGAACTCGCGAACGTTCTCGAACTCAGCAGTTGGTGTCACGACCAGATCCGTCGTCACGGTCTGCGGGTTGGCGGTCGTGACCGACCATCCGGTTAGGCCTTGCTCGGTGATGGTGCATTCGGTGCCGGGAGGCACGAGCGGTACATCGGGGTAGCTTGCCGAGCCGGTGCCGCCTGTGGTGGTGACATCCACCGTGGCGTTGGTCCCGTCGTCGCAGACGACATCGAAGGTAAACGTGCCGTCACCATCCACCGGAAGCGCGGTGGTCGAGTCGGTTGTCTTGGTAATCGAGAACGTAGACGTTTCGTTTCTGAACGAGACCGTCTCTTCTTCGTACGGCTCGTCAAGGGTCAGCGTGGCTACGTTGCCGGCCGCGATATCGCCACTCGTGGTGGAAGTCTCGTACGAAGGATTGGCGGTTTCGGTGACTTCACAGGTGGCCCCCGCCGGAAGGCTCCGGACCCGAACGACATCGCCGCTACGAATCGAAAAGGTATTGGTCGCTGCGCCCGGCCAGGCAGCGTTCGTGGACTCGTTGCGAAACGAAGTCCGCAAGACATCGACCGGCGAGCCGTCGGCCAAGACGCACGCAACGGTCACCGCAAACGAGTCGGTCGAGTCGTCGGTTGGGTGGCCGATAACCGTCTTGTCCACCAGAAATGCGCCCATCACCGAAAGGGTGGTTGGGTCGCGTGGGTCACTCCCGTCGCCGGGGTCGTCACTCAGGACATCGACGACGCCATCTTGGTCGAAGTCCAACGTGGCTTGGTTCTCGTAGGTGCCCGGCGCCATCGCTCTGGTCAATCGGACCTCGACGACGACTTCCACCGGCGGCTGACCAGGGTTGGCTGGGTCGGTCCACAAACTCGACGGAGCGACCACCTCGAGGCAGAACGAAGTGTCGCCAGCGGCACCACCCGACGTCATGGTGGCGGTTGGGCTGGTCGACGTCCACACACCCGAATATTCGCGGCCATCGGCGGGAAGTACATCGCACAGGTCTACGGTGCGGTTCTGGGTCGGCAGACCGTTGTTGATGATCGTGAATTTGTAGCGAGCAATGTTCCCGCCGTTGAAGTTGCGGTTGTCGGGGGCGAGAGGATCGCCGCTCGCTTCGATCACGTCCTTTTTCAAGTCGATCTGGCTGACACAGCTACCAGCATCGGTTCCTCCGTCGCTGCCTACTTCGCCGACCTCGGTCCAGCCGGCAGGGTTCGCCGGATCGACCTTAAAGATGTCGCCCGGATTGTTGCGGAACGAGTAGAGGTTTCCGGCAGCGTCGAACCATGACGCTCCGAAACTCCCGTTGGGGAAAGAACCGGGCATGGCCACGGTGCTGGTCGAGCCGTCGTTCGGATCGACCTTCCAAAGCACGCGGTTGACGATCTGGTACAGATAGCCATCGAGCGGGTTGTACGAGAAGTCCGCGAAGTTGACGGGGGTCGAACCAATGTGAGTCGACGCTCCAGTGAGAGGGTCGATCGACCAGAGGTTGAAGCGGTTCCCGGCATACCAACCGGTAGTGCCAGAGCCGTTGCCAACGCTATGGATGATGTAGCGACCATCGCCGAGCACGGTTCCTGCGTACTGGCTCGCATCTTGGGGGTACGGCGCCTGGATGGGGGTTTCGAACACGATTGCGCCGGTAGCGTCGTAGGCCCGCACGTGTCGGACCCCGCCCGTGTTTCCGACGCCGTAGACCAGATTGGTTGTTGGATCGAATCCGGTCGAGTTCCGGATGCCGCTGGTTCCGGGAATGGTCTCGATGGTGAGATTCCCAGGTACAGCTGGATCGGGAACGATGCGATGGAACTTGCCGCCGCGCATCAGGATCGGCGTGCCGTCGCACTCCCATGGGGTGTAGCTGGTTTGACCAGCGACGGGCAACGATGGAATCAGGCCGAGCAGTGACGCCAAAACGATGACCGACAGGAAAGCCAGAGAAAGATGATTCCTGCGAGACAAAGCGGAACTCCAAAGAACAGACGACTGTCCTTCCATCGGTAGGAGAACCGCCGATCTGAGGCCGTTCCGTCAACAAAGCCCTGCTCAGCGCAGCTTGAACCTACAGAGCCTGAACCTAGAGAGCCTGACCCTAGAGAGCCTGACCCTAGAGAGGCTGTGTGATCTCGTAGGCGCACGTATGCGCCCCAGATGTCTTATGGGTTACTCGTTGCACCGTTGCATCTGGGATCAGGTCGCGGATGAAATCGAGTTCGGCGGTGCAAGCTTGCTGATAGTGCGATGCAACCGACCAGATTGCGCAGCTATTGAGCTTGATCCGGTAATGGCTCTCGTCAAGCTTTTCGGAGTCGGCCAGATAACCCTGATCATCGAGCAATCCAGTGAGCGCTTCGACGCGCTCGCCGATTGGCCTACCCACCAGCTCGTCTTTGACTTCCTCGACGAGTCGGCGGCGACGGCGGTTAAAGACCCGTTCGATCAGTTCGGGATCTTCTTCCTCGATGTGTTCGAGAAGTTCGATCGAGAGGCTGCTGTCGGGGGTGACGAACAGGGCTTCGGTGAGGTCGGTGGCGTGGTAGCGATCGGCTGGTCGCCCAGTGTGCCCATGGTCTTGACGGGCCGTAATATAGCCAGCAGAGCGGAGTGAGCTGAGATGTTGGCGAACTGCACTTGAAGAGATATCTAGCGCGATGGCGAGTTCATCGGCGGTGGCTTCGCCACGGCGTTTCAGTGCGATCAGGACGCGACGTTGCGTTGTAGAGAGATCGACGCCGATTGTTGCCATTCGGCAACCGTAGCACTTCAGACAGCTTTCAAGAGTTTAACAACGTAGAACTTTCATAACCTGCTAACCTAGGACCTCACTTCAGAAGACCACAGGCTTCTGCCCTGCGTCGCCAAGAAGCCCAGCAGACAAGTCAAGAAGTACTCGAAGCCAAGAAGTAGAAGAAGCAAAGGAAGGCACATTGATGAGTGAAGCCGTTCGAGGTATCGAAGAGCTGACTGAAGCCAGCTACGAATACGGTTTCAGCACCGATCTGGACACCGATATCGCGCCGCCCGGGCTTACCGAAGACACGGTGCGCCTCATCTCGTCGAAGAAGGACGAGCCCGAGTGGCTCCTCGATTGGCGCCTCAAAGCGTTCGCTGCCTGGCAAGAGATGGAAGAGCCCGACTGGACCAAGCTCAACATCGCCCCCATCGACTATCAGTCCATCAGCTACTGGGCTGCGCCAAAACAAAAGCCTGTGCTCGACAGCATGGACGACGTCGACCCCGATATCCGCGAAATGTTCGACAAGTTGGGCATTCCGCTCCACGAGCAAAAAATGCTCAGCAACGTCGCCGTCGATGCGATCGTCGACTCGGTGTCGGTTACGACAACCTTCAAAGCCACGCTCGCTGAAGCCGGCGTGATCTTCTGTTCGTTCTCCGAGGCCGTGCAGGACTACCCAGAGCTCATCAAAGAGCACCTTGGCTCCGTCGTCCCGGTTCGCGACAACTTCTTTGCTGCTCTCAACTCGGCCGTGTTCTCTGACGGATCCTTCTGCTACATCCCCAAGGGCGTTCGCTGCCCCATGGAGTTGTCCACCTATTTCCGCATCAACTCAATGAACACCGGCCAGTTCGAACGAACCCTCATTGTGGCCGAAGACGACTCGCATGTTTCGTACCTCGAGGGTTGCACTGCTCCCCAACGAGACGAAAACCAGCTTCACGCAGCAGTTGTCGAGCTCGTCGCCAAAGACCGTTCCGAGATCAAGTACTCGACCGTGCAGAACTGGTACCCCGGCGACGAAAACGGCGTGGGCGGCATCTACAACTTCGTCACCAAGCGAGGTCGTGCCCACACCGACGCCAAGATCTCGTGGACTCAGGTCGAAACCGGCTCAGCCATCACCTGGAAATACCCAAGCGTGATCTTGCAGGGCGATCGTTCGATCGGTGAGTTCTACTCGGTGGCACTCACCTCCAAGCACCAGCAGGCCGACACCGGCACGAAGATGATTCACATCGGCGCCGATACCACCAGCAGCATTATCTCGAAGGGCATCTCGGCCGCCAAGGGCCAGAACACTTACCGGGGCCTCGTCAAGATGATGCGGTCAGCCGAAAACGCCCGGAACTACACCCAGTGCGATTCACTTCTCATTGGCAAAGAGTGCGGCGCACACACCGTGCCCTACATCGAGGTCAAGAACCCGAGCGCACAGGTCGAACACGAGGCGTCCACCTCAACCGTTGGCGAGGATCAGCTCTACTACTGCCGCCAACGCGGAATGAACGAAGAAGATGCGATGGCCATGATCGTCAATGGTTTCTGTCGCGAAGTATTTGACGAGCTCCCAATGGAGTTCGCAGTTGAAGCTCAGCGGTTGCTGAGCGTGAGTTTGGAAGGAAGTGTCGGCTGATGCTGCACATCAAGGATCTAACCGTTTCAATCGGGGAAGTAAACATCCTCACCGGCCTCAACCTCGAGGTCGGTTCCGGCGAAGTCCACGCAATCATGGGCCCCAACGGTGCCGGAAAAAGCACGCTGGCCCACGCTCTTGCTGGCCGCGACGGCTACGACATCGGCGGGTCCGTAACCCTCGATGACGCCGACCTCCTCGAGATGGAACCAGAGGCACGCGCTGCTGCCGGTGTCTTCATGGGGTTCCAATATCCCGTCGAGATTCCTGGCGTGAACAACATGTACTTCCTTCGTACGGCCCTCAACTCGGTTCGCCGCACCCGCGGCGAAGACGAGATTGGTGCTCGCGACTTCCTCAAGATGGCAAACGAAGCCATGGAGTTGGTCGAGATGAAGGAAGACTTCCTCTACCGCTCGGTCAACGCCGGATTCAGTGGTGGCGAGAAGAAGCGCAACGAGATTCTGCAGATGGCCATCATGCAGCCGCGGCTGGCCGTCCTCGACGAAACCGACTCGGGTCTCGACATCGATGCACTTCGCGTAGTCGCTGCGGGAGTGAACGAGCTTCGCGACCCCGAGCGGTCGCTCATCGTGATTACTCACTACCAACGTCTGCTCGATTACATCAAGCCAGACTTTGTACACGTTCTTGTCGACGGCAAGATCGTCGAATCTGGCGACCACACCCTGGCCCTAAAGCTCGAAGAGCACGGGTACGCCAGCTATGCACCCCTCTCGGGAACGAAGGCATGAGTGTCGCGACCCTCCCCTCTCACCTCACCGCGGTCGGGCAACTCGAAACACTAAGCTTGCCGACCAAGCGCGATGAGGCATGGCGCTATGCACCACACAAGGTGTTGGCGCAGCTCGCCTTTGGTCTGGGCACTCCCCCGGCCGACATGCCAGCCGATATCGATGCTCAGATTCCCGAAATCGATGGCCCGCGCCTCGTACTCGTAAACGGTGTTGTCGACGTTGGGCGATCAAGCCTCGATACCCTGCCCGACGGGGTCACATTGGTGAGCCTTGCCGATGCACCTACCGACCTGGTCGAGGCTCTTCTCGAGCAAGAGCACGACACCCCTGAGGATCCGTTCTCGATCATCAACCGGGCCTTTGGCACGGGTGGCGCAGTGATCCAGATCACCGGCCAACCCTCCGAGACCATTCACATTGTCGACGTCGTTGTGCCCGGCAGCGGAGAGGCTGACCAGAACGCTTCCGCTACCCGCGTCGTCATCGAGATGGCCGCCGGCAGCTCGGCCACGGTTATCGAGACTCGCATCGGAAGCGGCGAAACGTTCGGCGGCTCCAACGTCCGTACCGAAATTTCGATCGGTGCCGAGGCCAACCTCGAACACATCATTCTTCAGGATCTTCCATCGACGCAGGTCCACCTCGGCCGAGTCGATGTGGTCCAGGCAGCCAGCAGTACGTTCCGAGCCCGACTGTTCAACTTGGGCTCCGAGTACGGCCGAGTCGCCTACCACGTGCACCTCGCCGGCGAAGAGAGCCATGCCGATCTCTCGGGCCTGTACTTCGGCTTTGGCGAACAAACCCTCGACCAGCAGATCACGGTGGTTCATACCGCAAAGAACTGCACGAGTCGCCAATCGTTCCGTGGGGTTCTTGATGACTCCAGCACCGGTGTGTGGAACGGTGGCGTCGATGTTCGACCTGGCGCCGACGGCACCGACTCCGAGCAATCCAACGCCAACCTGTTGTTGTCTCGCCGAGCAGAAGCCAACACGATGCCGCGGCTCGAAATTCTCGCCGACGAGGTCTCGTGTCAGCACGGGGCCACGGTGGGGCAGCTCGACGAAACAGCCATGTATTACATGCGTAGTCGAGGCATTCCTAAAGAAGAGGCACGACGGTTACTCATTACCGGCTTTGCCGATCAGGTCATGGACGAGCTCGAAAGCACGACCGTTCGAGCCTGGATAACCGAACGGATCGGACACGACGAAACCGGACAAGACACTACCGGACAAGACAATGCGTGAGTCGAGAGTAAGCCTCAAAGGGTCGAGTGCGTTCACGCTGCCCCGCGACGTGAAGGTCACCATCATTCCGGCTGGCCACCCCGCCGTGCTCGCCGCTGGCGATCGCGTCACCGTGCTGCAAGCGCTTGGCGGCACCGCCACGGTCACCACCAGCGAAGGCGAAATGGCCCGGCTAACTCCGGAAGATTCCGTCGACTTCGGTTTCGTTGCGCCTCCAAAGACCGCCGAAGAGATTGCCGCGAGTGCAGCGAGCGAGTTCAGCATCGATGCAGTCTGGGCCGCGGCCGCAACCGTCTATGACCCAGAGATCCCCGTCGACATCGTCGAGCTGGGATTGGTCTATCGGGTCGAAGCAATCGATCTTCCAAGCGGCGACAGACGTGTCGAAATCGATATGTCGGTCACCGCCCCGTTTTGTGGGATGGGCGACATCATGCGACAAGACCTTCAAGATGCCGTGACCGCTCTGCCCGGTGTCGAAGAAGTCGACGTCGCCCTCGTGTTCGACCCGCCGTGGGACCAATCGCGCCTCTCTGATGTTGCGCGACTCGAACTCGGCATGATGTGATCAACTCTCCCGAGGTTTGACGGGAAGGTAGGGATGGCGCTCCAGTGAATGACCAGATCGGCGGCGCCGAAGCCCTGTTCGCCCAGCCAGATATCAAGGTCACCGAACGACCCGACGGCGTCCGCCTCCTCTCGTCGAGAGAACCGCTTGGCGAACATGCTCAGTCGGTTGGCGAGTGGTTACGAGACTGGGCCGCCATCGCACCCGATCGGCCGTTTATTGCCGAGCGCACAAACGGTAGCGCTTGGTCGAGCTTGAGCTACGGCGACCTCTGGACATCGGCCCGCTCGATCGGACAGGGCCTTCTCGACCATGGTCTTGGAGCCGACCGGCCACTCGTGATTCTGTCCGGCCCGTCGATCGCTCACGCGCAACTCATGCTCGCCGCCCACATTGTGGGTGTTCCGGTCGTTGCAATCTCTGTTGCCTACTCACTTGTGGCACAAGACTTCTCGAGGGTGCGCCACATCATCGACCAGTGCGACTCGGCACTGATCTTTGTCGAGAACTCAGAGCCGTTCAGCAAGGTTCTCAGCGAGATCACCGATCGCACAATCGCCTCGGGCGACGGCCAGGTCGGCCTGCCCTTCGCCGACCTTCTCGCCACCGTCGCCACCGAAGACGTGGACGCTGCCTTCGCCGCCGTCGGCCCTGATTCCGTTGCCAAGATCCTCTATACCTCTGGCTCCACCGGCCTCCCCAAAGGCGTACTCACCACACACAAGATGTTGTGTGCGAACCAGCAGGCCACACTCCAGGTTTGGCCCTTCCTCACCGAAACACCGCCGGTTATCTGCGACTGGCTTCCCTGGAGCCACACGTTCGGGTCCAGCCACAACTTCAACATGGTTCTCGCAAACGGTGGAACGCTTTACATCGATGCCGGCAAACCGGCCCCCGGTTTGTTCGACACCACCATCGCCAATCTCGCCAGTGTGCGTCCGACGATCTCGTTCAATGTTCCTGCGGGGTACGCCCGTCTTGTCGACCGCCTCGAGACTGACGACGAGTTCGCTGCGGCCTTCTTCTCTCGGCTTCAACTCATCTTCTATGCGGCGGCACCGCTGCCTGAAGACCTGTGGCGCCGACTCCGGGACGTAAGTCTCCGAACCGTCGGTCGGGAGGTGCCCATGACTTCAAGCTGGGGGCTCACCGAAACCGCTCCGAGTGTCACTAGCGCCCATTTTCCGCTCGACCGACCCGGCGTTATCGGTGTGCCGATTCCGGGCCTTACCGTCAAGCTCGTTCCCTCAAACGACAAGAGCGAGATCCGCGTCGCCGGCCACTCCGTGACACCCGGATACTTCAAAGACCCCGAACGAACCGCTGAGGCATTCGACGCCGACGGCTTCTTCAAGACGGGTGATGCCGTCGACCTCGCCAACCCCGACGATCCGAATGCTGGGCTCAGGTTCGATGGACGGATCGGCGAAGACTTCAAGCTGACCACCGGCACGTGGGTCAACGTCGGTTTGCTTCGTCCAGCGATTGTGTCGGCCACATCCCCCCTCGTATTGGACTGTGTGATCACGGGACACGAGCAAAGCTCGCTTGGCCTGCTCGTTTGGCTTGCACCCGGACAAATCGACGACGCCGAAACTCGCAAGAAACTTCGACTAGCGTTGATCGAGCACAACTCGGCGAACGCCAACACGTCATCAACCCGAATCCGACGAGTCATCATCTTGTCGACACCACCATCAATCGACGCTGGCGAGACCACCGATAAGGGATACATCAACCAGCGGCGCACGCTTATCGAACGGGCTGAAGATGTTGGTCGTTTGACGTCTGCAACACCCGACGCCGACGTTTTGATCATCGAGTAAGCCAACCATCGGTAAGCCGCAACAGACCCTGCGAGTCGACCCCCAGGGTTTTCTCGTGCTCTAGGATGCGCCTGTCTTCCACTGGAACATCATGTCCAAAGAGCGTGTCGTATGAGCGAAAATAGGGACGCTACCGAGATCGGGTATGCCGAATTCGGTGAATGGTATGACGCCTTCCGCGAGCGGATGTTGGAGCCTGCTCTCGTAGCGGCTGATGCGTCACTGCAACGGGTCTTAACCGATTCGCTGAGCGAACGCGACCTTGCGCGAATCCGCAGCACGACCGGTCGGGTGAAATCCAAACGTCGCACATGGCGCAAGATCAGACGCCTGAGTCTTGAAGGTCAAACCATGACCCTCAAAAACCTGTCGAACGCGGTCGATGACCTGGTGGGGTTGCGGATCACCTGCATCAACCTTCGCGACATCGATATGGTCCAGGCCGCGCTCGAGGGTTTGCCGAACACCTCTGGTTCGGGGCTCTGGCTCGAACCGGAATCCGAACGCGACTACGTGTCGGTACCCAAAGAGTCGGGTTACCGCGGCTGGCACGTACGGCTGGGTATCGAGATCGACGGCTCACCGGTGGTGTGCGAGCTGCAAGTGCGCACACTTCTGCAGGACAGCTGGGGAGAACTCACCCACGAAGAGATCTACAGCAACGACGGGTCGCTACCGCCCCTCGTCGACGTTCTCAGCACCAGAATGTCTGACCTGTTGTCCGTCTTGGATGGCATCGCCGAGGATCTGCGGAGCGAACTCGACCGTATCGATCAGGAAGCGGTTGGTGAACACGACCCGTCGTCCGAGGTGGTCGCCGAAACCTTGGCTGGCCAAGCTGCCGATGCGGCGGCACTCCTTCGTGGCCGGTGGTCGTCGATCACCCGTCCGACCGACCTTGCCGGGTTGGCCTGGTCGCTCCAAAAGGAGTTCGGTGCCGAAATCAGCGACGGTTGGTTTGGTCATGGCAGTTTCAAACGTTTCCTGCGTCACGCGGTGCCCGACGGCGAGATCAGCGCCGGACGCCGGGCATACCTTCTTCCCGCGCAACGCGACCTTCCAACGCAAAGCGACGAAGAAGAACAACCGCACGATCAACCCGCAAATGCGACGGCCGCTGACGGGCTTGATCGCGACACCATCCCCGGCCCAGCCCGACGGTTGCGACAGATCGATCGCGAGTTTCCTTTGCTGGCCAACGCTGATTGGCCTGTGCTCTTCGAGCACCTCAGTGAATCGTGGCGACGAATCAAACCAACCGATTCCCGGCCTGCCACCGTCAACCGCCTAACCCGGTCGGCTCGCGACCTCGCCCGAGACGCCGGAATGTCGCTGTCGCGTCGATCTCTCGACTATGTCGTTAAGACGCTGCTCGTTAGCAACGAGTCTGCAACCGGCGAAGCGAAGCCACCCAGTGCGTCAGCGCTCGCCAACCAGTTCGCCGAGCTCACAACGCAGCGAATGATCGAACTCCGCATTCTCGAGCGCAGCGCTTCGAAGGACGCGAAACCGATTGCCGACTGGATCAACGGCGTTTCGTGACCAGTCGTCAACACCTTCGTTCGTATCTCCCATGTCTCCTGGTTCTTCTGGCGTTGACGACCTCGTGCGTCACCAACGAGCCGTCGGCGTCGGCTCCCCCAACTACCAAACCCGCTGAGTCTTCGACCGAACCACCTGCGAATTCTGTGCCGGCCGAAACCACCGTTCCTCCTGCCACTACCCCACCCGCAGATGGTGTCGGGGTCACGACTCTCAACCTGACGGACGAGTCCCGCTCCACCCCATCATCTGGCGATGTTGCCGAACAACCAGAACGCGCCATCGACCTCACGATCTTCTACCCCGCCCTCACCGCCGGACAGTCGGACACCGTCGAGGACGCACCGCCAGCGGACACCGGCCCCTACCCGCTCATCGTTTTCGCCCATGGATTCTCGGCCACCCCGATGCTCTACGCCGACCTTTTCACCGAGTGGGTGACAGCCGGATTCATCGTGGCCGCACCGAGCTTTCCCCTCACCAAGGCCTCAGCGCCAGCGGGCCCCGATGCGACAGACACGCAGAACCAACCAGGCGATGTTTCCTTCGTCATCGACGAAGTCACTCGACTCGCCGAAGCCGACACAGGCATCCTCGCTGGCCGAGTCGACATTGAGATGGTTGGGCTCGCTGGCCACTCAAACGGAGCCATCACAACACTCGCCACTACGGCGCATTCCTGCTGTTTCGACGACCGGATCGATGCCGCCATCGTGGCAGCCGGGAGCCCAGCACCGTTTGGCGGCGGCAGCTACGACTTCGCCGCCACTCCTCCAATCCTGTTCGTGCACGGAACCGCCGACGCCCTCGTCGCCTTCGACTCATCGGTCCCAGCGTTCAACGAAATGACTTCATCGAAGGGGTTTCTCGTTCTCGACGACGCCGAACACACATCGCCGCTGCTCGCCGGAAGCCCCCTCTTCCCGGGCGTAGCTGACGTCACCACCGACTTCTGGTCAGCGAACCTCTCGGCCGACAACGATGCTGTCGTCCGACTCGAGGCTGGATGGCCAGGTGATGCGCCCGCAACCTTGCACTTCGCCGCCGAACCCGATTCGGGCCTCACCATCGAGCCACTGAACTCGGAGCTCTTCACCAGGTCGGCGAGCGTCGAGCCGAGTACCGGACTCGTCAACGGCCAGACCGTCACTGTGTCGTGGTCGGGTTTCACCGATGGAACCGTCAACATCGTGCAGTGCTCCAAAGGCGGTCTCACCGGAAGCGCTGCGTGCGACCTCGTCACTGGGCACATCCTTCAGGCAAACCCCACAGGCGAAGGTTCGATGGAACTCACCATCGTGGTCGGCACCGTCGGCAACGGCACGTGCGATGCGGCAACGAACGACTGCGTCATCATCGTCAACGATGCAGGCCTGCCCGACGAAGACGCGAGCTTCTTGCTTCCAATCAGCTTCGCACCGCAGTAGGTCCCGTCGGTTTCGACAGCCGTCCCAACCCGTTCCGCTCGTAGCTCTTTGAGGGCTGCCTTCAAAATGTGACGGGTCGTCAGATACGGTGTGGGAACACCAATACCGCGGTGGATCACTTCAGTATCCGAGGGGAACGAAATCCATGAGTTTGCAGAACGCGTCTCGACAACGAGGCAATGCCGGAGCACTTACGAGGCTGCTAGCGATATTGGCGCTCTTTGCGCTGGTGGCCTCCGCATGTGGTGGAGGCGAGGTTGCTACCGATGACGAAGAGCCCGATGCCACCAGCACCGAGGCTCCAGTCGACGACGAACCTGCGGATGAAGAACCAGCGGATGAAGAACCCACCGACGAGGAACCCGCAGAGGAGCCGGCCGATGACGCACCGGCACTCACCGCGTCGTTCCGTGGAGTCACCGAAGACACCATCACCATCGGTGTCACCATGCTCGACTTCGACGACCTGGTCTCAAAGAACCTTTCAGCGCAGGGTTGGGGCGATCAGCAGCTCGTTTACCAGACGTACATCGATGACATCAATGCTAACGGCGGCATCAACGGCCGGATGATCGAGCCGATCTATGAGTTCTACACACCTCTCGGCACCACGGTCGCCGCCGAGGTTTGTGTCCGTCTCACCGAAGACAACGAGATCTTCGCCATCGTCGGCGGATTCGTTGGACCGGCCGAAACCGAGAACGTCTGCATCACCGACACCCACGAGACCGTTCTCGTCGGTGGCGTACAGTCCGAAGAGCGATTGGCTCAGGCCAAGGCACCATGGCTCCAGAACAACTCGCTTCGAAACCGGCGCCTGTCGGTCTTTGTTGACCTTCTCGAACAAGACGGCCGCCTCGACGACGCCAAGATTGCGATCATCGGCTCCATCGAACTCGAAGACGTGTTCGAACAAGCCGAAGCACTTTTCCAAGCAAAAGGCGTCGAACCAGTTCTGGTCGCCATCAACGACGTGCCGCAAGGCGAGACCGTTGCCGAGAACGCCCGATGGCAGGTCCTTGCCGAAAACATCCGAGCATCAGGTGCCGACAAGGTTCTGATCATCGGTAGCGGCCAAGCCGGTACACGCGGCGTCTTCGAAAACGGTCTTGACGTCGAAAAGTGGGTTCTCGAACGCCAGGCTCTCGACAACCCTGGTGAGAACACCACGGCTGAGATGCTCGATGGCTCGATCACCCCAACCGGACTCACCGACGACGAAATCTACGAAGAGGCTGGCACCCAGGAATGCCGCGAGATCTTCTTCGCTGCCAACCCTGGACTCATCGACGACAAACTCCCCAGTGAGTACGTTGAAGGCGAAGAGCAGTGGTTCAACCCACTCATGAGCTACTGCCGCTGGATTCAGCTGTTCGTACAGGTGGCATCCGCCGCCGGTGCCGACCTCACACCAGAGTCGTTCCTCGCAGCAGCCGATGGTATGGGCGACTTCTCACTCCCCGGTCTCCCGTTCTCGTCGCTTGGCCCCGGTAAGTACGACGCCGATGACTCGTTCCGTCTGTCGATCTTCGACATGACACTCGGCGAAGAGGGCGACCTCAAACCAATCACCGACGTCCTAGACGGCACCAACTAAATAACAACATCCCGAACTCGTACAGGATACGGCTGTCAGAGCAGCCAATATCTGTACGAGTTCGGGCTCGTTTTGGGGCTTGCGCCTAGTCTGTGACGATGTTCGATCGACTGCTTTCGCCAACTTCCATCGGTTCGATGGAGCTTCGAAACCGACTGGTGCAGGCGCCAATGGGCGTAGAGATGGTCGATGGCGACGGACTGGCGAACGAGCCGATCATCGCCTACTACGAAGACCGAGCGCGGGGCGGCGTAGGGCTCATCATCACCGAGACCTGCGCGATGGATTACCCCAACGGGGCCAACTCGCGGCACCAACTCGGGATGTCGTCCGACTCGTTCATTCCCAGCATGACCGAACTGACGAGTCGGGTACATGCCCACGGCGCCAAGATTGCGGTACAGCTCGCACATCACGGCAAGGTCTCGCGGGTCGATAAGAAGGAGGGCCGCGACATCCTGGTGCCCTCCCTCACCGATTGGCACGGCTCGTACTCCATGCTTGCCGACACAACGGCGGAAGAGCTCGGTTGGATGGCAGCGGTCAATGGCGATGGTGGCGGCAAACTCCGGGCGATGACCACCGACGACATCCTCGAAACCACCGACAAATTTGCCGAGGCGGCCCGTCGAGCTCGCGACGCAGGCTTCGACGGTGTGGAGATTCACGCCAGCCACGGCTACCTCATCTCGGCATTCCTCTCGAAGCAGTGGAACACCCGGGACGACGAATACGGCGGATCAATCGAGCAGCGGTCGAGGTTCCTCGTTGAGGTCATCAAAGCAATGCGGGCAAGTGTGAACGACGAGATCCCGATCTGGTGCCGCCTCGACGCCAAGGAGTACCTCACCCCTGAGGGCATCGAGTTCGCCGACGCACGGATCACCGCAAAGCTGGCCCAGGAAGCAGGCGCAGCAGCGATTCACCTCAGCGCATACGGCGACAGCAGTTCTGCGTCGGCCTTCACGCTGGGCACGCTTCCCCACACCGAAGCGAAGCACAAACAATTGAGCGCACAGCTCAAAGCGGACCTCGATATCCCGATCATTGGCGTCGGACGAATAAACCCCGAAACGGCAGAACAGATGCTGGCCGACGAGAACGCCGACCTCATTGCTATGGGCCGCCAGATACTCGCCGACCCGGAACTGGCCAACAAACTTCGCGAAGGCCGCCCCGAAGACATTCGTCCCTGTATCAACTGTTACGTCTGCGTCGCCTCGCCGTTCTTCGACCGTCGGGTGCACTGTGCGGTAAACCCCGCCCTTGGTAACGAGACCGAACTCGCCAACGCCGACCGCGACAAGGCCGCGACCGCCAAACGTGTCGTCATCGTTGGCGGCGGACCCGCTGGCATGGAGGCGGCCCGAGTCGCTGCTTCTCGTGGCCATGACGTCACCTTGTTCGAAGCGTCGAAGCAGCTCGGCGGCGCACTGCGATTCGCCGCTCTGGTCTATGAGCCCAACGCCCGGCTACTCGCGTGGCTCACCCGACAGATGGACACTCTTGGCGTCGACGTCCGACTCAACACGCCAGCCACACCGCAGGCGATTCAAGCCCTTTCGCCCGACGACGTGATTGTGGCGATCGGCGGAGCCCGCGAGGCTTCGACGATCCCCGGCGCCGACCTGAAGCATGTCGTCGACGGCGACGATCTCCGAAAGGTGCTCACCGGTTCGGGCGATGGCGATGCCAAGAAGGTTCCGCTTGCGGGCCGGCTCGCAGCCACCGCAGGGCGCCGACTGGGGCTTACCGGCGACGCCGATCGGCTGGCCAAACTCACCAAGATCTACATGCCATTAGGCAAAGAAGTAACCATCGTCGGCGGCGGACTTGTGGGTATCGAGATCGCGGAGTTCCTCGTCGACCGTGGCCGCACGGTCACCGTCATCGACCCCGGCCCCAACATGGCACCCGAGATGGCACACCCTCGCCGCTGGCGCGTGCTCACCGACCTTCGCGACCATGGCACGACACTTATCAACGGGGCGACGGTCACCACCATCGACGCCGAGCGCGTGCACTACAGGCTTGGCGACGAAGAGGCGGATGCCGCCAACAGTGTTCTCGCTGACTCCGTCAACAGTGTTCTCGCTGACTCCGTCATTATTGCCACCGGACTCATCGGCAACCCGACACTCGACTCCTGGATGACCGTCGCTGGCATCGAGACCACCGTGGTGGGTGACGCATCAGGAATCGGCTACATCGAGGGCGCCATGCATGACGGCTTCCACGCGGGACTCAGTTTGGGCTAGCAGGCCCGGCCAAACGGTTTTGGGCGGCCGCACAACCGCGCCAGTAAGGTCGCCGAGGCTACCGCCGGACAAATTGGAGAGCGTCGAGTGACATCCACCCTTGATAGTGAGCTATTCCTCCCGGACCCAGAACCCGCCGAGGTGAAGTACACGATCATCTCGGTTGATGACCACGTCGTCGAGCCGCCGCACGTGTTCTCGGAGTACATGGATCCGAAGATCCGAGACCGAGGTCCACAGCTCATCGAAACCGAGCAAGGGCACGAGGTCTGGAAGTTCGAGGGCGAGATCTACACCCAAGTAGGAATGAACGCCGTGGCAGGCCGCCGACCCGAGTCGGTCAAACTCGAACCGTTCCGTTTCGAGCACATGCGGCCAGGTTGTTACGACGCTGCCGCCCGTATCGCCGATATGGACCTCGGCGGCATTTGGGCCCAGCTCAATTTCCCCAGTCAGATCACCGGCTTTTGCGGCCGAGTGTTCTCCTTCGCCAAAGACGCCGAAGCCGGCCTTGACGCCACCCGAGCATGGAACGACTGGCTCTACAACGAGTGGCATCTCCCGTACCCCAACCGAATCATTCCCGGCGGCATCACCTACCTCGGCGACCCGCAGCTGGCGGCCGAAGAGATCCATCGCAATGCCGCCCGAGGCTTCACCTCCGTCACGCTGCCAGAGCGCCCACACGCAATCGACCTGCCAAGCCTTTGGGACCGCGAGTTCTGGGACCCAATCATCCAGGCGTGCGCCGACACCGACACCGTCATTTCGCTTCACGTCGGCAGTTCGGGCATGTACCCCACTCCCCCGGGATCGCCAGTGCTGCAGATCGGGGCAACGATGTTTGGGCAGCTGTCGCTAGGTGCCGCAACCGAATGGCTCTGGTCGGAATACCCGGTGAAGTTCCCCAACCTGAAGATCGCAATGTCCGAGGGTGGCATTGGCTGGGTTCCGATGCTTCTCGATCGCCTCGACAACATCGTCGACCGCTCGGGATACGGCCTTGGCTGGGACGACCGGCCATCCGACGTTCTCAAGCGGAACTTCTGGTTCTGCACCATCGACGATCCGTCGACCATCGATGCGCGCCATCGCATTGGGGTTGAGAACATCTGTGTCGAAACCGATTACCCGCACGGCGATAGCACTTGGCCCACCAGCCAACAGGTAATCCATGAGGCCTGGGGCCATATTCCAGCCGATGAGATCCGGATGATGTGCAGCGAAAACGCGGCGAAGCTTTATCGGCATCCGCTCCCTGACATCGTCCTGCCCAAATAGTCGGAGCTTCCGTGACCTTCTCACCCACACCCGACAAGCTCATCCCCGACCTGTCGCCGCAGGAAGAGCTAGTGCTGCTTGCCCGAGCGCTTTGGCGTGAGGGGTACGACGACCATCTCGCTGGGCACATCACGATCAACCGTGGCGACGGAACCTTGTGGTGCAACCCGTGGCTGTTGCACTGGGAAGAGCTGCGACCCGAGCACATCATCGCCATCGAACTGGACGGCAATGTCGTTGAGGGCGATTGGCCAGCCCCGCTCGGCATCCCTCTCCATCTCGAACTTCACAAGGCCCGGCCCGACGTGCAGGTGGCGATGCATAGCCACCCATTGTTCGCGACGGTGTGGGCCGATATCGGAGAGGTTCCACCACGTATGGACCAGAGCTCGTCACTCGGCGGGGGCGGTGATCTCGTACTTGTTGATGAATACGACGGTGCCGTAAACAGCGCGGCCGCCGCAGCGGCCACCGTCGACAAGCTGGGCGAGGCCAACCTTGCGTTGCTCGCCGGCCACGGGGTGTTTGTCCTCGGGTCGACGGTTCGGGCTGTCCACCAGCGAGCGGTTGCGCTCGAGCAGCGTTGCCAACGAGCCTGGCACGCCCGGGCTATCACCGACGGTCCGCTGCAGTCGAAACTGCCCGACAGCTACCTGAACCAGATCAGCAAGAGCGATGGCAACGGCTTCATCGGTTTCTGGGAAGCCGCGGTCCGCGCCGAACTCCGGGCCGACCCCATGTTGCTCTCTTCGCCCTCCATCTGATCCCCCGGCTCACCCTCATCCGAGCCTAGAGACAGACGTCTGGACACCTGTCCATATTTTTCCTACTGTTCGTTGCACAGGGAACCAACCGGGCCGGGAGCCGCCGTGCGATATCGATTCACCGATGAGGACGACGCGCTGCGGGCCGAAGCGCGGGCCTACTTTCAAGCGCTCATGACCGCTGACGTGAAGGATGTGCTTCGCTCGCGCTCCGAAGAGGCGGCCGACCTCGCTCGCAAACTCATCCGACAGATGGGCGCCGATGGTTGGCTCGTGCTGAGTTGGCCCGAGGAGTACGGCGGCCGGGCGATGACCGGCCTGTCGCAGTTCGTACTGTTCGACGAAGTTCGGCGCTCGGGAGTCCCCTTCCCCTTCGTAACCGTCAACACCGTGGGTCCCGCGCTCATGGCCTTTGGCACCGAAGCGCAAAAGGCCACCTACCTTCCCGCGATTCAGCGAGGTGAGGTGGTGTTTGCCATCGGCTACACCGAACCCGATTCCGGAACCGACCTCGCCTCGCTCACCACATCGGCGAAGCTCGACGGCGACCAATGGCGTATCAACGGCAACAAGGTCTATACCAGCGGCGCCGACCGGGCGGATTTCGTGTGGCTGGCGTGCCGCACCGGCAAGCTAGAAGCCCGGCACCGAGCGATCTCGATCCTGATCGTGCCCACCAACTCCGACGGCTTCTCGCACGCACCACTCCACACGGTCGGCGGCATCGACACCACCATCACCCACTACGACAACATCTGCGTTCCGGCCGACAACATCGTCGGCGAGGTCGACGGCGGCTGGGGTGTCATCACGAACCAGCTCAACCACGAACGAGTCGGCCTCGCTGCCCTCACTGGCGGGGTCGAGGAACTCTTCGACGACGTCGTCGCCTGGGCTGCGGCAACCCCCGCTGCCGACGAATCAGTTGTCATCGATCAAGGCTGGGTGCGTAGCGACCTGGCAAAATGTCGAGCGCTACTCGACGCAGTCAAAGTCTCTAACTGGAAGCTCGCCGCTGCTTCGTCTGGCGACCTCCCCGCCGACGATGCGGCCGCCGCAAAGATCTTCAGTACCGAAACGATGATCGAGATTTACCGGCTCATGTCGGGCGTCCTTGGGTCCCAAGCGCTCGTGCGACCCGGCGAACCGGGAGCGGTTCTTGAAGGACGAGCCGAGATTGGAAGTCGGGCCGTACAGATCAACACCTTCGGCGGAGGCGTCAACGACGTCCTTCGCGACATCGTAGGAATCCGGGGCCTCTCGCTTGCTCGGGAGCAACGAAGGAAGACATCGTGACCACCGAAACCACTCCGCTCACCCGCGAACAACTCGACCCCTTCGCTGGCAAAAGCTGCGGCCCCGACCGTCAGTCACGCGACCCAATCGCGCAATCCGACATTCGCTCCTGGGTCGAGGCCTTGGGCGATACGAACCCGATCTACGTCGATGAGGCCTCCGCGAAAGCAACTGGCCGGTCCTCGATCATCGCCCCGCCAGCGATGCTCCAGGTTTGGTCGATGGCCGGATTGCTGAAGAAACCAGCCTCACCACCTCATGGAGCGCGACAAGAACTCATCGCCCTACTCGCCGAAGCCGGATTCACCTCGGTGGTCGCCACGAACTGCGAGCAGGAGTACATCCGCGAGGCTGTGCCCGGCGACATCATCACCGCATCGGAAGTCATCGAATCGGTCTCGGACCAGAAGGACACGGCGCTCGGTCGCGGACACTTCGTCACGACGCTCATCACCTTTACCGATAGCGACGGCGCCATCATTGGTAACCAGCGATGGCGGCTCTTCCGCTTCGCACCGCCAAATCGCAAGCCGGCAGCTGAAGCCCGCCCGCCACGACCCCGGCCCGCGATGAACCGCGACAACGCCTTCTTCTTCGAGGGCACACTGGCTCAAGAACTCCGGATCCAGCGGTGCGACGGGTGCGGCACGTTGCGGCACCCGCCCTCCCCTGCTTGTGGGACCTGCCAGTCCTTCGATTGGACCGCCGAAGCGATGTCGGGTCGAGGCACCATCCACAGCTTTGTCGTGAACCACCACCCTCAGGTTCCGGCATTCAACTATCCCCTCGTCGTCGCTCTCGTCGACCTCGAAGAAGGCGTTCGTTTCGTGGCAGAAATGCCGGACGCAGAGCCAGATGATGTTTCGATTGGGCTCCCCGTCGAGGTTCGCTTTCGTCAACAAGGCGACGACCTCGCACTTCCCTACTTCGTCCTCGCCCCGAGCCAACCTGCCGGAGAACGCTGATGGACTTCTCATTCTCTGAAACCCAAATCGCTATTGGCGAACTCGCCGCGCAGATCTTTGCCGGCGAAGTCACCGACAAACGGGTAGCGGCGGCTTCCGAAGATCGTGCGTTCGATGATTCTCTCTGGGCAGTGCTCGTAGCGAGTGGTCTGCTCGGCGTAGGAGTCTCCGAGGACCGAGGCGGCATTGGCGGCGCCGCCGTTGAGATGTGTCAGGTGCTCGTGCACTTCGGTCGCTCGATTGCTTCTGTTCCCCTCGATACCACGCTTTGCGCCGTCGCTTGTCTCGATCGTTGGGAAGCTGACGCCACATTGGTTGCTGGCATCGTGGCCGGAGCGCACCAAGTCACTATCGCCGCCGAGTCTCCGGCTGGGTCATCGTGGCTAACGCCCCAGGCCCGGGCCACCATGAACGGCGACACGTGGACGCTCACCGGCTGGTTCCCCAACGTCGTTGGGCTGGTCGATTCACAACACGTTCTCGTCCCTGCACACACCGAAGACGGCCCGGCGACCTTTCTGGTCGACCTGGCAGATCCGTCTGCCTCCATCGAGACCGTCGCCATCACCAGCAATCGTCCTGCCGGCCACCTCACGCTCGATGCCGCGACCCAGGTAGTTCGTGTAGGCGACGGCGATACCAACCAGTGGACATGGGAACGGCTAGCCCTCGCGTCCAGCGCGGTCATGCTCGGCGTCGCCGACGAAGCTGTCCGGCGAGCGGCCCTCTATGTAAGCGAGCGACACCAGTTCGGACGACCGCTCTCCAGCTTCCAAAGCACAGCCCACCGGGTAGTCGACGCCTCGATCGACGTGCGGGCCATCGAGTCCACCCTCTGGAAAGCCGCGTGGCATACCGATTTCGACGACGATCAAACCGAGACAACCGCAGCGCTTCACGTCGCCCGCTGGTGGGCGGCCGAAGCCGGACAACGGGCGGCGCACGCTGTGCAACATGTCCACGGTGGCATCGGCGCCGACACGAGCTACCCGATACACCGGTACTTCCTGTGGGCCAAACAACTCGAACTCTCACTCGGGGCTCCGGGACATCACCTCGAAGCACTCGGTGACGTGATCGCCGAGCAAGCAAAAGAAGCCGCAGCATCCGGAGCACACTCATGAGCGAACCACTTCAGCCGGCGCTTCAAGCGACCCAGGTCAGCGTGGGAGACGAACTCCCCCTCCTCGAAATTCCTATCGACCGCACATTTGTGATCTCCACAGCAATGGCCACCCGCGACTATCAAGATGTGCATCACGACCATGAAGCTGCGGTGCAGCGCGGTGCGCCCGACATCTTCCTCAACATCCTCACCACCACGGGACTGGTGAATCGTTTCATCACCGATTGGGCCGGCCCGCACGCTCGAATCAAGAAGACCGCGATCCGCCTCGGTCTGCCGGCACATCCCGGCGACACGCTGACCCTCACGGGGTCGGTAACCGAGTCGGCTGACGGCAGCGTTTCTGTTTTGCTCGACGGGTCGACGGCACGAGGGTCGCATGTGAGTGGAACGGTCTCCCTAGAGCTCAACGGAGGGGAACAAGCATGAGCAACCTTTCGGGCAAGACCGCCATCGCCGGTATCGGCGCCACCGAGTTCTCAAAAGACTCTGGCCGTAGTGAGCTTCAGCTCGCAGCCGAATCGATCCTCGCCGCCCTCACCGACGCCGGCCTCACGCCGGCCGATGTCGATGGCCTCGTGACCTACACGATGGAGAAGAATCCCGAAGTCGAGGTCGCTCGGGCTCTGGGGATGGGCGACATCAAGTACTTCGGACGTGTGAACTTTGGCGGTGGCGCACCCGGCGCTGTTGTTCTGCAGGCAGCTATGGCCGTGGCGACCGGTGTCGCCGACGTGGTCGTTTGCTACCGAGCGTTCAACGAACGATCCGGCCGCAGATTTGGCGCTGGCGTTCAAGATCGCGGAACCGAACCCTCGGCCGAGAACGCCGGATATGCCTGGTACACCCCTCACGGACTCGTGACCCCGGCCCAGTGGGCGGCCATGGCCGGCCGCCGATACATGCACGACTCGGGAGCCACTACCGAAGCGCTCGGCGCCGTAGCGGTTGCCGCTCGTCGTCACGCCGCCACCAACCCCAAGGCGTGGTTCTACGAGCGACCGATCACTCTGGAAGACCATGCCGAGAGCCGCTGGATCGCCGAGCCATTGCGCCTTCTGGATTGCTGCCAAGAGAGCGACGGCGCGCAAGCACTCGTCATCGTCTCGGCCGAACGAGCCCGCGATCTTCCCCAGAAGCCAGCCATCATCAAGGCAGCAGCACAAGGAATTTCCGGCTCGACCGCAATGATGACGGCGTACTACGGCGACGACATTGGCCATCTCACCGAGATGACATTGGTTGCCGACCAGCTCTGGGCCGATGCGCAGCTCACTCCAGCCGACATCCCCACAGCGATTATCTACGACCACTTCACGCCTTATGTCCTCATGCAGCTCGAGTCGTTCGGGTTCTGTGGCCGGGGTGAAGCCAAAGACTTCGTTCGCGACGGCAACGTCGAACTCGGTGGACGCCTTCCCATCAACACGCATGGCGGCCAACTCGGCGAGGCTTACATCCACGGAATGAACGGTGTTGCCGAAGGCGTGCGCCAGATACGCGGCACTGCAGTGAATCAAGTCGCCGACGTGCAAAACACCGTCGTCACCGGCGGAGCCGGGGTGCCCACCAGCGGACTGATCCTCGGAGCCGATCGATGACAACAGCCGATCTGCTTCTGGCCCGATCCGACGACGACCGTCCCGCCTTGATGTTCGAGGACGAGGTCGTCACGTGGTCCGAACTCCTTCAGCATGGCGCCGACCGCGCCGCGTTGGCACTGTCGCTTCGCGACGAGGGAACCCCGTTCCACATCGCCGTGCTTCTCGAGAACGAACCGGAGTATCTGTACTGGATCGTTGCCGCTGCGCTATCTGGTGCGGCGATCGTCGGCGTCAACCACACCCGGCGGGGTGCCGAGCTCCGCAACGACATCGAACACACCGACTGTCAGCTTCTTGTGACGAGCTCGACCCTCGAAGGGTTGCTCGATGGTTTCGACAGCGGGCTCGACGGCGATCGTCGCCTCGTCGTCGATGGTTCCAACTACCAGTCCCGCCTCGCCCCATTCGTGCAGAGTGATCTCGCTGAGGTTCGCCAACCGGTCAAAGCTGAAGATGCACTGTTCTTGTTGTTCACCTCGGGCTCAACCGGCGCGCCAAAGGCTGTGGTTTGTTCCCAAGGCCGTTTCGCAAAGATCTCCGGCACCGTCCCAACAAACTTCGGATTGGATGAGAGCGACACGTTCTATAACTCGATGCCGATGTTCCATGGGAACGCCTTGATGGCGAGCTGGGCGGTCAGCCTCGGGACCGGCGGCCCTTGGGTGACCCGTCGAAAGTTCTCGGCATCGAACTTTCTCGCCGATGTACAGAAGTACAGAGCTACGTACTTCAACTACGTGGGCCGCTCACTTGCGTACATCCTCGCAACACCTGAAGGGCCGAACGATCGCGACAACGACTTGAAGTTCGCGTTCGGCACCGAGGCCACAGAACGGGACATGGCCGAGTTCTCACGACGGTTCGGCTGCAACTTCAGCGAGAGCTACGGGTCGAGCGAAGGCCCGATCGTCATCGCCAAAACTCCTGATACTCCAGCGCAAGCTCTTGGCCGTCCACGAGAAGGCGACGTGGCCGTGGTCGACCCCGAAACCGGCGTTGAGTGTCCGCGTGCAGAGTTCGGCGAGGACGGCGAACTGCTCAATAGCGAAGCGATTGGCGAACTCGTCCGACGCGACGGAGCCAGCCTCTTCGAGGGCTACTACAACAACCCCGAGGCCTCGAGCCAACGACTGCGCGATGGCTGGTATTGGAGCGACGACCTCGCCTACTGCGATCACGACGGCTTCATGTACTTCGCCGGCCGCGGCGCCGATTGGCTACGCGTCGACAGCGAGAACTTCTCGGCGGCACCCCTCGAACGAATCATCGCCCGGCACCCGGCGGTACTCGTGAGCGCCGTGTTCCCCGTTCCCGACGCGCAGACTGGTGATCAGGTGATGACGGCCATCGAGCTCGTGCCAGGCACGACGTTGACGCCCGACGAGCTCGACACCTTCCTCAACGACCAACCCGACCTGGGCACCAAGTGGGCACCCCGGTTCGTGCGTCTCGTCGAATCAATGCCGCTCACCGGATCGAACAAGATCGACAAGAAACCTCTACGCGCCGAGCGATGGAACACCGAGGCCGGAGATGACCCTGTCTGGTGGCGGCCAACCCGTCCGGATCCGCTTCGAGTGATGACCGATGCCGACTGCCAAGAGCTTTCGGACGAGTTCGAGCGCAACGGCCGCTCGGCCCAGCTGCGATGAGCGAAACAGAACCCGTGGTTCTCCTCCAGCGAGAGCTTTCGCCAACGCAAGCTGCCACGCGACGGCGGATCATCGACGCCGTAATCAAGCTCGCTACCAAATCCGGCTACGAGGGTTTCGGCATGCGCGACCTTGCCGCTGAAGCATCCGTCTCACCGGCCAGCCTCTACCAGTACTACGGGTCGAAGGATCAGGTGCTCTACGACGCCCTCGTTTCAAGCGGCGTTCGCACCCAGGAAGCCGTCGCCAGCGCCTCGGCCAAGGTCGACGCCTCGCCCCGCGATCAGATGGTGGCGGCGTTCGACAAGCTGGTGGCCATGCGCGAGCGGCGCCCAAAGCTCTACGACGCCATGCTGCGCGCCTACATGAGTACCGGCCGGCATCACGGCCACGGCGTGTCACCTTGGACCGGCCACTCGTGGCTCGACGAGGCGATCTCTGCCGACGTTGCGAACCGCCAAGCAGTCGTTGAGATGCTCGAGTACCAGGTGCTCGCCAGCCTCTTCGCCCTCGTAATGGGCGCATCATCAGACGACACGCGACGTCGTTTCGCTCAAGCCGTGGATCTGCTCCTTGGCTAACCAACGACCTACCTTCAAAAGCATGAACGTCGGAGGACTATGACGACGCACGCAACAATCCAAGACATCGAAAACTGCATGAATAACGGTTGGTCCGATGGGCTTCCCGTCATTCCGCCCTATGGCAGCCTTGTCGACGCGATGCTCGACGCTATGGGCTGGGAGGCACAAGACGTCATTGGCGAAATCCCCAGTCAGAGCATCATCATCACCGCCGAGAAGGCGGCCGCCACTGCGGTGATGGCCGGTTGCAAG
Organism: uncultured Acidimicrobiales bacterium; assembly: GCA_937934655.1. GTDB lineage: Bacteria > Actinomycetota > Acidimicrobiia > Acidimicrobiales > SHLQ01 > CALLQB01. The sequence goes on along the minus strand of CALGZB010000030.1, from coordinate 6,560 downwards.
ACCGACTATGGCCGGCTCCTGCGTGCCCTCACCGAGGGACTTCTCGATCCGCTCCTCAACCTCAGCGGCGCCGAAGTAACCACGGGCGGAGCATCGATACTTGTGACCGTGAGCGGTCCGGTTGTCGAACAGCTGGGCTTCGAGCACGAGACCAATGCGTTAGGCGCAAACTGTCGGGCCAACGCCACCGTTGGTCGGTTCGCCCAGATGATGCGCTACTTCTGCGGTCGCGGCGGCGGGGTTCTGCAATCGCACGGCACCATTGGGCACCCCGGACGCCTCAGCTTCTGCATCGCCGAACATCCCACCACCGAATGGGGGGCGTACCACACCCAATTCGGGCTTCCCCAAGAAGCGTCGGCCATCACGCTGATGTCGACCGAAGGCCCGAACTCGGTCAACAACCACTACGGCGACACGGGTGCCCAAATCCTCGACTCGATCGGCGATTGCATGGTTCACTACGGCCAGACGGCCTGGTACTACCGCTCGGGCGGATTCGTCGTGGTCATTGCGCCCGACCACATGGCTCTCGTTGCCAGAGACTTCACCCGCGAACAAGCGGTTGAATACATCTACGAAAATGCCCGACGCCAGACCGACGATCTCGCGGCAGTGGGACGAATAACCAAAGAACCAAGAGATTTCGCCGGAGTCGAACCAGGAGAGCTGCGGTCGCCCCTGCGGGAACGTAACCAGCTGACCTTCATCGAATGCGGCGCCACCGGCGGCCGGTTCTCGGCGGTCATTCCCCGCTGGGTCGGCAGCACCAACGCTGTCTGCAAACAAATCACCTCGGAACAAGGAGCCTGACTTCCATGACAGAACTCGCTAGTAGTGAGCAACCAGCCGATCAGTTGATCAGTTGCGACGACGTCAGCTGCGAATTGCTCATCGACCCGATCCCTCGGCCCATGCCCGAGCCAATCACTGTCGCCCTCAAGCCCAGGGTGGCGAAGGTGACGTTTGTGGATCACCGCAAGCCCAACTCCACCGTCGTTATCAAATACGCACAAGACATCCTGCGCGAGCGAGGCGTCGATGTCCGAGACGACATCATCATCAAGGGCGACGCGAGCACCCGAATGCCAGACACCCTTTTGCAGTCATTCGCCGGGGAGGACGGGCTGGTCGTCTGCGGCATATCTGATTGAGGCAGTTGCTCGTCGGGCAGTTCGCTCGACTCCATCGCACTACAAACCATGGGCGTCGCCGGTTTCGCCGTCCTCACCCAACCATTCGGTCCGCAGATCGACCGCTGCATGACCTATCAACCGTCCGATAAAGCTCTGCCCGCCATCATCATCGATCACCCCACCCAGATGGTCGAAGACGACGTACTGCGCCAACGCGCCGAGCAACTCGCCGACGCCATCCAGCGCCTCCTCAACGATGAAGAACCGGAGAACCCCCAGCAATGAGCGATGCGCTAGAAGTCCTCGGCACCGGGGTGTATCTCCCTCCCTCGCGAAACGTGCGAGACATGGTCCGCGGCATGGGTCACGACCCCAGTGTCTACGTGGGTTGGGACAATTGCTGCCACGCCCTCGATGATGACCAGCCGAGCAGCATGGGTGCCGAAGCGCTTAGCGCCGCACTGACCGACGCGAAGGTCGACCCCAGCGAACTCAAACTCGTGCTGTTCGCCGGGATGTCGCGCGACTTCCTGCCGTCGTGGTCGGTTGCCACCGAAATCATGCAGATCACCGGAACCGAGCCCCACTGTATGGGCCTCGACATGACTGCCGGTTGTCTCGGAGCGCTCAGCGCATTGGACATGGCGCAAGGCTGGTTATCGACCCACGGAGGCGGAGTCGCAGCAGTCGTTGCGGCCGAGCGCTGGACCTACACCATCGACTACACCTCGCCAGACAGCCAAGGCCTTTGGGGCCACAGCGATGGCGCTGGCGCCGTCATCGTCAGCAACCAAACCCCGCACGACTCGCTCGGCACGTTTTGCGGTGCGGAGTTCATGGCCCAGAACGACCTCAACGGAACGGTGCTCGTGAACTACGGCGGGACCCGCAACCCCATAGCCCCAGTCGGCGTCGTTCCCTACGAGCGCAAGCTCATGGACCTCGACCGCAAGAACCTCCGCCAGCAGTACTCCGAGGGTTACTCCAACAGCTTCAAGGCACTCAAAGCACGGTTTGATTGCGACCCGCAGCGCGTCGTTGTCAACCAGACCTCGAAGGCGTTCATGCGCCTCATCGCTTCGGTCATCGACATCCCTGTTGAGAACTTTCTTCTCACCGGTGACGAAACCGGCCATGTCGGCTCGGTCGACATCCTGATCGGCCTCGACCGACTTCTGCAATCGGGTCCCGTCGCCGAACCGCACCTCATAGCGGGCAGTACGCCCTACGCATTCGGCGCAGGGCTCCTCAACCCCACATAGCAACCCTCCAGGCCGGCTAGAACACGGTCGCGCTTGGAGTATCGGAATCACCGATCTGTGTGCGATTACCAAGGGCCGAAGCCGGTAGGCGCAGGTCCATTTCATCCACCGACGCTTCCAGCGGTGACGAAAAGTAGCCGAGAGCGCCGTTGCCTGGCGAGTAACCAAGCAGCGCCTGCAGCTCTGGGTCGTCGAATCCTGCGGCAATCGAGGGCGGACACGACAGGTATTGGTTCTCCTCTTGGCGTAGCCATCCGAGTAGATACGTGATGTTCATGCCGATGCGCGGCGCCTGGGACCGGTTCTGGCCACCGCCGTGGACGACGCTTCCGGTGTAGAGCAGCACCGATCCAGCAGACATCTCTGCCGAGACGATTTCATCGGGCAAGGCCTGACGTTTCCAGTCCCAGCGGTGACTTCCCGGTGCGACCAGTGTTGCGCCGTTTGTCTCGTTGAAATCCGTGAGCGCCCACATCGTGTTGAACATCGGTTCGACTTCGGCCGGTAGATGCTGGCCCCACAGGAAACGGTCTCGATGGAGTTGTTGTGCTTCCTGGCCGGGGAGCAAGCGCATGACCTGGGTCAGGTTGAGTTGGATGTCCGAGGAGAAGGGGCCGAGAAAGCTCTTAGCCAGTTCTAGAACATCGCGGTGCACCACGGCGGCACGAGCGGATGCCGACCGTGCAACCAGTGCTCCCGTTCGGGTGGTTCGGCGTCCGATCAGCGGATCGTCGACGAGACCCGTACCGGCAATGAAGGGGTCGAGTTCATGAAGGATCGTGGCTACCTCGGCCGTGGTCATCGCGTCACGGACGATGACCGCTCCGTCGCGGTCGATCACCGCCAGCAGTTCGTCCACCGATGACGTTCCAAACTCCAGCGTTTCGATCTCAGGCATCGTCTAGGTCTAGCCCGATTTCGTAGAACCTAGTTTTGCGTTGGGCCAAAAAGTAAGAACGCGGGGTCAGACCCCGCGTTCTTACTTTTAGCTGGATTTGCTTGAATCTTGCGACAGCTTGCGTTGGCCTAGGACCATCATGAAGCCGACGAACAACAGCACAAGAGCTAGGTAGCTCAGGAGTCGGGCCAAGTCCCCGCCGGAGAATGCCAACGGCGGTTGTGGGATCGACACAGCGGTTGTTGCTGCGCTGGACAGGTTGTTCGATGGCACGTCGTCAAGAGAGTCGAGAACCGAGACCTCAGCGTCGTTGACAATGCTTCCGGATGATTGCACCTTCGTGGTAATGACGAGTGGCGGCGCACTCTCTCCGGGAAGCAAGGTCACGGTGGTCTCACATTTGACCGTTCCTGATGACTCGACGCAGTCCCAGTCAGCACCCTCGGCAGACACGAACGACAGGATCTCGGGAAGGTCGTCAACGACGGCTGCCCCGTAGAGCGGCGTGTTCCCAGCGTTGGTCACGCTGAACGACCACTCGATCTCATCGCCGACCTTCGGCGCAGCTGCATCGACAAGCGTCTTTTCCAAAGCAAGGTCGGCCTGTCGGTCGACGAGACCTCCGTCCATGTTGGATTGTTGCGGGTTGCAAGCGGCTGTGAGCTGGAATTGGCCACTCTGAAGCGAGCGTTGTTGAACGGTCGGCACAGATGTGCAGCTACCGAACTCGAGCGTGAAGGGCTCGGTGGTTCCGGTATGCCAGCTGACGTCGGAGTCCCTTGTGTCGTCCGAACCAGCATCAGGAGGCGAGAAACCAGATCCGGCTGGACCAACGATGTTCACTGCATAGGTCCCTTCGGGCACATCGTTGAAGCTGTAGTTGCCGTCGGAGTCGGTCGTTGTCGTAGCCACGACGATGCCGTTTTCGTCGACCAGTTCTACGGTGACGCCTTCGACGCCGTCTTCGTTCGAATCGTTGATGCCGTCGCCGTCATCATCGGCCCAGACCTGCCCAGAGACCAGACCGAGCAGCTCACCAAAGTCGACACCACTCACGCCATCGGCGGTTGCGACGACATCGACGGCGTTTGTGGTGGTCGAGCCAAACCCGTCGGGTTGGGTCTGCACGACTGTGTAATCACCCGGCACGATGTCGGGGAACGCATAGAAGCCGTTGGCATCGGTGGTTGTGGTAGCAACCTCGTCACCGTCATCATCCAGCAGGGTGATGACCACGCCTGCGAGCTGCACGGTTTCCTCCGGATCCATTACCCCGTCGTTGTCCGAATCGACCCAGACCGTTCCGGAAATAATTCCGCCGACCTCGGCAAAGAGGTAGCCAGCGGCATCCTGGCCACCGGCAAGCGGCACAGAACTAATGACATCATCAACCGTGGTGTCTCCACCGGCCGTGCCAGCGGTATCGATGCCGTCACCGTAGGGCGATGGTTGCGTTTCGGTGATCGAGTAACCGTCGGCGTCGGAAGCCAAGAGCCCTTCGAAGCTGTAGCTACCGTCAGGTCCGGTCGTTGTCGACAGGCTCACTGGTGCGCCGTTGCTATCGACACCGGTGAGTTCTACAACGGTTCCGGGAATCCCAGCCTCGTCAAGTCCCTGAATTCCGTCGGAACCAATGTCGTGAAAGACCACGCCCGAGATCGATCCGGTCGTTTCCGTGAACTGGTTGTCCGAGCTCTGTTCGCCGGCACCCAAGCTCACCGAAATTACATCGCTCAGCGGAGCGAGTGCGTCGTTGGTACCTGCAGTATCGGGACCGTCACCGTGGGAGATCGGTTGGGTCTCGCTCACGACGTAGTCACCCGGACGGAGTCCGTCGAACGACCACGAGCCATCGGGGTTCGTGAGCACGACGATGGGGACGATCACGCCGGAATCGTCTGTTCCCGTGAGGGTGATCGTTACGCCGGCGATTGGGAGTCCTGCGTCGTCCACGACCACACCCGAAACCGACGAGTTTGAGAGTTCGGCGAAGTTATACCCGGTCGCATCCTCGCCAGATCCGAGCACAATCGAAGACAGAACGTCGTCGAAGGAGTCGTCGCCGCCGGCAGTTCCGATCACATCGGTTCCGTCGAGGTGGGTGGTCGGCTGGGTCTCGATGACTGAGTATGTTCCGGGTCGAAGGTCGGGGAATGAGTAGGACCCATCGGATTCGGTGATCACCGTGATCGACACGTTGTTTCCGAGATCATCGATGCCGACGAGCATGACGGTAACGCCTGCGATCCCGGTATCGCCGATGTCGGTCACGCCGTTGTTGTTCCCGTCGTTAAACACGGTGCCGGAGATCGACGCCAACCGGACTTCACCAAAGGCGTAGCCAGACGAGAGTTCGCCGGCCGGGAAGATGATGGAGGAGATCACGTCGTTCACCGATGCATCTCCGCCGTTTGATCCAACCGTTTCCTGTCCATCGACGAACCCGGGGGGAGCCGTTTCGGTGATCGTGTAGCCGTTGACATCCGAGGCCAGCAGATCACCGAATGTGTAGGTGCCATCGGCGCCGGTGACTGTCGACATCGATACCGGGTCGCCGTTGCTGTCGACGCCGGTGAGGGTCACCGTCACGCCTGGGATTCCCGGATCGGAGGGGTCCTGCGAGCCGTCGCCGGCGAGGTCTTCGAATACCGAACCAACGAGTGCGCCGGCGGCCTCGAAGAAGTCATAGCCAGTGGCGTCCTCGCCGCCGGCCAACAAAATGCCGCTGATCTCATCGTTTACCGAGGTCGAGTCGCCACCATTGGAACCGGCGGTCTCGGTGCTATCGGCGTACGCCAAAGGTTGCGTTTCGACCACGGTGTAGCCGGACGCATCCGATGCCCACAAACCGTCGAAGGTGTAGGTGCCGTCCACGGCTGTGGTCGTCGACATCGACACTGCGGCGCCGGTGATGTCGTTACCCGTCAGCGTCACGGTGACACCTGCGATCGGGTCACCACCGACGGTTTCCACCACACCAGAGAGTGACCCGGTGGTTTCGAAGAACAGGTTGTTGGTCGAGATCTCGTCGGATCCCAACGTGACGGTGATGGCGTCGTTCGATGGCGAGGTTGCACCATTCGATCCGGCGACCTCGGAGCCGTCGCCGTGCGAAGCGGGTTGGGTTTCGGTAACGGTGTAGTCGCCGGGCAGCAACTCGCCAAAGGACCAGGAGCCGTCCGGGTTGGTGACGACGACGATTGGGGAGATTGGTGTTCCGGCTACGGTTGTTCCGGTCAGCGTCATGGTTACGCCGCCGATTCC
>CALGZB010000029.1 GCA_937934655.1 uncultured Acidimicrobiales bacterium | reverse complement strand
CCATTACGTTCGGCACCGATGAAACCGCCGGCGTCTTGCAGGTACGGAATGTGTCGGCCGACGATGTGCTCAACATTCGCAGTGGACCAGGCGTCGACAACGACATCATCGGCACGCTCTCGCCCGATGCCTGGCATGTGCAGCCAACATCGAACATTGCGACCGTCGACGGCGTGCTATGGCGTGAGGTTGACAAGGGCGACGGCACCGTTGGATTCGTGCACGCCAACTACGTCACGTACAGCCAGACAACCTGCGACGATTCTTTCGTCGTCGATGCCTCGATCGCCAATGTTCAAGTCGCTGGTGATCTCGATGGTGACAACCTGTCCGATGCCATCGAACTCATCGTTGGCAACTCCGACGTCCACCTCGAGGTGGCGTTTGGCAGCGGCGCAACACTGCGGAGATACCTTGGCCCGACATCAGACCAGGCATTGCTCGGCCTTGAGGCCTACGAGATGAGCGTGGTCGATCTCGATGGCAATGATCGCGACGAGCTGCGCATCGACACCCATCAAGGTCGCTGGACCGGCACCACCTTCTATCGAGCCTTGAGTTCTTGTGAGATCTTGGCCTACGGGAACACGGGGAGTGTCTTTGAGCTCGGCACCTACGGATCAGCGGGTTCACCGATGTTCTGGGGCTGCAAGAACATCGGCACATCCGATGTTCAGATAGTTACGACGGTTGGCTTGCAATCATCAGGTGAAATGACGTTCACGGTCACCACGTGGGGATTCGACATCGACGACGGATTCATCAATGTCGCCGACGCACCCCAGTACACGATGACTCCTGAAGAGTTCGAAGCTGCGAACGCGCAAGCAGGAAGCTGCGCAAACTAGGGAACCAGGTCAGCGAACAATGCGGTCGCCGAGGACCCTCGCCGCAAGCTCGGTGAGACAAGCCGCGGTGTCGTTCAACGCCCGATGCTCACCGAACGTTTCGACCAGTGAGTACGAAGTCACCCGGTCGCCGATGTCGTCGAACACTCGCCCCGCGAGAGCGACGACGTCGGTGCCGGCTTCGTTCGCGAGACTCACTACTCCGCCGACGACCTTTCCTTCAAACGATTGTTCGTCGAGGAAGCCTTCGCCGGTGATTACGAGGTCGGCCGACTCAATAGCGGTGAACAGGTCGAGCTCGTCGGCGACATAGTCGAATCCATCGACAAGGCGGGCTCCCGCGGCGGCGAACCCTCCACCCAAACCACCAGCAGCCCCGGCTCGGGGAAGGGTCAGGACATCAATCTCATGTTCTTCGAGGTACACCTGCGCCAACCGTTGGAGCCGACGCTCAAGCAACTTGACCTGCGCCGGGCTTGCTCCCTTTTGGGGGCCGAAGATTCGGGCGCAGTCGAGAAATCGGGTTCGAACGTCGCAGGCCACGATGAGCTCGATTCCTCGCAGGCGCTGCAGCGGGAACATGGCCCGCAACGCTCCGAACCCGCCGTCGGTGGTTGCTGATCCGCCTACTCCGACCACGATCCGCTTTGCGCCGACTTCGATAGCCGCCGAAACCAACTCACCGGTACCGGTCGTTGTTGCCGCGATCGGGTCGTTGTTTTCGGCACCGACCAGCGCAAGGCCCGAAGCGGCAGCCATTTCGATGGTGGCGGTCCTGCTAGGCCGGTGGTAGCGCCAGGCCGCATCGATCGGATCACCAAGCGGACCCGTGACGAGCATCGACCGGTTTGCCCCACCCAAGGCGTCGAGTAAACCTTCACCGCCGTCGGCCAACGGCATCGAAACCGATTCCCAGCCAAGTTGTTGTGCCGCGACACCAACAGCAGCGCCGACGCCGTCAGCGGTAACCGTGCCTCGAAATTTGTCGGACGCAACAAGCACCTTCACGGGTGCGAGTCCATCACAAATCTCCTTGGAAGGAGACGCCTAGCGAAGATCTAGAAGATGTCGTCGGAACCAATGATGATGATGACCTGTGCCGCAGCGATGCGGGCGCCATCGTCATCGTTCTGGATGGTGACGCTGCCGTCGTTGGGGAGACGCTGAATAATGCTTGGATCTTTGCCGAGGTTGTCGACGATCTCTCGAGCGTTTCCGCGGAATCCCTGTTTGAAGTACACCTTCGACACCGATGAGTTTGGCGCATTGGCCACATCGACTTTGTAGTTCATGACGGTGAGGTCGTCTCTGAGGCCTCCGGCAAGACCGGGGGTACCCACCGCGTTCGCCGCGATAACGGTTACTTCAGATGGCGGCGCAACCGTACCTTCACCCTCAGGAGCATCGGTAGTTACGGGTGATTCGCTGCCAACGGTGGTCGGTACCGATGTACCGACATCAGTTCCGTCGTCGTTGCCGGGGACCGAATCGGTTGTCGTTCCGCCGCTGCCGCCATCGTCGTCGCTGACGTCGGCGGTGTCGCCTGGAGTGGTTACATCGAGGGCACCGTCGTCGCGGGTTCCCCAATACAACATTATGAGACCAAGGATGACGGCAAGGCCGACGAGTCCTGCGCCTCGGAAAAGGGCAGATCCTGCGGATTTACCGAACGAACCATCGGTGGCAGCGTGGCGACCTAGACCTGTCATTGTGCTGGGGGCTCCTGTACGAGGGGGGTCTCAAATCGTGACCGACGGCGACGATCGCGCAGCCGACGTAGTCGTCGAACAACAAGTGGATCAAACTCGACAGCTTCTTCGTTGTCGAGAAGTTCATTCAACAATTGGTAGTAGCGGGTACTCGACAGCTCGAACTGCTCGGTGATGGCGGATTCTTTTGAACCAGGTTCGGTCCACCAGGTGCGTTCGAAATCAAGCATCGAACGCTCTCGGTCAGTCAGAGACATGTGCTTCGGGCCTTTCGCCTTCTAAACCGCAAACTTCTTTCGTAGCAAAAGTACATCACCCGAGCACCCGAACCGGGGCACCGGGGGATTCACAGAGCCCGAGAGGAGAATTGAACTCCTGACCTGCTGTTTACAAGACAGCTGCTCTACCAACTGAGCTACTCGGGCAAGGTACCGAATTCTAGCGGGGCTTCGGTGTCTTTAAACGGGGGTTCTTTCCCGCCGGACCAGTCGGGCGGCTACAACAAACCTCGACTGCGTGCGGTCCAGGTGAACACCTGCAGGGCGCTCCCTGTTCCGGCCATCGATTCGGTGGCAATTTCGGCCGCGGCATCGCTAATGGGCTTCCCACCTTGATGGGCTTTCACGTTCACTTCAGCAGCCCGTTCGGCCATGATGAACCAGCCAACGGCCTCGTCGACCGACGCGCCGACCGTAATGTTGCCGTGGTTTCGCAAGATGAGCAGTTTGTTGTCGCCCAAGGTCGCAGCCAGATCTTTGCCGCTCACCATGTCGAGCACGTCGACCATTTCGTTGTCCCACAACGCCTGAGACCCGTGGAATGCGGTGGACTCCTGGCTCACCATGCGGAGCGGCTCAACAAAGGCCGACCAAGGTGTCCCGTACGGCGTATGGGTATGCACGGCCGACACGACATCGGGCCGTGCCGCCAGAATCGGGCTATGGATGAAGTAGGCGGCGTTGTTGATAGTGATACCCGACTCGGTGGCCTTGCCGTCGGGGCCAACAAGAACCATGTCGTCGGCCGAGGCTTCGCCGAACGGTACGTCATAGCGAAGCAACCAGAAATGGTCGAGCCGTTCCGGGTCACGAGCGGTGACATGTCCGTCGCCGAGCTCACCCCATCGGCTCGTAGCGAAAAGTCGGTAGCCGAGAGCGCAGCGCTCGCGGCGCCATTGACGGAGCTCTTCGACAGACAATCCGTCGGGTTCGCTGACGTAGGTCCCATAGTTTCCCATGGGAAGAGACTAGAAGACGCTCTCTAGCGGTGGCGAGCGACTTCGTACATTGCCACCGCGCCAGCGGCTCCGACGTTGAGTGATCCGAGCACGCCGTGAAGCGGCAGTGAAGCCACGACGTCAACTCGGTCGCGCACCAGCCTCGAGAGCCCTTGGCCTTCGGAGCCGAGCACTAGGCAGGTTGGCTCACCCGCGAGGTTGAGGTCGAGAAGGCTTTGCTCGGATCCGCCATCGAGGCCAACGGTCCAGATTCCCGCTTCGATAATCTTGGTAAGCGCAGCGGGCAAACCACCAACAACGGTCATCCGGAGGTGCTCGATCGCACCCTGGGAACTCTTGGTGACGGTTGGGGTCAGGTGCGCGGCGCGATGCTTCGGGAAGATAACGCCAGTAACACCAGCGCACTCAGCTGTCCGCAGAATTGCGCCAACGTTTCCCGGGTCGGTCACGCCATCGAGCGCAAGGAGGAAGGGCGGTTTGCCGTTGTGGGAGCGAACGAGTTCGTTCAGCCCGATGCTTGGCACCGGCGCAGCGTTGGCCATGACGCCCTGCGAACTTTCGGTGCGGGCCATCGTGTCGAATTTGCTGCGACCGATTTCGCGGATCGGGGTTCGAGTTTCGTCGGCAAGAGCAACGATGTCCTCGAGGATGGGAGCGGTGTCCATTCCGGCCGACATCAAGATCTCACGGACTGGCCGAGTTCCTGCGAGGAGCAGTTCGCGGACCGCTTGACGGCCTTCGACGTGATCGCCACCAAGGCCTTTGCCTTGGCCGCCCTTCGGAGCGTCGGGCGAATCGGGCCGGGTCGGTGTAGAACCCCGCTCGCGTTGGCGACCGGTTCCTGCCCGGCCGGCTCCCGGACGTCCTCCAGATGGCTTGCCACCGGCGCGCCGGTTTCGGTTCGGGCCACCCTGGCCCGAGCGTCGTCCACTCATGTTCTTACTCGCTTTCAGCACCTTCGAGGAGTGCCACCGCCCAGCAGGCGATGCCCTCAGACCGTCCGAGTGAGCCGAGTCCTTCGGCCCTTTTACCCTTGACGGTTACCGGCGCCCCAACGGCGTCGGTAAGACGACGTTGCATGGCTTCGCGCTTCGGAGCCAACTTCGGCGATTCGAGCACCACCGAACAATCGACATTGGCGACAACCCAACCGGCTCCGCGAATGTCGCGCATTGCGGCATTGAGGAGCTCAATACTGTCGGCTCCGGCGAGCGCTGGGTCGGTATCGGGGAAGTGACTGCCGATGTCACCAAGACCAGCTGCACCCAAAAGTGCATCGGTTACCGCGTGGGCGATGACGTCGGCATCGCTGTGTCCGTGAAGTGCTCGCTCTCCTTCAAACGCGATCCCACCGAGCATCAGCACGCGCTCTGGGTCGTCGCTGAAGGGGTGAATATCGAATCCTTGCCCAACTCGAAGTCGACTGGTCATGGGCTTACCTCTTCAGGCGGAGTGTCGGAACGCGGAATCTCTGAACGCGGAATCTCTGAACGCATGGCCACAAGCGTATGGGCGATCGCCAGATCTTCAGGGTTGGTAATTTTGATGTTGTCCCGGGACCCGTCGACCAACATCACCGTGCCGCCCTGGGCCTCGACCAGGCTGGCGTCGTCGGTTGCATCTCCGCCAGCGTCGTGCGCTTGACGCAACGCTTCGGCCCGAAACGCCTGAGGGGTTTGTACCGCCACCAGCGTGCTGCGGTCGACCACTCCCCCGCCGATTCGTCGGATCGTGTCGGTAACCGGCACTGCAGGGACAGCGGCATCGGCGCCTGACGACACGGCCATGATGGCTCGCTCGTAGAGCACACGGTCGGCCAGCGGTCGGGCCCCGTCATGAACCAGAATTACCTCGGCATCGCTGGCTACTGCAGCCATGCCCAAACGCACCGATTCCGAACGCGAATCACCGCCGGCCACCACCGTGACTCCATCGGCGCTGATCGTCGCGGTGATATCAACAACTTGATCGGCGGCAACAACGACGACAACCCCGTCCGAGACACCGGTCGCGGTAGCGACCGATCGGTCGAGAACCCGCTGGCCGGCGAGGTCCGCAAGGTGTTTCGGGCCACCGAACCGAGTGCCCGAACCCGCCGCGACTACGACCGTCCACACCCGTGAAGAACCTGTCATTTCGCTAATCTCTCTTGCTGATTCACCCGATAATGAACCAAGCGTATCCACCGAACCGCGACAGAATTTGAATCCTTCTGCTGCCCAAGAGAGCGCCTGTTACACATGTCACCTACCATAGGAAGTGCCATGGTTGACACAGCACTGCTTTCCGAAACGTCATTGTTTTCTAATCTCGATGACGAGCTTCTTGCTCCCATCATCGCAGCCGCCACCGATCGCTCATTGCGTCGGGGCGATGTGATCTTCGAAGAGAACGAAGAACCCGACGCTCTGTACGTCATGACCGATGGTCGCGTGGCCATCGCAAACCGTTCCATCGATGGCCGAGAATCGGTTGTTGCGCTCATGGAGCAGGGCGACCTGTTTGGCGAGATGGGACTCTTCGATGGCATCGGTCGTTCCGCCGAGGCTCGAGCTCTCGAACGGTCGAGCATCATTGCGATTCCGTACGCTCCTGTTCGGGCGCTCTACGAAGAGAACCCAACGCTGCTGTGGCGCGTCGTCTCCATGCTGGCCGGGCGTCTCCGCAACATGGACGAAGCCCTCGCTGATTCGGTCTTCCTCGATGTCACGGGCCGGACGGCAAAGCGACTTCTCGAACTGGCCGGCGAAGCCGATGAGTTTACGCTGCCAGTGACGCAGGAAGAGCTGGCCGGAATGGTCGGAGCTTCACGTGAGCGGGTCAACAAAGCCATCGCGTCGTTCGTGAAACTCGGCTGGATCGAACAGGTCGACCGCCGCTACGTCATCACCAACCGCAAGCAGCTCACCATCCGAGCTCGCTAGGTATCGCTGCTTCGGGTTACTCGCCGAAGCACTCAGGAAACTCAGCGGCGAGTTCGTTGAACTCTTCTTCGGTGAGAATTTCGCCTTCGTCAAGACTCGCGAACACACCCTGACACAGCGGCGGCGGAATCGGTGGTGCCTCGACGCCGAACGCATCGAAGCACTCCGCGAATGCCGAATCGAGGGCCGCATTTTCGTCTGCGCTGTTCTCGGCCGGAGCCTGCTCTTCGAAGACTTGCGCTTCGTAGACGCTTTCGGAGCAATAGACCTCAGCGACAATGTTGCCCATGTCTTCAGGTCCGTCGCCAGCAGCGACACACGGGCCATAGGCATCCGAAGCAGCCACTGCCTCTTCGAGACTCATGGAGGATGAGTGTTCGACCGTCCAAATATGCGAGCAGGCGATCATCGAGCTGACGCCGGTCATCGGCTCGGGCTCAAAGCCACTCGCAATCAGACAATCTTCGTACTCCACCACTGCGCGAGCGGCCTCCTGTTCGGTGCGGAGTCCGCTGGGCTCCCCAGGTTCACATTCGAAGAACGCGTCGTCCATCACAAAGGACTCGCCAACAGCGAGCATCGAGCTCGCTCCACCTACCGAGTAGAACGGCAATACCGGAATCTCAAAGAGTGAAAGAAACACGGTCGCTTCATCAAAGCCATCAGCGTTGCGGACCCGCAACCCGTCGAGCGCTTGATCCACCACTGTCCCGACCGGACTCACAAACCAGGCACCGTCGCGTTCGACGACTCGAAGTTCGACGGCTGCCGCATCGATGAGCGCGATCGTTGGAGCGTCGAGTCCTTCGTCAGTCCGACAGATCGACTGGGCGTCGGCTGGTATGTCATCACCAGAACTCTCGACCGATCGGCACACTCCATCGAAGGCCGTCGTCACCGTAGCTTCCTCGCCAGGCAGGCCGGTTTCGTAACGTTGCGTGACTTGGAACTGCTCGATGATGACGGTCCGTTCGCTACCGTCTCCCTCAACACGTAGTTCTTGTATGTCGAGTGCCGAGAGTCGTGAGAAATTCAGCATTTCGTCGTCTACCACGTCGGCCAACTGCTGGGCATAGCGATGCATCGCTGGCATCTCGACGGGGTCGAGCAGGTTGATGATCGCCGGAACGTCCCAGTTGCCTTGAGCGACAAGCCACTGCTCAGCAGCCGCCTCCGGCGATGTCGCACCAGTTGGAGCTAACGGAATCGAATAGTCGGGTTCAGGCCATCGCTCCTCTTTCCGGGCCTGTTCCATAAACGTGTACACGGCGCTGATGTGCCAGCCGCTGCCGTTCATCGCCTCGGTGACCACAAGCTCGAAATCAGACTCCGCGAACAGGTCCGGCCATGTCGCGATCCAGTTGTCCAGGCTCGAACCGAAGTCGGTCACATCATCGGTTTCACCGAAACCTGACCCTAGGGGCAAGGTGCTCGCGTCCGTCGAGGACGAAAAGCTTCCCTCGACCAATCGCACTGCCCATACGCCGTCGCCAAGCTCGCGGCTTGAGAGCACAACGTTTTCATGGGCGAAGTCAAAGCCGGAGACCGCTTCGGTGTCGGTGCTTTCGAGCACCTCGACTCGTTCGAGTTCGGCCACAATGTCGTCGATGCTCGGGGTCAGTGCTCGCCGTTCATTCGGATCGATCAGTTCGATGATTCCTAGCGCGTCATGCTCGGCCATTGCATCGAGAAGCTCATAGACGGCCTTCTCTGGCGTCGCCGGCACGTCATCGTTGGCCGCATTGAACGCAACCGACCCACCCACCAGCATGGTGGCAGCCGCAGCCAAACCGCCGAAGAGCCGACGTCGCTTGAACGGTTCCTTTATGACCATCGAGGAGACTTCGGTGTAACTCGGCAGCGCGTTGTTTTCTTCGATGGTCGCTGGGCGATTGCTGAGTCCGAGCTCTTCGGCGGTTGGCGCGAGTGGGCTCGACTCGGCCAGCTCGACCATTAGGGCTCGGATTCGTGCGTCTTGGGGGGTGTCGTTACTCATGGAGGGACTTCCTGAGGTTTGCTCGTGCTCGTGCTAGGTGGCGTTTAACCGACCCCTCACCAATGTCGAGGAGGTCGGCTACTTGGGCGATGGACATGTCGTTCCAATAGGTGAGGAACACCGTGGCTCGTTGCTGAACGCTGAGTTTTCCGACCGCCTCGAGTACGTCGGGACGAAGTTCGGGTGGTTCGAGTACCCCGCTTACCGCAACTCGTTGCTCACGAGCGGTTCGACGCAAGGCGCTACGCCCGTGCGACTTCGCGGTGTTGAATACGGCCCGATAGAGGTAGGCGCGTTTGTTCGAAACGCTGGACCAGGCTGGTGTACTCAATGACGACAGCACGGCAGACGACACAACATCGTGTGCATCGTGTGGCCCAACGAGACCCGTCGCGAACCGAATCAGTTCGTCGGCGTGTTTCTCATACAGCTCTGCGTCAGAGAGGTCCATCGGTCATGAGACGCTCCCAAACCCGGTTTGGGTGACAGGGAATTTCCTACGTCAAGGATGGCACAACCCGTTCGCCGGATTCTCCACCGGCGCCCCGACTGGCTTTACCAGGGTTGGATTGAGTTGACGTCGGTGCGGAACAGGTCGATACGTGCACCGAAGTAGACCACAACAGCTCCAAGACCAATTGTCAGAAACCATCCGGCAAGCGGATCTTGACCAGCGGTGCGGTACGTGAGCACCGACCCGACGATGGCGAGAACACCAAGCAAGATCGCTACCAACCCAGCGATTGCCCATCGGCCAATCATCTGGAGCAGGACAACAACGACGGTGAGGATCGGAATCCCGTACCAAGCCACTGCGGCCTTCGGGTTACCGAAGTCGCTAAGAAGACCAATTTCCTCGGCGTTCTGGACCGCCTCGAAGCTGGTCATCTCCACGCCGGTGTGAAGATTGATGAAAGGAAGAAACGTTGTTGCGAGAAGAGCAACCGCAGCCAGTGCCGCAAGCCAACCATCACGCCGAAGATCATTTGCTCGTACAACCATGCCTTAGGTATCGAGCGATGATGACGGTCGAGCAAATAGGCCCTTCAGCCCATTCCAACAGCGTGTTGTTAAGTTTCAGCCACTTTCAAGGAGTCTCACAACTCCCGGGATCGCTCTAACCTCCGGGCTCCGGTGTCGGCGTTCTTGGCGAACACTCCTGGGCTATTCAGCGCGTCATTGAGTGTCGACACACAGCGAACTCGCATTCCGTCATAGGAATCGTTGGGATACCCCGGCGGAACAAGGGCACGCTTAAACCCATGCCGAGCGGCTTCCGCAAGGCGACGATCGAGGTGAGCGACCCGCCGAACCTCACCCGCAAGTCCGACTTCGCCACACACCACCAGATCGTCGGCAACAGCGACGTTGCGCAGCGCAGACTCGACGGCGAAGGCGATGCCCAGATCTGCTCCAGGTTCGATGACCTTTGCTCCACCAACAGCGAGCGTGTAGGTGTCTTTCTTGCTGAAGCTTCGTTCACCATGGCGTTCGAGCACCGCCAGTACGACCGCAAGGCGCCCCGAGTCGATGCCTTGGGCTGATCGCCGCGGACTCGGAAGATTCGATTCGGCAACCAAGGCCTGCACCTCGACGAGCAACGGGCGATGACCATCGCTGGTTGCCACGACGGCGGAACCAGGCGCACCCACCGCTCGGTCGGCAAGAAAGAGCGCGCTGGGATCGGCGACGCCTTGCAACCCTTTGTCGTTCATCTCGAACAACCCGATCTCGTTGGTCGAGCCGAAACGATGTTTCACCGCTCGAAGAAGCCGGAGCTCTTGGGTGCGATCGCCTTCGAACTCGAGCACCGTGTCGACGACGTGTTCGAGGACACGAGGACCAGCCAGGTTGCCCTCTTTGGTGACATGGCCAACGAGTACGGTTGCGAGCCCGCGAGACTTCGCCTCAACCACAAGTCGATGTGCGCAATGGCGAACCTGGCCAACCGAACCAGGAGCGGACGTGAGCTCGGGGTCGAAGATGGTCTGGATCGAGTCGATGATCAGCAGCTCGGGCTTCACCGTGTCGAGGTGATGGATGATCTCGGGAAGCGCGGTACTCGAAACCATCCACAGTTCTTCGTGGAGCAACCCGAGCCGTTCGGCGCGCAGGCGAACCTGTTGCTTGGACTCCTCGGCCGACACGTACAGCGAGCGAGAACCGCCAATGCATCGTTGCGCAGTGAGCTGAAGCAGCAGGGTGGATTTACCAACGCCAGGGACCCCGCCGATAAGCGTGACCGAACCGGGAACGAGACCACCGCCGAGAACACGGTCGATCTCGGGGGAGCCGGTCGGGACAGCGGTCCACTCGTCGATGGAGATCTCCGTCATCGGCATCGGGGTGTCGGCGCCGACGACCGAAGTCAGCGCGGCGCTCTTGGTGGCAACCTCTTCGACGAGGCTGTTCCATTCACCACATCCGCCGCAGCGGCCGACCCACTTGGGCACCTGCGCGCCACAAGCGGTGCACGCAAAGACAGTCCTGGTTTTTGCCATACTCAGACTCTACGCAACCGCGCTGACACCGGCGCCCCAAGCGAGTGTTCAGCCGACCAACTTCTGCTGCACTCCCGCAAAGTCGGCATCGGTCAGACCCATATGGTCGCGCAAGTATGCGTCGATCGAGCCGTACTGTTCGCGAGCTGCGGCCAGGGTCTTCTTCAGCGTGACCCGTTTGAGCTCGAACATCCCCTGCACCGCATCGCGCTCGATACCGAGTGCAGCAAGCTTTGTGTAGCGGTCCTCAAGCCGATCGACCGGAAGGTATCTGGATGACAGCTCATAATCATCGAGCACGTTTCCATCGTCGACTCCCACCATCAAGAGCAGCAGCGCCGCGGTGAGTCCGGTTCGGTCCTTGCCTCCGGTGCAGTTGAAGATGACCGGCCCAAGGTCGGGGTTTGCGACATGGCGGATCACCGACGCAAGAGCATCGCTGTACCAATCGAGCATCCGCCCATAGGCGTCGGCCATATCGTCAAACGAGAACGTTCGCAGTTCGCCGCTAGTAAGGGCCTCGACCGATGACGAATGATCCGGACCCGTGGCACTGATGGCGTATCGCTCGTAGGTAACGCCTGGGGTATCACGAAGTGCCGACGGATTCTCGGCCACCTCGCCATCGCCACGGTAATCACAAGACATCACCACGCCCTGCGCCTTCAGGAAGTCCACATCGTTCGGTGTCATTAGGCCGGGATTGTCCGATCTGAATACTCGACCCCACTTGGTTGGCCCGACGGGTGTTGCGTACCCACCCAGATCGCGGACGTTGTACGGGCCCTCCATAGCCAACCGGCGCTCGGCTGCCACAACAAACGGGTTGCCCTCGGCAAACAGGTGGACGAAGTACCGCTTCTTCGGATCCGGAAGCGGCAGCACGGCAACCCCGGGCGAGTCGGGTGCCCGAACATCGATACCCGCATCGTCGGGATCTTCGCTCAGGAACACCGACGCGTCCGGGGCCCCTCGCCAGGTCACCATCAGCGAGTCATCAACCCGTTCGACATTGGCAAAAGAGATCAGCGCATCAGCCATAGTTCGAAGCTAGCCGTCGTAGCCGTCCAGACCAGAGCGAATACGGACCGATCGCTACGCCGCGACCGTTAGAGCTGACTCTTCCTTTCGGTACTCGGCTTCGGGAAGCGCTGTTTCACCCTCGATGTCGATGGTCGGCAGGATGCGATCGAGCCAGCCGGGAATCCACCAGTTGGCTTCGCCCATGAGTTTCATTGTCGCCGGCACAAGTACCAGCCGCACGATGGTTGCATCGACAAAGATGGCGGTAGCCAACCCAAGACCAAACATCTTGGTGACCGGGTCGGTGCTCACCACGAACCCACCGAAGACCGCAATCATGATGAGCGCAGCAGAGGTGATGACTCGTGCGGTGCCGGCGATGCCATGGATCACCGACGCATCATTGTCGCCCGTAGCCAGATACTCCTCACGCACTCTGGACAACAAGAAGACCTCGTAGTCCATCGAGAGGCCAAAGAGAATGGCGAACATAAACATGGGGATAAAAGAAACGATCGGCACGGTGGCATCGAGCCCAATCAGTTCCTTGCCCCAGCCCCACTGGAACACCATCACGAGTACGCCATAGGCCGCACCGATGCTGAGCAGGTTGAGAAGAGCCGCCTTGAGCGGCACGAGGATCGATCGAAACACAACGGTCAGCAGCATGAAGGAGAGCAAGATCACGGCCACGATAAACACGGGCAGGCGATCGGAGACTCGCCCGGCGATGTCGGCAAAGGTTGCCGACTGGCCGCCGATATGGGCTTTTGCGGGGCTGCTGTCGAGCAACACCGGAAACACCTCGGCCCGAAGTCGATCAATCGTGTCGACCGTGGCGTTGTCTTGCGGCGCAGTTGTCGGGAAGGCAATCAGCGTGGCGACGCCGGCATCGCTGTTGATATCGGCGGGTGCGACACCAGCAATGCCCGAATCTCCAGCGATCGCCTCAGCCAATGGTTCAACGACAGACGCATCTTCGGAGATATCGATAGCGATGAGAAGCGGGCCATTGATGCCGGGCCCAAATCCTTCCGCAGCAAGATCGTATGCCTTCCGAGGCGACGCCGATTCGGCCAAGGTTCCTTCGTCGGGAAACCCGAGGCGCAAGGCCAGTACCGGAGCCGACGCTGCGAGCAGCAGCAGGGTAACCCCAACTGCGTAGGGCCAGGCGTGGTTCGAAACATGTCGTCCCCACCGCTCCCAGGTTGGACTTACGAGCGCCTGGTCGCCGGCCTTGACCCCACGGCGATGAATACCGAACCGGTTGATCCAAAGACCCGCCACCCCGAGAAACGCTGGCAGCAGGGTGATCGAGCTGAGAACCATGATGGCCACGATGACCGACGTGGCGACGCCAGCGCCCGTCATGGCGGGTACACCGGCTACAGCGAGTCCCAGAATGGCGATGACGACCGTGCCGCCGGCAAACACAACGGCTTGTCCGCTGGTGGCCACCGCTCGCCCAACCGACTCTTCGACGGTCATGCCGCGTGCCAAGAACTCGCGGTGGCGGGTGACAAGAAACAATGCGTAGTCGATACCGACTCCGAGTCCAACCATTGCGCCAATCGATGGAGCCCAGGCCGGAATCTCGATGACTTGATTGATCAGTGTCATCGAACTCACACCGAGAGCCAACCCGAAGAGCGCCATACCGATCGGGAGCCCCATAGCGATGACCGACCCGAATGCCAGCAGCAAGATGATCACTGCGGCGAGGATTCCGAACGCTTCGCCAAGGCCCGTCTCGGGTTCATCGAAGGTGAAGAACAGTTCGCCACCCGCCTCTACTTGGACGATGGCGTTGTCGGCCTGCGCATCAACAACCGCTTCCAGCGCCTCAAGGTCTTTCACCGAGAGTTCTTCAACGAGCGGGTATTGCATGGGAAGCACGGCGATTCGGCCGTCGGGTGAGAAGAGGCCCGATTGCTGCGCCGCCTCGGTGCCTTCGGACAGAACCGTTGCGCCATCGGCGACGGCCAGAACGTTTGGTAGGCCTGCGACAAGGAGCTGCGTCTCGGCCAGCTCGGCCTGCGCCGACGTGGAATCGAAGAAGGTCGACGCAGCGTCACGGGGAGTAAGGACAATCCGAGCCGTTACGCCAGCCTGGTCGGACTGCGCAGACGACAACAGTTGCAGCGCCTTCTCGGAGTCGGCGCCGGGCACCTTGAAGGAATCCTCAAGATCTTTTCCGCCGACGTTTGCCGCGGCAACCACCAAGATCGAGGCGACGATCCACACCCCGATCACCCGCCACGGATGGCGAGCAGCGAATTTTCCTAAACGATACAAAAGGGCCGACATATCGAAATCTCCTTAGTGATTCTTTGGTCCCCCTCATCGTGACGATTTCGTTCCGCCGGCACACCGGCGATGTGGCCAAATCAGGCCTGTCCGATCGGCTAGGTCACCGGCTCGGCAGGACTGTTCTTTTGCCCGTTCCCTCCGTCGCGAGAACTCCGTACTCTGTGAAGCAATGACCAAAGACTCCTGGCGCACCACGCTCCGCTCCTTCCTCGACGAACCGCAGGTCGAGAATCCACCCGCCGCCGACTGGCGCGACTACGCGCTGGTGACGATCGGACTCATCAGCCTGGTACTCGAGCTCGTGCTCCGCGACGACGTAACGCTCCCCTTCGTCGCCGGCCCATTGGCTGCGATAATCGTCATCGCCATTCGTTGGCGCCGTGAGTACCCACTCCCCGTCTTCGTGCTGACATTCGGCTCGGTCCTGCTCTTCGACCTCGTCGCATTGATTGCCGGCAAGCCACCGATCAACATCTACACCACAGTCGTGGCGCTGATCTTTGTGTTCGCGCTTTTCCGATGGGGCAGCGGGCGCGAGGCGGCAATCGGCAGTGCGCTCGCCTTTGTTGTGGCGATCAACTCCAACATCGTCGACGACAGCGACTGGACAGGCGACCTCATCGGCGGGCTGCTAGTTCTCTGTTTCCCGGCAGTCCTCGGTGCGGCGATCCGGTTCCGCGGAACCGCACGCGAGCAGGCGCTTGAACAGGTCAAGATCCAAGAGCGAACAGTGCTTGCTCGCGAACTCCACGACACCGTCGCTCACCACGTGTCAGCCATCGCTATTCAGGCCCAGGCCGGCCAGTTCCTGGCCAAGTCCAACTCGCTGCAAGGTGCAGCTGATGCGTTGGCAGTGATCGAAGAGGAAGCGTCTCGTACACTCATCGAGATGCGATCGATCGTCGGAGTACTACGCGACACAGAGTCGCCGGCCGAGCTTGCCCCAC
Organism: uncultured Acidimicrobiales bacterium; assembly: GCA_937934655.1. Lineage (GTDB taxonomy): Bacteria > Actinomycetota > Acidimicrobiia > Acidimicrobiales > SHLQ01 > CALLQB01. Next base: position 1,583 of record CALGZB010000029.1, on the reverse strand, counting down.
AACACGGACTCTCAGACCTCGAGTCGCTCATCCCTAGCGCCGCTCCGGGCGTACCGGCCGTCGAGATACGTCGCTCTGGCGACCTTGAGGATGTTGGACCTGCGGTGGGCACAACGATCTACCGACTCACGCAAGAGTCCATCACCAATGCAATACGCCATGCCGACTCCGCAACCCGCATCGATGTGTCGATCGAAGGCCTAGCCGACTCGGTGAGCCTCACCATTACCGACGATGGCCTGATGGCCGGTGCGGGCGCCCGAGGAGGCTTCGGCCTTATTGGCATGAACGAGCGGGCCACCCTGCTTGGTGGGAGTCTCGATGCTGGTCCACAGTCCGTCGGCGGCTGGCAGGTCCGGGCCACACTCCCCCGGCGCACCACATGACCATCCGCATTGTTATCGCCGACGACCAGGACATCATTCGGGCCGGTCTGGCCACCATCCTCAACGGCCAACCCGACATGGAAGTGGTGGGTCAAGCTTCGGATGGACGCGAAGCTGTGGAGTTGGCTCAACGACTCCGACCTGATGTGTGTTTGTTCGATATCCGGATGCCGAACCTCGATGGTGTGGCCGCCACCCGGATCGTCGCCGGCCCCGAAGTCGCAGATCCGCTTGCCGTGGTGGTCATCACCACCTTCGACTCCGACGAGTATGTGCACGGCGCACTCAAAGCCGGAGCTCGGGGTTTCCTGCTGAAAGACGCGGGTCCCGATCTTTTGGTCCAGGCCATTCAGGCAGCGGCGTCAGGCGAAGCCCTCATCGCTCCAAGCGTTACCGCCCGGCTCCTCGCAGAGTTCGCAACAGCGTCAACCGACTCCGCTCCCGTTCAGCCAATCGACCCACTTACCGACCGCGAAGAAGAGGTTCTGCTCACCGTTGCCAGAGGCCTCACCAATGCCGAGATTGCCGATGCGCTCCATATCAGCCTCAGCACGGCGAAGTTCCACCTGGCAAGCCTCATGCAAAAGCTCGGAGCCCGGAACCGGGTAGAGATCGCAATGTGGGCCTACGAGACAAAACGAATCCAGAGCTAACCAGCTACCCGCCCGACGATGCGTTCGGGCTATCGCGCGACCCACGTCCAATTGTGATGTGACGCCTCGACCGCATCCTCATCCCGGTGCATGTCGTAGACCACCCCGGTTTTGTTGTCGACGACAACAAAGTGTTGTCCGCTAATTCGCTCGAGCACTTCGTAGTTCTTCGGAATGGTGACCGGACTGTCCAAGGAGTCCGAACCTCCACTGATCAACCGCCGAATGATCTTGCCAAACTTCATGCCCGTCAGCATAACGCTCGATTGAAAAGCCGGAACACCGACCCAGAAACCCAGAACCCGGGAACCCGGTGCCTGGAACCAAACCCGCGGTTTTCCACCTGGCACCAAACGAGGTTCTGGTACCTGGAACCAAACCCCCAGTTTTCTGTGTTCTTTCAGGACATACCTCACAGTTTATGAATGCCTGGAGTTGTGCCTATGAGTGTGAAACGTCTGGTCGTGTCGATCGATCCTTCGTCTGTGAACGTGTCCGAGTTTTGTGTTTCGCACGGGATCAGCCGCTGGTTGTTTTATGACCT
>CALGZB010000028.1 GCA_937934655.1 uncultured Acidimicrobiales bacterium | reverse complement strand
CTATGAGCGCGACGACATCCGAAGTGACCTTTCGGCTGGCCTCACCGTTGGCGCGATGTTGGTACCCCAGGGAATGGCATACGCATTACTCGCAGGCCTCCCACCCGAAGTAGGCCTCTACGCCGCGACCGTGCCCGTCATCATCTATGCGCTCTTCGGCACCTCACGGCAACTTGCCGTCGGACCGGTCGCCATCGTCTCGCTACTCACCGCGTCAGCCCTGGCACCCTTGGTCGAGGAGGGAACGGCCGGCTACCTCAGCGCAGCCGCCTTGTTGGCGTTGATGGTCGGCGTCGTCCACCTGGTACTCGGCGCCGGGCGGCTCGGGTTCCTCGTGAACTTCTTGTCCCACTCGGTCCTCGTCGGCTTCACCGCTGCGGCCGCCATCATCATCGGCTTCTCGCAGGCCAAACACATCTTCGGCATAGCGACCGAACGCAAAGAACACTTCTACGAAACCGTCCTTGAGGTCTTCGCGAACCTTTCTGAGACCAACCGAGCAACATTGATCCTCGGCCTGGTCGCACTCGCAACACTGTTCGTCCTGAAACGCATCGCTCCAAAGATCCCGGCTGCCCTCGTGGTCGTCGTTGGGTCGATCTTGGCGGTTGAGGTATTCAATCTCGAAGCACGCGGGGTCAAGGTTGTCGGCGGCATCCCTGACACGTTGCCAACGTTTGGCCTTCCCGACTTCGACGGATCTCTCATGGGGAGTCTGATCGGCACCGCCTTCGTCATCACCATTGTGGGGTTCATGGAATCCATCGCTGTGGCCAAGGTCTACGCCCGGCGCCATCGCTACGAGCTTGCCCCCAACAACGAACTCATTGGCCTGGGCGCGGCGAACGTCGCAGCCGGCCTTTTCGGCGGCTTTCCGGTCACCGGCGGATTCTCGCGAACAGCGGTGAACGACACGGCGGGCGCTCGAACGCCCCTCGCATCGCTCATCACCGCCGCCATTGTGATTGGAACCATCGCCTTTCTCACCCCCCTCTTTGCGTCACTTCCCAACGCCGCACTCGGAGCCATCATCGTCATGGCGGTTATCGGCCTCATCGACATCGACGAGATGCGCCATATCGCTGCGGTGAAGAAAAGTGACCTCATCGGCCTTGGCGTGGCGTTCTTTGCCACGCTCATCCTGGGCATCGAGATTGGAATCCTCGTAGCTGTCGTCGCCTCAATGCTTGTCGTCTTCGCCCGGATGTCGATGCCTCACAGCGCCGTCCTCGGACACATGGCTGGAACCACGAGCTACCGGAACATCGAGCGATTCCCCGAAGCGCAAACGTGCGACGGGGTGCGGGTCGTACGCATCGATGCGGCGTTGTCGTTCGTGAACGCCGCCAATGTCAAAAAACTCCTCCTGACCCACGCTGACGAAATCACCGAACAGCCGCGGGCGCTTGTCCTCGACGGTTCAGGCATCAATGACCTCGACGCCACCGGCGCCGAAATGCTCGGCGAGGTCCTCACCGAGGTAAAGGATCGAGGCGTCGCATTCCATGTCTCAGACGTCAAGGGGCCCGTTCGAGACGTGCTCCGACGTGCCGGCATCTGGAACGAGCTCAGCGACCGAATCCATACCTCGACCAATGACGCAGTGACCGCGATCCGCAACGAACTCCCCGCACCGGCCGACCAACGCCTGCACGGCATCGACGAGTGCGCCCATGAGCCTGTTCCCGCCGCACTCCTTGGAGCGTCCGCCGATGCTTGAGCCACCTGTCGAACAACTCGTCCCTATCGAAACCCCCATGCAATCCCAAAGCCCTATGGAGACCCCATGACAACGACTCACACCAATGCCGATCGAATCGATGCCGGCCAGTTACGCATTCTTCAACAACAAGACCCAGAACTTCGCATCGTCGACGTTCGTACAGGTGGCGAGTTTCAACGCTCGCACATCGCCGGGTCATACAACGTTCCGCTCGACATGCTCAGCAAACACGTCGGTGAGTTCGCCAACGTCGACTGCCCAGTTGTTCTTGTTTGTCAGTCCGGACAACGCGCAACGCAAGCTCATCAACGTCTCGCCGCAGCCGGCAAAGACGCCATCCACGTACTCGAAGGTGGCATCGTCGACTGGCAAGCAACCGATGGCGATGTCGTGAGCGGCGAGAGTGTTGTGGGCAAGAAGGAACGCTGGGCCATGGACCGGCAGGTCCGCCTAGTAGCCGGATCACTCGCACTCGCTGGCGTCACGGCTAGCACCGTCGTCCCCGGAGCCAAGTGGATCGCCGGCGGAGTCGCAGCCGGTCTTACCTACTCAGCAGTCTCGAACACGTGCGCAATGGCCGCCGTACTCTCAAAGCTCCCCTACAACCGCACCGATGACTGCGATATCGAGCAAGTTCTCATCGACCTCAGGCTCGCCCCCAACCCCGACCTCACCCTCAACCAGAAGGCACAGTGACAATGAAGTTCACGCAGTACGACCTCGACTGCCTCTCGCAGGCCTCCTACCTCATCGGCGACGAAACAACTGGCCGCGCCGTGGTGGTTGACCCCCGACGCGACATCGACGAATACGTCAACGACGCCGAAGCCGCTGGCCTCAAAATCGAAATGGTCATCGAAACACACTTCCATGCCGACTTCTTGTCAGGACACCTCGAACTCGCCCACGCAACCGGCGCGGAGATCGCGTACTCCTCGGTTGCAGAGACGGAGTTCGCCTCACGCAAGCTCGCTGATGGTGAGCGAATTTCGCTCGGCAGTGTCGACCTCGAAATCTTGCACACGCCAGGACACACTCCCGAGTCGATCAGCATTGTGGTTCGCGAAGATGCCAACGATGAGGTCCCGTTCGGGGTTCTCACCGGCGACACCTTGTTCATCGGCGATGTCGGGCGCCCCGATCTCCTAGCCTCCATCGGGTTCACTCGAGACGAGTTGGCCGTTCAGCTCTACGAGAGCTTGCACACCAAACTTCTTCCACTACCCGACGAGACCAAGGTGTACCCGGCACACGGGGCTGGATCATCGTGCGGGAAGAACCTGTCCACCGACACCGTCTCGACCATGGGTGAGCAGCGACGAACCAACTATGCACTTCTCGCTCCTGATAAGCAGACGTTCATCGACCTCGTCACCGAGGGGCAGCCGCCCGCTCCGGGCTACTTCGCCTACGACGCGGTGCTGAACCGTCAAGACCGAGACCTTCTCGACGAGAAGGTCTCCCCAGAAGCCCTCGATCTCACAACCTTTGACCGGTTGGTCGCCGGTGGGGCAATGATTCTCGATGGCCGCACGCCAGAAGCGTTCGGGCAGGGGCATATGCAAGGTTCGATCAACGTCGGCCTCAACGGGCGCTACGCCGAATTCGCTGGCTCGGTGATTCCAACCGATGTCGACATCGTGCTTGTTGTCGATGACGGGTTTGAACGCGAAGCCAAGAATCGACTTGCTCGCATCGGCTTTGATCGGGTGGTCGGCTTCCTCGAGCGCCCACTGGAGGCGATGGAAGCTAGTGCTCAATGGGTGCAGCGAGCGTCGCGCATGACGGCGACCGAGTTTACGAATCAGTGGCTCGAAGATGATCGGGTCCAACTTGTCGACATCCGCAACCCCGGCGAGTTTGCCCTTGGCACGATCGAAGGCGCAACGCTCATCCCGGTCGGCCAACTTCCGGCCCGCGTCGGCGAGCTCGACCCGACCGCCCCGACAATCGTCTTTTGCGCTGGCGGCTATCGCTCATCGGTAGGAGCCAGCGTGCTCCGCCAAGCCGGCTTTCAGGATGTCTCCGACATCCTGGGCGGGTACGGGGCTTGGGCGACACAATAAGCCACCACCAACGGTCGATTGGCGTGTTTCATGACTCCCCCTGGACCTAACCCCTGAAAAGGGGAATACCAGTTAGCACTCAAAGGGTTGTAAAGACGACAACCAACTACAGAGCGGCCGACACAATGTCCGAAACCCGTCTTCGCAACTTCCACGAGGGTGAAGCACAGCTTCAACGAGAATCCAACGTCGACCCCGAGGCGTACGACAAAGCAGTGGATCAGGCGTTCCGCCCCGAGTTAAACCCCAGTGAAGTGCGCTTTGTGGGAGCACGAACCTTCTCTATGGCCGCATCGGTCGACGATGCCGGAAGGCCGTGGGCATCGGCCCTCCTCGGCCAACCCGGCGAACTGTTCACCGTCGCCGACGAGACGACCGTGCTCGTCGCTCCGCAAGTCATCGACGGCGATCCACTTTTCGACAATGTCCGCTCCACGGGGGCGATGGGCATCTTGTACTTCGATCCGTCGGTGCGACGACGAGCCAAATCTCTCGGCACCGGAACTGTGGAGCCCGATGGAACGATCACCTACCGCATGCATCGCATGTTCGGAATTTGCACCAAGTACATTTTCAAACGCGAACACACCCCCGACCAAGAAGCATCCGACGGATCAGGGATCGAGCAGCAACTCTCACCTGGGTCGGTCGCGAACCACTTGTCTGCCGACGACCGCGCCCAACTCGAACTGGCTGACACAACGTTCCTTGCAAGTCACAGCGAACGGTTCGGCGCCGATCCAACACACCGCGGCGGGCCACCGGGCTTCGTTACGGTCATCGACGACTCGACAGTGGCCATGCCCGATTTCCCCGGAAACGGCATGTTCCAGACGCTCGGAAATCTTCTTCTCGACAACCGCATTGGTTTCACCAGCATCGACTTTCAGACAGGCCGAGTGCTGCAACTAACCGGTCGCGGAGAGATCCGGACCGACTCTGGCAGTAACCAGATCCAGCGGGCGTTGGTTGTCAAGATCGACGAAGTTCGGAGCAGCCACACAAACATCGGCACCTGGAACGACATCGAGGCGTTCGATCTTGGACGGGTCTTCTCGAACCCAGACCGGACGTAGTCATGGACTTCACAGACACCCGACCGCTTCCCGGCGGCCCGCTCTCCATCGACCTACTCAATACCAGCTGGGGACCCGACGGTTCCGCTGACTGGTTCGACGACCACGATGCCGTCCGGTTCTTCGCTACAAACCATGGGTTCGCTCTTCCATCGACACAACTACCGGCCGCTCGTGAATCACTCGTACACGTGCGCGGTCTTATTCAGCGGCTCTTCGAATCGGCCGCCAGCTCCGAAATCGACACCAACACGGTGGCCGAAGTCAACGCAGTCCTTCAGCAAGCGGTGGTGCGCCTTACGGTCGAAGGCGACGCGCCGAGGATCAGCATCTCAAACGTTGACCCAGGACTCGGACTAGCCGTCCAAGCCCTGGTCAATGCCGTTGAGATTAAGGGCGACGCACCAAAACGAATCCGTGGGTGCGCTCACGAGAGCTGCACCCTTTGGTTCCTCGACGTCTCCAAAGCTGGTCGACGACGGTGGTGTTCGATGGACCAGTGCGGGAACCGGGCCAAGGCTTCTCGCCACTACGAGCGGTCGACTCACGCCACCTAGGCCACGGAGTCAGTCACTAGGTCTTATTCGACCTCGATAAAGATGCACTCGCCGGGGCATTCCTCGGCAGATTCAATGACCGATTCGATGCCATTGTCGGGAATCCGGGCCATACCTTCGGCACCGGCCGGGTTCGCGATTCCGTCGAAGAGCTTCTCGGCTCCGAAGTTTCCGGCCGATTCCTTCACGTAGAAAAGTCCGTCATCGCGAGCGAAGAAGACCTCGGGCGCGATTTCTTCGCAGAGTCCGTCGCCAGTGCAGAGATCTTGGTCGATCCAAACTTTCATTCCGTGTCCTTTTTTGGGGTCTTTCGAGACTATAGAGTCATCGTTTCTATCGGCAGGCAATCGCCGTTAGTTACTCCTGAAACTTACCGCTTTTTCGGCGTTATGCGGTTGGCTCAGCGGTGCTTTGCAAACGACGGAACCCGCACAGTCGGATTCTGCTCTTCCGCCAGCGCACTCTGCAGGGTTTTTCCGGCACGACCCATGGCGGTTTCCACCTTCGAAATGCGGTGAAAGGTTGCGGCCATTGCGTTGAAACCGACCGCCATTCACCGACCGTTTCCACGAGCAGCGCCCCTACTCTGAGTCCATGACCTCGCTTCGTGACCTGAGTAGCCACGTCCAAGATTCGGTCGTTGCAGCTCTCACTGGCTTGTTCTCCCACGGGCCAACACCCCTCGAGAACACGCTGGACTACCCCGGCGACCCGGGCCTCCTCGGACCAGAATCGGTGTCATGGCGAGTACTTGGCGACGCATCGGTCTTCCTCGGAGGCATCAGAGCCCTCGTCGTCCAAAGCGCTCACCCAGAGGTCGTCGCCGGAGTCGAAAACCACTCCACCTACCGATCCGACCCGCTCGGAAGATTGTCCCGCACCTCGGTCTATGTCACCGAAACCACATATGGAGCACTTCCCGAGGTCAGCGCCGCGGTCGATGTTGTCCGCACTGCCCATCGGCCTGTGACCGGCACCTCAGAGCGCGGACTCCCGTACAGCGCTAGCCGGCCAGAGATGGCCGCCTGGGTTCACAACGTGCTCACCGACTCGTTCCTGACCGCGTATCGGGCGTTTGGACCTGAGGAAATGAGCGAGAACGACGCCGACCAGTTTGTGGCGGAACAGACGATCATCGGCGAGCTTCTCGGCGCCGACCCGCTGCCACGCACCGCCCAATCCCTCACGGAGTGGATTGTCGAACACCCCGACAGGCAAAACACCAACGGACAAGAAAGCGCCATCAGCTTTCTCCGCAACCCACCCCTCAACCCACCAATTCGAGTTGGCTACCGCATCTTGTTCAATGCCGCCCTCACTACGATCCCAAACCCACTTCGCACACAACTCGATCTCGTCCCGCCGCGACGCTCCGAGCAACTGGGAGCGACCACGATCAACGCACTCCGATGGGCGCTCGGTGCCTCACCCTCATGGCACCTCGCGTTGGTGCGATGTGACGCCGCCGTACCGTCCGGCTTGTTCCGACAGCCACTTCCGCCTCAAGCCAGCAAAAGGACCACGCCGTGACGACCCTGACTAAGGAGCAGCTCGACGCTGCAATCGCCGAAGAACCAGCCCTCATGCTGGTCTTCCTCCGACACCGGGGTTGCCTGTTTACCCGGCAGCTCATTGAGTCAACGCAAACTGCCGCAGAGCAATGGCATGGTCGAGTGATTCTCGTCCACCAAAACCCGGCCGAAGAATACGACACGACACTCGAGCCTCTTTGGCCAAACGCTGACCACGTTGCCGACCCCCAGGCCGAGCTCTACCAACGGTTCGCCGTACAACGCGGCGGTATGAATGAGATGTTTGGCTTGCGGTCATGGCTCGCCGGAATCAAGGCATTCCTTCGAGGTCATCGAATCGGGTCGAAGGGCAACGCCGACGGCTGGACCCTGCCCACCGTCATCTGGTTCGAGAACGGCACTGTGGTTCGAGAGCATCACGGCCAACATGCCGGAGATCACCCCGACTTCGACCTGGCGGCCCGATGAGCACGATTTCAGTCATCGCCGTGCACGGCAACGGCGGCGGATCATTCCGTTGGGACCTCATGCCCGCACCCATGGCCGACGACGTCATCCTGCATGCAGCCGAATTGCCCGGTTTCGAAGGCCGACCCCTGCCTGACGGCCCGACCGACATCAAAACGTTTACCAGCTCTCTTGCGGACACCCTCGAAGCTATCGAAGGCCCCCGAGTCGTTCTCGGCCATGGAATCGGCGGTGCCATCGGACTCGACGTCGCCGCCCACCGACCAGAACTGGTCGACGGCCTCATTCTGCACGCCCCGGTTGCGGTAAATCTCGACCAGCGACTCTTCCCGCGACTGATGACCGCTCCGCCAATTCGTGTCGCTGCCAAAACCATCATCAGCTCAAAGCCGATGCAGCGGATTGCCGGCCAGTTCCTCTTTAAGGGAGCACCACGTTCCTACGCCCGGAAGTTCCTTGCCGAGTATCGACGGGCAGACGCCTTCTCGGTCATGTTCGACCTGCTGACCGCCGAGTGGTTCGACGCTCTCCCCGAGGTCCACGTTCCGACCGCAATTCTCTGGGGTCAGAACGACCGAGTGCTCGACGTCAGCCAAGCCGCCGATCTCAAGGCACGGCTGCAGTCATCAACGAGCACAATCGTCGAAGGCTGGGGCCACTACCCGATGATCGAACAGCCCGATAGCTACGCCGCCACGATTGCCGAAACGAGCCGGGTTTTGGTTCGGCCATGAGCGAAACCACTCATCGAATCGGCAGCGGAAGGATCATCCGCATCGGCGCCGGTGCCAAGGCAGCGAACCTCGACCGCGCCATTCAGCAGGGAATAGACGTACCAAGCGGCTTCGTTATTCCGCACGAAGCAACCATTCCGAGCAACCCGTTGTTGGCCCAAGATGCGGGTACCAGGTGGGCGGTGCGGTCGGCGTTCTCGGTAGAGGACGGAAACGAGTCGGCAATGGCCGGGCGGTTTCACTCCGAACTGAACGTTGCATCCGAGGACATCGCTACGTCCGCCCAACGGGTGCGCGATTCGGGCGACGACTTTACTGACATCCGACTCGACGTTCTCGTCATGAAGATGGTGAAGGCAACCGTCTCGGGTGTGGCGTTTACCGAGGCGCAATTCGAAGACGATCTCGTCGATGTCACCGACGGCCTCGCCGACAAGCTCGTTTCGGGTCAGGTTGCCGGCACACGCGTCGTGCTTCCGAAGGTCCGCCAATGGGAGAAGCCGGCTGGCGACCTCGACCCGTGGCAGCAGCGACTGTCTCGTCTGCTTCAGGAGATCCGCGGCGTTTTTGGCGAGTCCGACTGGGATCTCGAGTGGGCCGACGATGGCAACACCTGCTGGCTCGTTCAGCTACGCCCGATTACCGCCGCCCCGCGACGCAATGAGGCGTTTACCATCGCCAACCATAAAGAGATCCTTCCCGAGCTTCCGTCGGTACTGATGGCCTCGGTGATCGAGTCGGCCTCCCATGACCTGATGGGCTTCTACCGCGACATCAACCCGGCACTTCCCGTCGACCGTCCATTCATCGAGAGCTTCTACGGCCGGCCCTACATCAACATGTCGCAGCTCACCGACCTCCTGCGCATGCTTGGTCTTCCCACCCAACTTCTTGCCGATTCTCTCGGCGGCCAGCCCGATGTTGTTGTCGGACTTCGCCCGAAACGGCTCGTGCGCCAGCTGCCCACCCTCATCAAACTCGGACTAGCTCAACTCGGTGCGGTCGGCAGCGCGAAACGGGCCGAGGTGCGAATCGCGCAGCTCAGCACCGCCCCCACGCCGGCCGCTACCCCGACATTTGCGTCCACTATCGAGGCTCTTCGTCGCTGTTATGTTGAGCTCGTCACGGAGATGTCGTCCCTGGCTACTGCCATGGCTGCACCGGTGGCACTGCTTCGAAAGCTCGATGTCTTGGATCGCCACGTCGCGCAGCACCGAACTGCGGCAACAGGCATGCTCGATGACCTCGCTCCGCTGATCGAGTTGGCCGCAAAAGACCCCGCCATCAAGTCCGCTGTCGAGTCCGGAACGGTTCCAGAAGACCCAAAGTTTCAGAAACACTGGTCGGATTGGCTAGACCAGCACGGGCATCGCGGCGTCTTCGAAAGTGACATCGCTCGACCTCGGTTCGCCGACAACCCGGCGCCCATTTTGTCGACCATCGCCGCGGCACAAAGGCGGGCGGCTGCGCCGAAGCCGACGCTTCGGACCACGATTACCCAACCGCTCTGGTTCGCAGCGCGCAGACCAATGGCCGCCCGCGAACAATTACGCTGGAGCGCCATGCTGGCCTTCTCGCGCCTTCGCCAACAGCTGATCCAAACGGCCGAACAGGCGGTTTCGGCCGGACTCCTCCCAGACGTACAGGCGGTTTTCGAGCTCCACATCAGCGAACTCGAGGCAATCGATATGGGCATCGCCTTTACCGTCGAGGCCCTCGAACAACGAAGAGCATCGATCGACGAGTTACGCGAGCGACGGCTCCCCGACTTACTGCACCGTTTCGATGATCTTGATCACGTGGAGCACAGCGATGCTGAGGATCGCCGATCGTTCACCGGGATACCCTTGACCCGAGGCACGGTGACCGGTTGGGCACTTCGGTGCAGCGAGCCGCCCGCATCTCTACCCGATGGCTTCAAACCCGAAAGCACTATCGTCGTTGCCCGCAGCGTCGACGCGGGCTGGGTTCCCCTGTTCGGCAAGGTTGCAGGGGTTGCCGTCGAGATCGGCGGAGATCTCTCGCATGGTTCCATCATCTTGCGAGAACTTGGACTGCCTGCAGTGACCAACCTGGGCGATCTTGGCATGGCCATCGGCACTGGCGACAAGGTTCGCCTAACCGCCGACAACGGCCGCCTCGAGATACTCGAATAGCAGTCCCCGCAAACATCTTTTACTTCTTAGGAGCATCCGAACGAGCGGACTTCTTCGCCGCTGCAACCTCAGCCGGCGCAAGGTCGTCGATGGCGAGATGGTCTCCAGGAGTGGTGCGATGCACCGCACGAAAGAGAAGATGAACACCAACCGGCAACGTCAGAATCATGGCTGCCGCTGCGATGGCCAAGTAGGCGGCGCCAGCCCACCCGAGCGCTAGCGATGCTCCGATTGCAGCCACAAGAAAAGCCACCGGACTCGCCTTCCCCGCCGCATGAAAGCGGGCGTAGTTGGTCTCAAACCGGAGCAGACCGACGCCAGCAAGCACGGCAATCAACCCACCCACCACCATCAGAATTTCGGCAACGATGGTCACGACTTCGCCCCCTCAAGTGGGTTCTCGTGTTCGATAAACCGACTCGCAGCCACCGTCGCGGTGAAACCTACGATGGCCAACACCACAAGCGCCACGAGATACGTCGCATCATCGCGTCGAGCAGCATCGACCGTCACCGCACCCATCAGGCTGATGAGTACAACGTCGAGAGCGACTACTCGGTCAGCCAGACTCGGACCAGCTAGCAGTCGGTACGTTCCGCAGAGTCCGGCAATCGTGAAACAAGCCAGTGCAACCGCCGTCATGATGCAAGTCCATTCGTCGGCAAGGGCAATGCCTCGCAGGCAAGGGCAGCGAGGCGATTCACGTGTTCCACCGTTGCTTCGCTGCGATCGATATGAAGAAGGTGTAGGTAGAGCGTGCCCGTGTCGGGATCGGCGTCAACCACCGCAGTACCTGGCGTAAGCGTTATCGCAACAATCAACAACAGCAGATGTTGCCGGCTCTCACCCGGAACCGGAACGGCGATGATCCCCTCCTCGGTTCGGTCCTGCGGCGTCACGATCTCAACCGCGACATTCACCGTCGAGGCGACGAGATCAGCAGTAACCAGAACAAAAAGTCGGGCAAGGGGAAGAAGGCGGATGCCGCCGCGCCCGGAGGTCCCGAGGCCCGAATAGGTAACAGCACCTCCCAGAGCAATCCCACCCACCACGTTGGCAAAGGAGATGCTCTGCCAGAGGCCGCACCACGCCAGAGCAAGAGCGATGATCGTGAGGAAGCGACGTAGCGTCATTCTTGGGCTCCTTCGGTGACCGTGGTGATGTAGGCATCGGAAGAACGCAGCTCTTCAGCGGCCCGTTGACTGAGATCGAATACCGAACCGGCGAAGAACGAAATGGTGAGCGTGCCGGCGACAGCAAGACCGGTAGCGGCGAACATGAGCCTGCGGTTATTCGCTGCGGTGGGAACCGCCTCGAGTCCGTCGGCATCGGTTCCCCAGAACACACCAAGCCAGATCTTGGTCATCGAGAGGAGTGTGAGAATCCCGGCAAAAAGGGCGACCACCACGATCGCCACCGCAGACTCATCGATGCCGGCCGAGATGACCGCAAACTTCGCAACGAACCCGGAGAACGGCGGAAGACCAGCGAGGCTAAGTGCTGGGATAGCAAACAAGACCGCGATGACCGGCTTCCGGGCGGCAAGCCCTCCCGACCGAGAAAGTGAGCTGGTGCCCTCGTGGTTCTCGATGAGCCCACCCACGAGGAAGAGCACGGTTTTTACCGGCATGTGGTGCAAAAGAAACAGAATCGCACCGGTCGTGCCAGCGGCCGAGAACAAGCCGAGCCCCATCAACATGTAGCCGATCTGGCTAATGACGTGGAACGAGAGAATTCGCTTGATGTCGCTTTGCGCTAAGGCCCCAAGTGCTCCCACCACCATCGTGATACCGGCGATGACCAACATGATCGGACCAAGCTCATCCATTCCCGTGAGGGTGTGGAACCGGATCATCGAATAGATGCCGATCTTGGTGAGCAGACCGGCAAATACCGCGGTGATCGTGGTCGGAGCCGTGGGATAGGAGTCGGGCAGCCACGAGAACAGCGGGAACACGGCCGCCTTGGTGCCGAAGACCACAAAGAACCAAGCACCGATGCCCAGCCGCACGCCACTGTCGAGCTCCGGGATCCGTTCGGCAAGCAGCGCCAGGTTGATAGTGCCCGTTGCCGCGTAGACGAACGCGACGCCAAAAAGAAACAGCGTCGAGGCCAGGAGGTTCATCACCACATACGTCATGCCCGAGCGGATCTGATCGCGTTGCCCCTGATGGGTAAGGAGCACGTAGCTCGAAACAAGAATCAGCTCGAAGGCGACAAACAGGGTGAAGAGGTCGCCGGTAAGGATTGCGAGCGAAACACCTCCGGTGAGAACCCCAAGGAGTGGTCCTGCGAGTTCTGGGTTTGCCCCCCACGCTGTGCGCCGCTGACCGATAGCGAAGATCTCGACCACCAAGATGATTGACAGTGCGATTGGAAGCACGAGCACCGCAAAGAGGTCGGCAACCAGGACAATCCCGAGCTCGGGCGCCCATCCGCCAACCCGAACGGTTTGGGAGCCGTTGGCGTTGACGTCGATGAGCATGGCGTAGGAGGCAAGCGTGGCCAGACCAATACCGACGATGGTGACAACGTCGCGCGACTTCGGGTGGGCTCGAAGAAGCAGCGCCGCAGCGGCCGCAAGAATAGGAGCGATGACCGTGGTGGTGACGAGCAGGTTCATGTCGTGCCCTCGGCGATGCGGTGGTCCTCAAGGTCATCTTCAACCAGGTCGTCGCCGGACAGCACCTGTTGCCGTCGGGCCAACGCTAGAAGAAAGAGCGTGAGCCCGAAGGAAATAACGATGGCGGTGAGGGCAAGCGCCTGAGGCACTGGGTTCGCTATCTCGGCCGGCGTTGATTGGTTGGTGATGGGCGCAGCACCGGGCGGCCCACCCGACGCCAGTAACGCCAGCACGGCCGCGTGGCCCAGCAGCGCAAAGCCAAGCAAGATTCTGCTCATGGACCGGGCAGTGATGAGGTAGAGCCCAACGGTTGTAAGGCCGCCGATGGTGAAAAGAAGCGCGATGCTCACTTGGCACCTCCGGGTTTCGGCACAGAGGTCTCGGCGAGTTCGCGTGCACCCAAGCCGTCGAGCACCGCAAGGACCAACCCGACCACGATGGCCGTGACCCCAATGTCGAAGGGAAGCGCCGAACCGGTTTTCACCTTGCCGAGAAGCGGGATCTCGGCGGAGACGATCTGCTGATCGAGCATCGGGTCGCCCCAAAGAAGAGGCGCCACGGCAACGACCGCCACAAGCGCCGTGCCCGCGGCAACCAGTGCGCCGGTGTTGATGGGTCGTTGGAGACCCGCAACTGTCCGCAACGCTGCGACCGCACCAAACACCAGACCTGCAGCGAAGCCACCGCCTGGTTGATTGTGACCAGCGAAGAGAAGATAGACACCAACGAGGATCGCAAGCGGACTGGCGGCACGAATGCCGAGTCGCACGATGGGCGAGTGAGCGGCGATCATGCGCTTGCCTCAGGATCTCGGAGGTTCGCAAGGGCAAGGATCCCCACAGCGACCGTAGCCAGAACCACTACTTCACCGAGCGTGTCGAGCGCTCGCATGTCGGTCAGGATCACGTTGACGATGTTGTTACCCCCACCTTCCTCAACCGACTCGGTGGCGAGCTGCTCGACCGGCGTACGTCCAGATGGATTGGCCGACGCTGCAGCAAGCGCACCTGCAACTGCGACGCCACCGAGAATCGACATCGTCAGTCGCACGGTCCGCCATCCACCGGTGACCGGTGGGAACTGTCGGGCAAGGTGACCGAGTCCCACCACGAATCCGACAACAACGATGGTCTCGACGAGGAGCTGAGTCAGCGCCAGGTCGGGGGCTCCATGCAGGATAAACAGCCCGGACATGCCGGTACCCACAGCTCCTAGGGTTAGGGCGGCACCGAGCCGTGACCCCACGAACGCACCAGCGATCGCCGAACCGACGATGGCAACAGCAAGGACGGCCTGCATTGGTTGGTCGGCCCAGACCAGGTGGCTTGTATCCAGATCGGCAAAGAATGGAAGCGCGGCAAGAGACGCCGTGCTGGCCATGACGGTCACGTACACCGGCAACGAACCGTGTTGCACCCGAGCCGTAACTTGCCGGGCGACGCTCATGGTGCCGTCGATGAGCCGGTCAGCCGAGTCGGCACCCAGAGGTTCAGGAGCATGCGCAGCGTGACGGGACAAAGCGCCCCCGAGGGCGGCGCCAGCGATGAGCACGGCGGCCGAGATCCCGAAGGCAGTCGTGAAACCGGGCCAGCGAAGCAGTGAGTACTTGGCGGCGTCGGCGTTGAGCTCAACTGCGGCCGGGAGAACGATCTCGTTCACCACGCCGAGGGCTGCGAAACCGACAAGACCGGCGGCTCCAAGGAGAACCGCTGGAAGCGTCATCGCCAGGCGCCGAGGCCCAACCGGCGTATCGGGTCCGGGGCCAAAGACGGTGACGAGGAACCGGACGGTATAGGCAACGGTAAGGACCGAGCCGCCAATGATGCCGATGCCTGCGGCGATCATCTCGAACCCGCTGAGCTTTACGACAGCCTCGATGGCCGCTTCCTTTGCGGCGAACCCGAGGAGCGGAGGAGCGCCGGCCATTGAAAGACCAGCGGCCAAGGCAACGGCAAAGGCAATCGGCATCTTCCGAGCGAGGCCACCCAGCTCATCGATGTCCCGCGTGCCGGTGCGAATGTCGATCTCACCAACGACAAGAAACAACGCCGCCTTGAAGAGGGCATGGGCAAAGAGGACCGAAACAGCGGCGAAGACTGCTTTTCCGGTGCCAATAGAAAGCAAGGTAACCAAAAGCCCGAGCTGCGAAACGGTTCCCCAGGCGAGGATGAGTTTGGCATCGCGATGACGCAGCGCTCCGATCGCTCCCCAAAGTACCGAGGTAACGCCAAAAGCCATGCCCACCGTTTGAAATGCCTGCACATCGACGAACGCCCCACCGGTAACGGCCAACAGGAGCACGCCTGCTTTCACCATGGTCGCCGAGTGGAGATAGGCGCTGACCGGGGTGGGCGCAGCCATCGCGCCAGGGAGCCAAACGTGAAACGGCACTTGCGCCGATTTGGTGGCGGCTCCAACGAGCACAAGTAGTGCGGCCACGGTGCCAGCGCTGCCGCCAATCTGACCGATGTCGGTGATGATCGTGGTGCCGGCCTCGGACGCAAGAACAAGCAGGCCAGCGAGAAGCACGAGGCCTCCCGCTCCGGTAATCATCAAGGCACGGCGGGCAGCCTGCTGCACCTTTTCGTCGGTGTTCTTGTGACCAACAAGGAGAAACGAGGTGACCGAAGTCAGCTCCCAAAAGATGAAGAGGGTCCACACCGAGTCCGCCCACACGAGCCCCAGCATCGAGGCCGAAAAACCAAGCAGCGACGCGGAGAATCGAGCGCCGCTTGGGGCGTCCGCCGAGAAGTAGCCGGTTGCGTAGACGAAGACGAGAGCGCCGATGCCAGAAACCAGGAGCGTCATCATGAGCGCCAGAGCATCGGTGGAGAACCGGAGTCCCAGGTCGAGGCCTTCGACCCAGGTGAGCTCGGCGATCGTGGGACCTGAACCCTGGAGTAGTTGGACGGATGCCCAGATGGCGGTGGCAGCCGGCGCGACCGCAGCGCAGGCAAGTAGGACGCGGATCTTCAGCCACCGGCCAGAGCCAGCGATCGCAACGACGGCGACGACATGCATCGCCAGAAGAGTCCACAACATAGGCAACACAGTACACCGGTTTCAAATAAGCTGCAATTTAATACCTATATTGAAAAGAGCCTATTATGGAGACTCTATGAAGAAAACGCTCGGCCGGCAGGTGATACCAATTCCAGAAAAGACCCATCCAAATACGTATAATTCCAGAATGTCGTCGCTCTCGGTCCCTGATCCAGGCATTCCCTCGTGGACGTTTCTCACGAATCACGCGCACGTTCTCATCGCGATCAGTCGCGACCCAGAGCTCCGTCAGCGAGATGTTGCCTTTGCTGTCGGCATCACCGTTGGCGCGGTACAGCGGATCATCCACGACCTCGAAGAGGCCGGGTATCTCGAAGCGACAAAGGTCGGACGCCGAAATCGTTACAAAGTCATGGGTGACCAGCTGCTCCGCCACCCGCTCGAAGACCAACACACCGTGAGCGATCTCATCACCTCGCTCGACCAGTAGCGGCCAAAAGTTGCGCCTCGCTGAGCACATGCCATGATCGGCCCATGGCGTTGACCCCAGATGATGTAAACACGGCCTTGGACGAACTATGGCCGGGCAACAAAAGCCAACGGTGTGCTGAACTTTCGGCCACCGAAGCTCTCGTTCGCTCCGACCTGCGCGAGATCTCGACCCGACCCGGCGGCTTCGTTCCCGGACCGGTGCAGTTCGGCATCGCCGACGCTGCGCTTTGGTATCTGGTGTTCGGGGCCCTTGACCGCATCGAACCAATGGCGATGACGTCGGAGCTTTCGATCCGCTATCTCCGCCCCGGCCAGGGCGACACGCTTTGGGCCCGAGCCACCTTGGACAA
>CALGZB010000027.1 GCA_937934655.1 uncultured Acidimicrobiales bacterium | reverse complement strand
CTCCCGGAACTCGGAGATCGAAAGGTCGGTGCCTTTGCGTGAGGAATGGGCCTGACGAAGAAAGCTAAGTACCGACACGCCAGGGATTTCGAGGGCATCCTGGAATGCCAGGAACATCCCGGCCTTGCCCCGAACATCGGGACCCCAAGCGGTGATGTCGTCGCCCTTGAGGCGAATGACGCCGCCAGTCACATCGAACTCGGGGCTTCCGAGAAGCGTCGCGGCGAGGGTTGACTTGCCAGAGCCTGTTGAGCCCATCAGTGCATGGACTTCGCCAGCGTTTACGGTGAGGCTAATGCCGTTGAGGATGTTGGCGAGGTCGGTGCCGGCAGCGTTGGCGTGGAGGTCGTTGATCTCAAACAGCGCTGCGCTCATGACCGTATTCTATTGGCAGCGGGGCGATGCTGGGGTGGTCGGACGGCACCTTCTCGGCAGCAGCCGAACCGAATATTGTTGGGTTTCGCCGACTCAGTTGGCCAGTGGCCAAAGTGCCTGATGAGGCTGTTGAGGTCTACCATCGACGTCGTGGCGAAACGAAAGAGCATTGATGTCTGAACTCGTTGGGCGGTTCGGCGACGGACTGGCGCTTTTGCTGCGCCGGTGGTGGTTTGTGTTGGGTTGCGGCTTGCTCGCGGCTGGCCTCGGCTACCTGTGGTCGGAGACGGTTGCCGCCGACGACGGCGAAGCCACAAGCCGGGTCGGTTTTGGTCCGGACCCGGAGTATTTCGACATCCTCCCGAACATCGACCGAATCACGGCGTACGTGGAGAGCGATGAGTTTCGCTCCGCCCTTGGTTCCGACGACATTACTGTCGAGGCTAAGCCTCCAAACGGAATTCTGGCGTTCCTCGACCTTGAGGCCAGCGGGGCCAGCACCGACGCCGAGGCCGTTGCAGCAGCGAACGAGGCGGCGGTCCTTGTGGCTTCGCATATGAACTCGATCTTTGGCGTGGCAGAGCAGGAAACCCGAGATGCCCTCAACGCTCAGCTGGCCGAGGTCGATGCCAACCTCCCTGGGTTGGAAGCCGAGCGCGACCGGCTCGCTGCGATTCAGGCCGAGACGATTGTGCTGCGCCTTGAAGATGAAGCGGCATTCGCTCGTTACGTCGCCGCACAAGATGAACGAGACACGCTCCGCATTCAGATCGAGGGGCTTGTTCGGCAGCGATCCGAAGCACAACTAGATCTTGCTGGGCTCGACCGTCGTCGGCCCGACGGCGCCTTCGAGGTGCTGCGCGAAGCCACCTTGGACAACGTCACCGACGACCGACCGGTCTGGCCTCTTGCTGGCGCCGTTGGTCTTGCGCTCGGTGCGCTTGTGGTCGTTGCCCGCGATCGCGACCTGCTGCCGATTCGCGAGTCGGCCGATCTGGCAGAGCTTCGCCTCGGCGATGATGTGCTTCTTATCGACGGGTCGGTGCGATCGGTGGCGCTGCTGCTTCGTCGCAAAGCGGCTTTGGGCGAACGAGTTCTCATCGCCGGCCTAGGCGTGCCGACGACGGCTATCGCAAACCGTATCGAAGGTTTGCTGACCACATTGGAAACCCCCACCGAAGTAATCGCTGGAGGCGATTCGAAACGTCGCAACGACGTCGTTTCGTTGATCGATGGGGGAGAGGTCGGCACCAGCGTGGCCGAGGAAGCGGTTCATGCTGATGGAGCAGTTCTTTTGGTCGGGAGCGGAAGGGTGCAGCCCGAAGACCTCGAGGGGCCCCTCGCCGAACTCTCGGCATTAGGCGTCGACGTTCACGCGGTGCTTGTAACCGACCCTGCTGCAGCCGAGGCGTAGGTGCCAGTCAAGGCCCTCGGTTCACAGCGAAGCTCGAGCTTCGAGGGGGTAGGCGCAATTGCGATGCCGGCCACTCGAAAATCGAGACGCCCGGCCCTACTTGAGCTGACCCTCCTTGTACTCCTGATGGTTTTGCCCATCGCCGGGTCGGCCTTTGGTCGTGGGCAGATCGGAAGCCCAACTGCCGAAGAGTTGTTTGGCAAGGCCTTGGCGGTGCTCGTGATCCTGGGCGTCGCCCTATTGTTCGGCGCTGGTAAGTGGGCGGCTTCTTTGCCTTGGCGAATTCTCGTCATATTCGCTCTGGTCCTGCTGGTGGCGGCGCCCTGGGCTATCGCACCATTGGTTTCCGTGCCTGATGCGGCGATTCTTCTCGGTGCCACGCTGCTGGCCGGGTTGCTTGCGGTCGACGTGGGTGTTGTGGGTTCGTTGCGGGCGTTGGCTGGATCGTCGTCGCTGCTCGTCCTGGCAAGCTTTGCCGAGGAGCGATGGGTAGAGCGGTCGACCGAAAACGTGCTCGGAGGCGAGGGGCTCTTTGGCGTTGACCGGGTTGCCGGGGTCTTCTCGGATCCGAACATGTTCGGGCAGACTGCGGCTGTTGGTGTGGTTGCGGCGGTGTTACTGCTTATCCACGTGCGACGGGCCGGCATTGCCGCGGCGTGCGGAGCGCTGTGTCTTGTCGGTCTGGCCGCAAGCCAATCGCGGACTGCGGTTCTCGCGCTCCTTGTAGCTCTGGTGGTGGCCATCATCAGAAAGCCGTTTGCCCGAGGTCTTGGGCTGGTGGCCCTCGTCGTCATCGGAGCGTTCGCATTCTCGCTGCCAGGGGCTGAGGCATTTTTGACCGAGTCGTTTACCCGAAGCGGCGACGCCAACGAGGTTGCAACCTTTACGGGACGAACTCGGGTTTGGGGCGCAGTTCTCGAGGTTGTTCCCGAGCGGCCGATACTCGGTCACGGAGCGGGCTCGTCACCCCAGGTGCTGTCGGAGTTGATTCGTGACGGACGGGTCACATGGCCGGCGCTGCACGCTCACAACGGCGTGCTACAGGTACTTCTAACCGGGGGCGTCACTGGCGTGGTGTTGCTCCTCGCAAGTTTTGCCGCCTGGTTTGCGAAGCAGCGGTCCGAGCGACGACTCGACGCCTTGGTATGGCTGGTCATCGTTGGCACGCTTACCGAGGTGCTTGTGATGCGGGCGCCGTCAACCTATTGGCTCGTGCTCGTGATTGCGTTCGCATTGGGCGGAGCAGCCAAACCCGCCACGACTAGGACTCGTTGAGGTCCTGTTTCCAATTGCGGAACCGCTCGTGGGTTTGGCCCGAGGGTCCTTCACCAGCCCCGGTGCCATCGGCCAACAGTTTGAAGAAGTGGACCTTGGTGAGGTCGTCGGCATCGATTGCCGTGTAGCGGGCATCGGCACCTTTGGCGGGCCCGGCGCGCCACAGGAGCCAGCGTCCGAGCCGTCGCTTATACGCAATACGGGGTTTGCCGATGTCGTCGCCGGATTCGAGTAGCGGCTGCGGAGCCTCGACCCAAGCTTCAGCTGGGATATTGCGATCGCGAACCGGGGTAGGGGGCAGGTCAGCGGTGTGGATTGGGGTGTCGTCGTATGGCCGTTGGTCGGCGGGGAGCGCCACGGTTACCAGCCCCGCGCAATCCACTCGTCGAGGCTTGGCCGTTCGTTGCCAATGGTGGTGTCGAGGCCGTGACCGGGCATCACAACGGTGTCGGCGTCGAACTTGGCGAACATCAGACGATCGATGGATTCGATGATGGTGTCGAAATCGCCGCCGCCGCCGTTGGTGGTGGCGCCGGGGCCGCCGGGGAAGAGTGTGTCGCCGCTGAACAGAACCGGGTGGTCGGTAATCTTGAAGCTCATCGAACCGCTCGTGTGGCCCGGGTTGAGGATCGTTTCGAGCCGGAGTTTGCCGACCTCGATGACGGTGTCGTGTTCGAGTAGATAGTCATACGACATCTCATTAAGCATCGGGGCGTCTTCAGCGGTGATGCCCACCTTGTAGCCAGCGTCTCGCATAGCGGGGATGGCCTGGATGTGATCGAAATGGCCATGGGTTTCGAGGATGGTTTTGACCCCGGTTGCCTCGGCGAGTTCGAGGAGTTGCTCGTGCTCGTCGGCCGCGTCGATAAGCGCTGCTTCACCGGTTTCGGTGCAGCGCACGGAGAACACGTTGTTGTCGTAGGGGCCAACGACGAGCTTGTGAATCTCTAAGCCAGTCGCCGAATAGTGCAGAGTTTGGGTGAGATCGAGTGCCATAGGGCGATGGTAGCCGGGGCTAGGCGAGTGGCGTCAGCACATCGAGCTCAAGCTCGACGGCGGCGGCTAGTTGTTGCCGGTCGAGAGTGAGGAACGAAAGCGGCTTGGGAAGTCGGTCGGCCGCGGCAAGGTGAATAGCGTCAGAGAAACGGAGCCGAAACTGCGCGCCGATTTCGGCAGCTCTGGCAAGGCATCGGTCATCGACCGGGATCTCGATGACGCTGTCCCAATCGAGACGAAACCGCTGCCACAACTCCTCATGGTGTTGCTGGCTGAGGGCGACTCGATGCAGCGCCATGAGGGTTTCGGTGCGCGACGCTGCCGA
>CALGZB010000026.1 GCA_937934655.1 uncultured Acidimicrobiales bacterium | reverse complement strand
GGCCCGAGCGGGCGATTATCGGTGTGGCCGCCGCTATCGCTCTCGACGGTGATGTCTTCGGCAACTGGCAGCGATGCGCCCAGAAGCGCTTCGTCTTGAGTGAGAAGGCCAGCGTTAACCAACCCCGAGATCATCGTTTCGGGAGCCGGGTTCATAAAGTGTCGGGCTACTTCGGGTCGCGAGACTTTGGCAAACACCATGTTCGGCCGCTGGACGACACCGGTGCTGTCGAGGTGGAGCCCGCTGTAGGCGTAGCGGACGATCGATGGCGTCAGCGACATATAGGCGGCCGCCGAAACTCGACGCACCCCGCGGGCGATATAGAGGTCGGCAACGGCGGCTTCGAGCGCCGGTTCGTTGGGGGAGTGGATCAGGTTGGAGCCCCAGGACGAGTTCGAACCGAGGGTCGCGACGAGTTCGTCGATGGCGCCTTGCACTCGTTCGAACTTGAGGCCGCCAGCACCGAAGAATCCAAGGCATCCGGCCCGCGCCATCTCGATCACGAGCTGGGGGGTGGCGATGCCATTGGCCATTGCGCCAGCAACGTAGGGGAATCTCACCCCGTGGGTTTCGGTGAAGCTTCGTCCGCCCATCCACTCGGGATACATCGGCGGGATGATCGCGGTTACTGGCCACGCTTCGGCATCGGTCGAGGCGAGTGCGCCGTCGAACGCCAGGCCGAGCCTTCCGGTCGTCCCATCGGAGACGACGAAGGCGGTTTCCCGGAGCCGGTCGCAGCCTGCGACAAGTTCGTTCGAGGTGAATCCCGGTAGCTCTGGTCCGGCCCAGCAGACCCCTACTGGGTGCATGGGCGATGCAAGGAGAGCGGAGAACGATGCGCTGCGAGGACGGTCACATGGCTATGACCCCGCCGGAAACCAACTCGTTACGTCAAATCATTGAGGTTCTTTGCGACGCTCCGTCATCTTGGCGAAGTGGGTGGGTGTATCCATGCGGGTGGAGCCCTCCTTACGCCTGAATTCCGGGGTGTTGCTTCGAAGAGCCGGCAAGGCGAGTTCGAAGGGTTGAGCGACCGGAAGGTGGCACACCTCGTCGTCGCACGACTGCCACCGCAAGGTGCCTGAGACTCGGACGACGCGGGAACCGTCGTCGAGTTTCTCGATAGAGCGCTGGTTGTGGGTGATCGGGATTCGCACCACGACGTCGCCCTCGTACACCTGAAGCTCTTCGCCGGTTCCGCTCAGGGTGTGCTTGTGGGTTGGCGGGAACTGCGGGTCGAAGGTGACAAGACCCTCGGACTCGTCAAACTCGACGGACGTAGCAACCATGCCGCTCGGCACGGGCTCGCCATAGAGGTGCTGTCCTTCGGGGACTCGAAACGTAACGAGTAGATCTCGAACGACGCCGACGGCGAGCGACTCGCCATCGAAGGAGACATCTGCGGTGACCTCTGATGGCGGCTCGCTCAATGGCTCGATCGTGACCTCTTCGCCAATCGCGGCGCGTCGGAGTTGGTCGGCGTTTGCTCGTATCGCCATGTTCGACTCGAAGAACTTGGCGATGATGATGCCGTCGGCATCGATGACGTAGGTGCCAGGAAACGGGATGCCATACCAAGGGTGATCATCGGCATCCATCAGTGTGTTGAGGATCCCGAAGCTCTCGATGATCTCGCTCTTTGGATCGGAAAGGAGAGGGAAGGTCACGCCGTATTCGTCGGCGTACGCGGCGAGCGCATCTTGCTCGTCGTAGCTGAGAGCGAACATGGCAACGCCGTCACGGGCGAAGTCTTCAGCGTGTGATTGCAGCTCGACCAACTGCGTGCGACAAGGCGGTCACCAAACCGCCGATCGAAAGAAGACAACGATTGCAGCGGCGCCCGCCCGGGCCTTGTGTACATCGATGACGGCGCCATCATGTGCTGTAGCGACGATGTCGGGGAGTCGCTGGCCAATATCGGGACCCGTTGGATGCCCGGGCTTTGGGTTGGTGCGTGGACCAAAGCCCTGCTGAAACGGCCCGATCATCCCGAACTCGTCTTCCCAGCCGCCGGACTCATGCTGCTTCGCGAACATTTCCTTTTCGAGCATTCGGCGATAGTAACTGGCGGCCCACACATCCTCCGAACTGATATGCGGAACGTGGCTGATCCCGAGATGCTTTGCGAGCTACGCGGGGTTGCGAGGTAGACAAGAACCGGTGACAGATCACGCTGATACTCCCTCGGGGATTGCAGACCGCCTGTTGAAGGCTGCGTTCCTGGCCGGGTTCGTGGGTGGGCTCGACGCCACGTCGGCCTTCTTTATCTTCCCGGCCATACGGGCCGGGCTGGCTGATGGCGACACCGCCTCGGCATCATGGTTTCTTACGATCGTCGGAATCGTCAGCGCTGCGGTTCTTCTTCAGGCCGGACGCCTCGCCGACCGGTTCGGCCACAACCGGATTCTGGTGGTGTCGGCCATAGGTGCCACCGGGGCCGCACTGCTGGCCGCAGCCGCGCCAACGCTCACGCTTCTGGTTATCGCCAAAGGCCTGCACGCCGGGTTTCTTTCGGGACTTGCAGTGAGCTCGATCGCCATCATCGTCAGGGTCACAAAGCCCGAGCAGCTTGCGACCGTTCTCGGTACGTGGGCATTTTGGACGGCGTTTTCAGGAGTGATCGGACCGCTGCTCGCATCGAGTCTCGTCGAGGTGACTTCGTGGCGATTCATGTTTCTCGCGACAGGCCTGGCATCGGCGAGTGTTGCGGTGCTCGGAAAGGTGGGCTGGGACGCTGAGTTCGTGGCAACCGACCGGGCACCTATCGACTTCGCTGGCACGCTTTCGGCGATGGTGGGACTCAGCCTGGTTGTTCTTACCTTGCTCGAAGGCAACGATTGGGGCTGGGCGAGCCCGTTGGCCATCGGCTGTCTGGCGGCCGGGCTCGCGCTGCTGGCGTTCGTGATCGTTCGCTCTCGGACGCAGGCCGACCCGACCATCCCGCTCGACCTCTTCCGCCACCGAAACTTTGCCCTTAGCGCGGTTATCGGATTCACCTCATCGATGATGTTTTACGGGATGTGGCTCACACTGCTGAGTTATGCAACCGACGTGTGGGAGCAGGGGTTGATTCGCACGGGCCTGATGCTCACGCTGATGCCGGGAACGATGATGATCTTCGCCCGAGCATCCGGTCGGGCCGCCGACCGTCGCGGTTACCGCGGGGTGATGATGTTCGGTGCTGCCATCTTTTCCGTTGGTTTTGCGCTGTTTGCGCTCACCGCCGGCGACACTGCCAACAATCTTTTGCTCTTGCCCGCGGTGCTGTGCGCCGGTATTGCGATGGCCACAGTCGTATCGAACGGCACGTCGGTGGGCACCAGCACTCTCGCTCCGGCCGTCATCGGAACCGGGACCGCCATACTGCAGACCTTTCATCGGGTCGGGGGATCGCTAGGGTCGGCGCTGGTTGTTGCGCTACTCGAAACCGGCGAGATCGGTGAGGTCGCTACAAACCGTCGACCCGTCTGGGCCTTGGTGATACTTGGTGTGGCGGTGTTGGCTCTTACCTCGAGGTTGTCGCCGGTCCAAGAGCAGCGGTATTGACGGGCTTCTTGTCGGCCTGCTTGAGTACGGTGGCGGCCTAAATGGTGACCGCGTTCAATTCTGTGGGGGACACGTTGTCTGAACATTCCAATGCTTCATTTCTGGACGCTGCGGGGCCGGATCGGCCGAAGTCGTCGACCCCGAACGTCGTCGTCGTGTTGCTCGACGATGTCGGCTTTGCCCAACTTGGTGCCTTCGGCTCCGAGATCAATACGCCCCACATCGACGCATTGGCAGCAAATGGGCTGAGCTACAACCGGTTCCACGTCACGTCGATCTGTTCGTCAAGCAGGGCGGCGTTGATGACGGGGCGCAACCACCACGCCGTTGGTATGGGAGGTGTCGCCGATGGGGCCACAACCGCTGCCGGTTACACCTCGCGCCTTCCGCAGTCCGCTGCCACGATGCAGCGACTCCTTCGCGACAGCGGGTACAACACCTTCGCCGTTGGCAAGTGGCACCTCACCCCAAACGGTGAACGCAGCCATGCTGGGCCCTTTACCCAGTGGCCCCTTGGTACCGGGTTCGAGCAGTACTACGGATTCCTTCGGGCCGATGCCAACCAGTGGACGCCAAATCTGACCCGAGACAATCATCCGGTCGATCCGCCGAAAACACCCGAAGAGGGTTATCACCTCACCGAGGACATGGCCGACCAAGCCATCACGTACCTCCTCGATCAAAAGCAGGTAGCTCCCGAGAAGCCCTTCTATCTGTACTTCACGCCGGGGGCCATGCATGCGCCTCATCACGTAGCGCCCGAATGGGTCGAGCCCTACCGGGGAAAGTTTGACGATGGGTGGGAGGCAATGCGCGAGAGGATCTTTGCCAAACAGGTCGAGGCTGGTGTGATCCCCGAGGGGACCACACTCACCGAACGGCCATCGTGGATTCCCGACTGGGAGACGCTCGATGATGAAGACCGAGCGCTCTATGCCCGGATGCACGAGGTCTACGCCGGTTTCATGACCCACACCGATGCGCAGGTCGGGCGCCTGGTCGAGTTCCTTCGCGAGATGGGGGAGCTTGATAACACCCTGTTCATCGTGACCTCCGACAACGGCGCCAGCGCCGAAGGTGGCGAGATCGGTGCGATTAACGAACACCACTTCACCCAACGGCTGCCCGAGAGTCGTGAGGCAAACCTTGCCGGCTTCGATGATTGGGGCGGCTTCCGCGGTTACCACCACTACGCCTGGGGCTGGGCGTGGGCAGGGAACACCCCACTTCGATTGTGGAAGCGCTACGCCTGGTTGGGCGGAACCCGTACGCCGATGGTTGTGCATTGGCCCGATGGGATCGCAGCGAAGGGCGAGATCCGCTCGCAGTTCTGCCACATCGTCGACCTGATGCCGACGATCTTGGACGTCTGCGGGGTGGGTGTGCCCAACGCCGTCGATGGTGTTACCCAGCAGCCGATGGATGGTTCGTCGATCGCTTCGACGTTCGACGATGCGGCGGCTCCGAACCCTCGGTCGCTGCAGTATTTCGAGATGATGGGCTCACGGGGCATCTTCTCGGGCGAGTGGAAGGCAACCACCAACCACATCATGCCGCTCCTTCTCGACGAGGCTCGCTTGCTCGAAGGAAGTCGCGATTACGTCGAAGACCAGTGGCACCTCTTCGATCTGAGCAATGACTTTGCCGAGACCAACGATGTCGCCGCCGAGAACCCTGATGTTCTCGATCGTCTGAAAGGGGAGTGGCACGCCGAAGCAGAACGAAACAACGTGTTTCCGCTTCTTGGCGGTTGGGACCCACGTGAGGGAGAGCACGACAGGCATCAACGTCAACCGGGCATCACGATGCATCCCCGAAGAGTCTTTCGCCCTGGCGGTCATCCGATTACTGACGAGGCGTTACCACCCCTTGTCGATGGCGGCGAGATGATTCTTACGGTCGATCCGGGGACTGACCGTTCTGGCGTTCTTTGCGCTATTGGTGACTGGACCCAAGGCTGGGCGCTCTACATCGACGAGGGACTCCTCACATTTGTGTTCAACAGCGCCGGCGAACCTACCCATGTCACCGCCGACCGGGTCTTGAACGACTCGAGCACGGCGCTTGGTTTCCGGCTGACGCCCGATGCCGACGGCGTGTTCACCGCCGAGCTTCTCGAAGATGGCGACGTCATCGGCTCAGGAGTCTTGGAACGCGGTGTGCCGCTCACGATGCTTCAGGTAGGCGGAACCGGACTGTGTCTTGGCTACGACCGTGGCTTCCCGGTTACCGACCGATACGAAGTGCCGTTTCGCTTTACCGGCACCCTGCACTACGCCGAGATCGAAGTTCCCGAAGGCGCAGCCGTCGATCCATTAGAGCGCATGGCCCAAGCCCTCCACGAGGACTAAATCTGGATTGTCCAGACTCCGGCGGCGTCGGCGTCGCGGTGTACCTGGGCGTTGACCTCGGTATCGGTTGTGCAGGTGAAGGCCAGTCGGTACGAGGCAACCTCGCCTCGTTGATAGTCGCGCTCGAAGATGCGGACCGGCAGCGCCCGGATCTCGTCGGTGATGAGCGGAGCGACCACGGTGACGGCGGCGCCGGCCTCTAGAAGGCCGCCGACCTTTCGATGCGCAGCCTCCCCACCGCCGACCACAAGCGTGGGTTGGTCTTGGAGAAGAAGATCGACCGGATACGTCGATGGTGTTTGCTCAGTCAAGATGCAACCCGCATTCGGTCTTCGCCGTGCCCGCCCAGCGGCCGCCACGTCCGCCGTCGTCGTGGGCTTCGGTGCAGGGCCAGCAGCCGACTGACGAATAGCCTTGCGCGAGGAGCGGGTTCACGACGAGGTCGTTTGCCGCCACGTAATCGGCGACGTCTTGATCGGACCAGTTAGCCAACGGGTTCACCTTGACCACGCCCCGGCTATCGGTGCCGACGATCGGCGTCTTACTGCGTTGTTCGGAGTCCGCACGTCGCAATCCGCTGAACCAGGCTTGATAGCCGTTGTCAGCCATGGCGTGGCGTAGGCCGTCGACCTTGCGGGCAGCGCAGCAGGCTTCGCTGCCGGCCGACCACAAGTCGGGGGCGTCGGAGGGTGGCCGCACGACGTTGAGGTTGAGGCGGTAGCGGGCTTGTGCGGCCTTCATCGTCTGAAGCGTCTCGGAGAAGTGGAAGCCGGTATCTAGGAACAGGACCTCGACGTCGGGGTCGACCGAGGTGACGAGGTGTACCAGCACCGTGTCGGTAAACGATGTGCCCACGCAGATTTGTGACGCGTAGGCGTCGAGCGCCCAGCGGACGATCTCCTTTGCAGGTGCTTTCTCAAGCTGGCGGCTGACTCGTTGAAGCGCCGGTTGCTCGAACGTCACTGGCTGTTCGGTTGTGGTTTGCTCGGCCGAAAATTGCTCGGCTGCATGTGATTGGACAAGAGAAGACGGCATAAATGCTCTAATTCCGATCGGAATAGTCGGGATTAGCATCGACCATAGGCAGCTTGCCAAACGAAGGGCAACTACCAGAGCCGGATTTCACCGGACATTTGTCACAAATTGTCTGGGCGTTGGTCTAATTCGGGTGGGGTGAGTGGGTGTAGGTGACACTCACGGTCAGTCGACTGGCTGAATCGGCGAATCCGAAAACCGGCAGGCCGGTCGACGCTGGGCCTGGCCGTTGGTAGCGACGATTGCGAACCTCCATGTTGCTGTGCAGGTCAACGGCTGTGGGTTCGCCGACGTACAAGGTGGTGGATTTGACCACGGCGCTGAAATCGAGGTTCGTCTCGAGGAGTGCCGAACCGATTGCTTCCATGATCAGTTCGGTCTGCTCGACGAGTCCTCGGGTGCCAGCCGTGCATCGGGCCGAAATGCAGCCAATGCCGCGACTTTGGCTACTGGTGAGGAAAACGGTGTTCTCTGTCGAAGAAGTCGCAACAACTGACCCCCCGACGACATGGATGAGTGACCCGCTCACCGTCGTTGCGTTCGGTCCGTTGCTGAGGACGGCACCGCCGTCGGGCGCAAGACCTCGACGCTTGAGTTCCTGGGAAACGTCGGCGAGGTGGGCTTCCGGAACCGACCAGGAGGCCGACAGCAACGTGGATGCGTCAAGTCGGTCCAAGGTGTTTGGTAACTCATCGAGTGGGGTCTCCACCGAAACCCAATCGAGATGATCGTCGATTAGGGGCGCACTAAAGGCGTCGACTTCGAGCACGATGCCGTCGTAGTAGAAGTGGGGTACGGGAATGGCGTCAACCAGCACCTCGGCACCAAGGGCCGAGTGAAA
This sequence comes from uncultured Acidimicrobiales bacterium, assembly GCA_937934655.1. Lineage (GTDB taxonomy): Bacteria > Actinomycetota > Acidimicrobiia > Acidimicrobiales > SHLQ01 > CALLQB01. The sequence continues at coordinate 558 of CALGZB010000026.1, read as the reverse complement.
GGCCGACTTCATAGCGGCCACTCGCTCGAGATCGTTCAGTGGGTCGGTCGCCGGAACGTAATAACAAAGCAGGCGCTTTCTGCTGGCTGGGTTCACATCGCCCCGATCGAGCACCTCAGCGATGTAGGCGGCGACAATTCGACTTTGCTCCGCCAGATCATCGGGGGCGAGCACCTTCGAATCTGCGTCGAGCGCCAGTTGGCCACAACTCCAGGCGTAGTCGCCATCGCGTACTAGGAGCGAGTAGGGCACATCGATCGGCATCGCCCAGAGACTCTCGAAAGGAACAAATTGCCGGTTGGGCACCGTCGGAACTCCCCAGTCGTCAAATTCGACCCTAGCGGTGACCGAGGTGCTGGTCGATGCTCGTCATTTCCTGTTCGCTGAAGAGCACGCGATAGTTGCGGTATGAAAGCGGTTCGAGTCGAGAACGGTCAGCCCACGGTGGTGGACGTCGCTCGGCCAGCAGGCGACGGGGTTCTTGTGAACGTCGCGTCAGCGTCGATCTGTGGGTCTGACTTTCACTTGATGGAAATGGGTGTTCTCGAAGGGCTAGTT
>CALGZB010000025.1 GCA_937934655.1 uncultured Acidimicrobiales bacterium | reverse complement strand
TCGCCGAATCGCTCATGGGTACCGCCGGCCAGGTTGTGTACCCGCCGGGGTATCTCACCGAGGCCTTCGCTGCAGTCCGAGGCGTCGGCGGGTTGTGTATCTCCGACGAAGTGCAGGTGGGCTTTGGCCGACTCGGTACCGACTTCTGGGGGTTCCAGCAGGGCGGAGTGGTGCCCGACATCGTCACGATGGGCAAACCCATGGGCAACGGCCAGCCGATTGCCGCGGTGGTGACGACCCGCGAGATCGCCGATGCGTTCGACCAGGGTATGAAGTACTTCAACACGTTCGGTGGGAATCCGGTGTCGTGTGCAATTGCCGACGCGGTGCTCGATGAGATCGAGGACCGAGGCCTCCAGGAACACGCTCGCCATGTGGGGGGCCGATTCCTCCGAGACCTCCGGTCGCTCATGGGTCAGCACGAACGAATCGGAGATGTACGCGGCGAAGGTTTGTACCTCGGCGTCGAGTTTGTTCGCGATCGTGCGACAAAAGAGCCGAACGCTCCGCTTACCGCAGCCATCTGCGAGCGCATGCGCGAGCGGGGCGTCATTGTGTACCCCAATGGCGTGCACGGCAACTGCCTCAAGATCAAACCACCGATGACCTTCTCCGATGCCGACACCGACTTCTTCGTCGGGAACCTCGAATTCGTGCTCCACGAGTTACCGCCGAACTCGTAGACCAGACCAACCAAACACCAGACCGCCCCAAGCGAAGGACAGATCATGAGCAGTTTCGAACCGAGAATCAGCTGGGTGCTCGAACGGGCCGCCACGCAGTTTGCCGACGGCGAAGCGACCGTCGATATCGGCACCGGCGAACGCCGAACTTGGAGCGAAACCCGCGACCGAGTGCTCGGTATGGCCAGTGGCCTTCGAGGCCTTGGTCTCGATGCGGGTGACCGCGTTGGCGTGCTGTCGCTCAACTCGGCCCGTCACCTTGAGCTGTGGTTTGCGATCCCCGAGGCTGGGCTGATCATGAACGACCTCAACTACCGCCTGGCGGTCGAAGAGATGGCGTTCATCGCTGCCGACTCAAACATCAAGGTGATGTTTGCTGACGACACCTTCCTCGATGCCGCACGCCAGGTGATGGAACGCTGCGACGACATGCACACGATCGTGCACATGGGGCCCGGCGACACGCCGCCCGAAGGAACCACGGCCTACGACACGCTGGCCGCAACGACACCGACGCCGGTCGACGACATTCCGGTGGGTGGCGACGATGTGGCGGCGATCTTCTACACCGGCGGAACGACCGGTCTTCCGAAAGGGGCGATGCTTACCCATCGCAACCTGACGTCCAACGCCACTCACATCATCGGGATGCTGGCGCTTAGCGATGCCGACCGCTACCTCCACTGCGGTCCGCAGTTCCATTTGGCCGACGGAGCCTTCGCTTACGGCGTGACCTGGATGGGCGGTACCCATGTGTTCATCCCGGCGTTCGAGCCGGTCAAGACCATGCAGGTGATCGAGCAAGAACGGATCACCAGCTCGTTGATGGTGCCCACGATGATCAACATGATTCTCCAAAGCCCCGAGCTCGCCAACGCCGACCTGTCGTCGCTGCGAGCAGTGCTCTATGGCGCATCGCCTATGCCGCCCGCCGTTCAGAAGGCGGCCATGGAGGCCTTTGGGCCGATCTTCGCTCAGGGATACGGCATGACCGAAGCATCGCCGCTCGTCACGGTCCTCAGCGTCGATGCCCACGTTCGTGGCAGCTCGGGCGAAGAACCATGGGCGAGCCGTTTGAAGTCGGCCGGGTCGCCCTGCATTGGTGTGCGGGTCGAGGTCCGCCGCGAAGACGGAGTCACCGTTTGCCCACCAGGTGAAGCGGGCGAGATCTATATCCAGGGGCCCAACATCATGAAGGGGTACTGGAACCGCGATGAAGAGACCGCTCACGCGTTGGTGGATGGCTGGTACCGCTCGGGTGATGTGGCCTACGCCGATGAGGGTGGCTACCTGTTCGTCGTCGACCGGGCCAAGGACATGATCATCTCGGGTGGCGAAAATATCTACACCACCGAAGTCGAGAACGCCGTCTACGCCCACCCGGCGGTACTCGAGGCCGCGGTGTTCGGCGTACCGCATGCCGAGTGGGGTGAGTCGGTGCATGTCGTTGTGGTTACCAAACCCGACCATTCGGTCGATGAGGCCGAACTGGTCGAGCATTGCCGCACGCTGATCGCTGGCTACAAGCTGCCTCGGACGACCGACATCCGGGCGGCCGACGAGCCACTCCCCAAGTCGGGTGCCGGAAAGATCCTCAAACGAGATCTTCGCGATCCGTTCTGGGCCGATCACGACCGAGGCGTCAACTGAACGCGAACATCATGAGCAACAGCATCTTTGAAAACAACGACGGTCTCGGTCTCGCAGCCCTTGTAGCCAAGGGCGATGTGAGTCCGACCGAGCTCCTCGACGAAGCCATCGAGCGCGTCGAAGCGGCCGATGATGTGGTGGGGCTTCTCGCCGATCGGTATTACGACTTTGCCCGCAAGGCCATCGCCGATGGGCTTCCCGATGGGCCGTTCACCGGTGTGCCGTTCATGCGCAAGGACGACGGCGCCGACATCGAGGGCCTCAGCGCGACACTCGGCATGAAGCTCCTCGCCGATGAGAAGGCATCGGTTACTCGCACACAGGCACAGCGGTACATCGACGCTGGGCTCGTGTTCTTCGCTGCGGGCAAAGTTCCGCCTGGGTTTGTGACCTACGACAGCGCTGGTTCTGCCTATGGACCAGTGCTGAACCCGTGGAACACGACGCTCACCGCTGGTGGTTCGTCGGCCGGCACCGGAGCAGTCGTCGCTGCTGGTGCGATCCCGATGGCTCACGGCAGCGATGGTGGCGGGTCGCTTCGTATCCCGGCTGCATGGTCGGGCGCCTACACGATGAAGCCCTCACGAGGTCGGCTCCCCGAGGGGCCCGTGTACACCGAAACCTGGATGGGGTTTGCCACCGAGGGCCACATCACTAGGAGCGTGCGCGACAACGCTGCGCTCACCGACGCCACCATGGGTATCGAGCTCGGATCCCGTTACGACGCACCCCAACCGGCCATGCCATACCTCGAGACGGTGCAGGCCGAGTGCCCGCCGTTGCGTATCGCGATTCAGACAACCGACAACTACGGCAACGCCTTTCATCCTCACCATGCGCAAGCCATCGACGACACCGCAGCACTGCTGGCCGAGCTTGGACACCATGTAACCGAAGCCCAACCGGTGCTCGAAATGAACGCGCTCTCCGAAAGCATGTATGTGTGCATCGCTGCGTCGGTTGTGGAGTTCACCGACATGTTCGGCGAACAGCGTGGCCAGCCGGTAACCGAGGACGAACTCGAACCGATCATGCGTAGCTTCCTGCGCCGCGGTGCTGACGTCACGGGCGCTGACTACACCCGGATCAACACCCTCAGCATGGAGATGGCGTACACGTGCGCTGCTTTCCTGCAGGACTACGATGTGCTGGTATCGCCAACCTTGCCCGGGCCAGCACCGTTGAACGGGGCGGTGTACGAGCACGAGAACGACCTCGAAGCACTCCGTCACCACCAGGACGCACAACTCAACTTGACCATGGTGGCCAACTTCACCGGTCAGCCAGCGGCCAGCGTGCCTCTCTTCCATAGCCCCGACGACCTGCCCATCGGCATCCAACTCTCTGGGCGTTACGGCGACGAGTCGACCCTGTATGCACTGTCGGCTCAGCTTGAGCAGGCCCGACCGTGGTGGAGTCGCTTGCCCGGCTGGGCCTTGTAGTTCGGCCGAAACCGCTGCCACTGGCTGGTGTTGGTCGTGGGCGCCGTAGCCTGACGGCTTGAGCTGGATTCGCCTGAAGAACATTTCGAAGTCCTACGACCGCAATGCGATCTTTCGCGACATCAACTTCAAGCTCGCCCGCGGCGACAAGGTTGGTTTGGTCGGTAAGAACGGTGCCGGTAAGACCACGCTCCTTCGGCTCGTCCTCGGCCAGGAAGATCCCGATGAGGGAACGGTCGATATCACCGACGACATCAAAATCGGTTACTTCTCGCAGTTCTCCGAACTCGATAGCGACAAGAGCGTGCTCGACGAACTGATCGCTCTCTTCCCCCAGGTCACCAGGCTCGAAGCCGAGATGGATGAGGTCAACGCCGGGTTCGGCAACGAACCCGATGAGGCCGAAATGACGCGCTTGCTTGAGCGTCAGGCCGAGTTACTGGAGGAGCAGGAACGGGCCGGCTCCTGGAGTTACGAACGCGACATCGACACCGTGCTCACCAAGTTGGGTTTCAGTGCCGAGCATCGCTCGCTTCCTATTGGTCAGCTTTCGGGTGGTTGGCGAAACCGGGCCGCTCTGGCCACGGTGGTCATTCAGGCACCGCAGATTCTGTTGATGGATGAGCCCACCAACTACCTCGATATCGAAGGACTTCGCTGGCTCGAAAGCTGGTTCCAGAAGTTCGACGGAGCCCTCATGGTGATCTCGCATGATCGCCAGTTCCTCGACATGGTCTGCAACCGAATTGTCGATGTCGAGAACAACCGGCTCTATGAGTACGAGGGCAGCTTCGCCGACTACATCCAGAAGAAGCAGATGGCCATCAAGTCGCTGGAACGAGAGTTCGCTCACGAGGCCGAACTTCTGGCGTTCGAGTCGGAGGCCATCAACAACCGCAAGCAGCTGGCAAAGAACCCCAGCAAGGGTCTGCGCAGGAAGCTCGCCAACATCAAGAAGAGCGGCAAGCCTCGCCCCGTTGACCAGATCGTCACCGAGATTTACGGTGGCCTGCATGTGAAGGACGAGCTGTGCAAGGTTCTCGATGTAGGGAAGTCGTTTGGCGAGGAGTCGCTGTTCGATCACCTGAACTTCGAGATCCGACGCGGCGATCGCATCGCGATCCTTGGCCCCAACGGTTCGGGCAAAACGACGCTCATCAACGCGCTGGCGGGGGAGGAGCCAATCTCCTCGGGCGAGATCCGCTGGACCAAGGGCACCAACTACGTTTCGTTCAACCAGGTTGTCGAGGCGTTAGATCTGAGCGACACGGTTGCTCACGCAGTGAGTGCCATGCCCGACAGTCTCGCGTTCCACGCCACCAAGAAATCGATCAACCGATTCCTTGGGCTGTTTCAGTTCTCCGAACTCGAGCGCACCCAGAAGATCGGCAACCTTTCGGGTGGTGAGCGAGCCCGTGTGGCGCTGGCTCAGTGCTTGCTATCAGGCGCTGCGGTGATCATCCTCGATGAGCCCACCAACCACCTCGACATGCAAAGCACTCAGGTAATGGAGCGGGCGCTTGCTCACTTCCCAGGCGCAGTGCTCGTCGTGAGTCACGACCGGTTCTTCATCGACAAGGTCGCGAACCGAGTCCTCCGTTTCGACGGCGAAGGCAACATCGGCGAACTCGAAGCCTCGATCTAGCGAGCTAGTCCTGTTCGTTGCGTTTCATGATGCCGAAGAGGAACAGACCCAGCAGCGTGAATGACGAACCGATCAAGGTAAGAAGCGTTGTGATCGATGAGCCGGTGAACGCCAACACCTGACCGTTGCCGTTGTTTGTGGTGCTCGCCACCGTGGTCGTGGTGGTTGGAGCCGCAGTGGTGGTGACGATTGCGGGGGTTGTAGTCGTGGTGGTGGTTGGGGCCACGGTGGTGGTAGTAGTCGGAGCGGGTGCAGCTTCGACGGTGATGAGAACAACGGCTTGCTCGCAGGTGGCGACAGGAAGGTCGTCGTCGCACATCGTGTACGTGAACGCGTCGGTCCCGGTGAATCCGGGCTCCGGCGTGTAGAGGAAGTGGCCGTCGCCATCGACGGTAATGACCCCGCCACCAACGGAGAGGGCATCGAACGTTGACAGTGCTGCGTTGTCGACGATGGTGTCGTTTGCCGACCAGTCGATGGTGACGGCTGTGTCGAACGGGGTGGAGGCTTCATCGTTTGCTACAGCAGGATCGCCATCGTCGGGGACTTCGACGGAGATCGATGCTGCGATCGAGGTGAGACCAAGATCGTCATCGACGGTGTAGTCGATCTTGGCGATGCCATCGAAACCAGCGGCCGGTGTGAAGGTGACCTCGCCGGTGCTTGAGTTGACGGACCAAACCCCAACGTCAGGGATCGTTATGGCACCCGCGGAGTCAACGGTAGATCCGGCTGGCGGAACGAGTGTCACCGACGTCGGGTCGATGGTTCCGTCGGAATCTGTATCGGTCCCCGTGCCGCCGAGTGGGTTAATCACCACGGGCGTGCCGGGTGCTGTGGTGGTGGAATCGTCCTCGGCCACGGGAGGATCGTTGACCTCGGCCACATCGATGGTGACGGTTGCGGTGGACGGGCTGATGAACCGAAGAGCCCCGGCAAAGTCGCCGCCAACTGCAAGGTCGTCATCGTCGGGCACGAAGGTGCCAACGACTTCCCATGCACCGTCGGATGGGTCGAGTCGGCCGACGTCGCCTCGGCCGTTTGAGCCGTAGACCTCGCCGTCGGTGCCAACAATCATGCCGATGCTCGCATCGCGAAAGTCGTCGCGGGTCGTGGGGTTGTTGGTGCTGTCGGCGTAATCGTGGAAGTAGGTTTCCTCGGCGATCATCTGCCAATCGCCAGTGGCAATGTCGTAGCTGTAGAAAAACGACGTGCGCTCGCTGTTGGTCTGATCGTTGGTGTCGCTGCGGCCGTAGATGATGCCGGTCGAGGTGTCGATAGTGATGTCGTCGTTGTTGTTCCAGCCGACCGTGTCGCCGCTCATGTCCGCGACTCGAGCGACATCAGCGACGGTGGTCGCATCGGTGAAGTCAACCCGGTAGAGAACATCATCGAGGGTTGGCGTAGGTCGAGCGGTCGGAACGATGAAGAGCGAGCCGTCGTAAAACGCAGCTGTTTGGTAGGTGTAGGCGGCGGGGACGGCTTCGGCCCAGGTGGATGCATCTTCGATGTCGGCGACAAGCGCAGCGCTTGAGGTGGGCATGGTGACATCGAGCCCGTAGATGTCGCCGTTGCTGCGAATGAAGTACAGGTAGCCGGTGGTGTCGTCGAACGCCATTGCCGTCGTGCTGCCAAAGGCGAGAGGGCCGATGTAGGTCTTTGCGGCGCTATCGATATCCATAGCGAACAGGAGCGGGCCGTTCGTGTTGGTGGATTCGAGGTGGTAGCTCACCCCTGCTGGGCCGGTGGCTACGAAATCAGAGATGGTGTAGGTGAAGTCGGCCGGGCCGCTGTAGTCGGCGGCGGGGGAGAAGGTCAGAGAATCAGCAGAGTCGATGGTGACGGAACCGTTGGTAACCGGAACGGTGTCGCCGATTGCGACTTCCTGCCCGTCGATCTCGACGATGGTGACCGATTCGTCAGGGTCGGTGTCGTTGGCCCCAACCGTGATGCTGACCGACCCGTCTTCGTTCACGATCGCCGGATCGTCTTGGGCAACCGGTGGAGTGTTGCTGGTCGGAAACGGCGTGGCTGATGCATGCGGCACCGACAACAGCGAGAACTGCGCGAAGAGAACGGTCGCGATGGTTAGGAGGGCGAGACGTGGACGAGGAGCAGACATTGGACGATCCGAAAGAGACGAGGAGTTGCCCGAAACATCGGCATCTTCTGGCCAAAACTCAAGCCCAGGTGGCGAAGGTAAGCCGTTCGGCTAGCTCGCTACCTCAAAGACCACGCGGTCGGCGACGGATCGATTCCCTTGATTGTCGATCGCGATCGCGTTTACCCGGTAGCGGCCCGGCGGTAACTGCAGGGTGTAGGACCAGCTGACCGAGGGGCCGGCAGCGATGGGCACGTTGAACCCGGCTCGGTTCTGCTGAAAGGAGAAGTCGGGTTGTAACCAGTTGCCCGTATCAAGGTCGCGGAACGCCAGCTCAGTCGCCACGACTCGAGAGTTGTCGGCCCCTGTGCCTTTCACCGCAAAGACTTGGCTCACCCGCTGCGAAGCCTTGGGCCGAGTGATCTTTACCGTTGGCGTCGCGTTGTTGGTGTTTGCAGTTCCGCCGGCAACCGTGAAATGCACCTTTTCGATGGTGCTCCGGTTCTTCTCGAGGTCCTGCGACCACACGTAGATCCGGTAGTCGCCGGGAGGAAGGTTGGGGGTGTACGACCACGAGCCTGAGGTGGATCCCGGTTGGCTGACGTTGATTGGGTGCCGCTGCCGGTTGTTTCCGAATGTTCCGTCGGTGCGCGCCCAACCGAGACCGTTGCGGCTTCGAATAGTGGCAAACACCTTCCGCAGACCCTCGTTGTCGGTTGCTGTCCCTGAGATGGTCATTGGGCTCGCAGCGTCACCCGGTGCCGGACTGCTGATGGTGAGCGAAGGTGGTACCCGGTCCGGACTAGGGGCGAGTACCAGCGGTGGTCCGCCGTCGAGTCGGGCATGGCGACCAACTTCGAGGCCGTTCACCTTCGTGCTGTCTTGACCGACGAGGAGTCCGCCGTCGATGACCTCGAGTGCACAGACGCACTCTTGGGCATTGTTCCCGGGATTCCAGTCGAGGCTCTTGCCGGTGGCTGGGTCGAGGGCGCCGAGCTGTCCACGCTGCACCAAGTCGCCGATTACTTGATCGAGGTGGCTTTGCAGGTTGAGTTCGTAGCTGAAGTCGGGGTCGCCGGGGTATGGGTTCGGCGACCACGGTGCTTCCTGATAGCGAAAGTGGCCGCCGGTGTAGACAACGTCGTTGCTGATGGCCACCGAGTACACGCTGTCGAAGTGGCGCGATATCCAGTCGGGCTGCATGCCAGCCCCTCCAGCGATGGGCCACTTGATTGCGGTGTCACAAACGGGTGGGCCGTCGTGGCCTTTGCCGACGACCACGAAGTAGCTGCCGTCGGGTGAGATGTCGCCGTCGCGCAACGCCAGGAAGCCGTCAGCACAGCGGCTATAGAAGTCGTGGTACAGATTGGTTTGCCAAGGTCGAACGGCGCCGGCATCTGTGGTGATGTCCAGCAGCGCGACACCTGCACGCTCCTGGCCTTGCACGTAGGTGGCGGTGTGGACGACGAGGAGTGTTGTGAGGTCGGGGGTGACATCGAGTTCTTTTACCGAGAACTGTCCGTTGGCGCCGATCCCAACGCTGAGCGGCATGTCGAACCGGCCGATGAGAGCTCCGGAGGTGGGGTCGACGGCGGCCAGCTTTGATCTCGATACGCCGTTTACCTTCAGAAAGGTGCCGCCCACGTAGAGGCGTCCGTTGGCGGCGACCAAGCCATTTACCTCGGCGGTGGCGTTGGCAACGAACGCCGGGACCAGATTGCCGCTTGGAGAGAGCTTGGCCACTCGTTCTCGGGGTTGGCCTTCAACGACTTTGAACGCCCCGCCGATAAACAGCGACGACTTGTCTTCGCTGGGTGCGAGTTCGCGGATGCGACCGTCGACGGCGGGCCGAAAGTCGGATCGAAAGGCGCCTGTTGCTGCGTCGTAGGCAAAGATATTGGCTTGCTGGTGGACCGTACCGTTGCGGTCGCGGACCTGGTCGAACTCTCCCGCTACCACGACCATGTTGTTCCACTCGACCATTTCCCACACGGTGCCGTCGAGGACCTGGGGCAGGTCGGTGCGGGGCGTTTCGTCGACCAGCACGCCCTGTGCCTGAACCGGTTGAGGCGTCCAGATGGTTGACGCAACAGCAGTAACGATCAGCGCAAACGCTACGAGGGCAAACGCAGCTAGGGCGTTGCCAATTAGCGCGTTGCGGACGTTCCGCTGGCGGGTAAACGCGGCGAACAGGGATGAGGACAGGTATTGGGCCGACATAGGACGTACCCGTGGTATCGGCCGCTTTGCGCGAAAAGTGGAGCGTTTCTTTCTGCTCTCTTTCCTACGCCCTTTCCTGCGTCCTTTCCCTTATGCCGCTACGCCGAGGCGCAGCGGGCTCAGTCCTCGGACTGAGTGAATTGCAGCTCGAACGCCAGCTCTACTTCGCCGTCTTCGATCTCGTGCTCAATGGCGAGCACTGCATCGCCGGGCACGGTGAACCGTTGGTTCGCGACTTGAATGCGGAATGGCTCACCTGCCTCGAGAGAATCGGCCAAGCGCCGGAGGGTCTCGACGAACTTTGCGGTGGGAACGTTTTTTTCTACATCACGATCGGTCATGCGGGCATTCTAGCGCCTCGGCCTATCTCAACTTTGCGTCGTTCTGCTCGTTTGTATCGACAAAGTTACCGTCAGTTAATAAGGTCGTGTCATGTTCAAACTTCTCCTTCAGACACTCCCTACGAGAAAATTTGCGCCTGTTCTCGGAGGTGAAAGTTCATGAAGTTCGGACTTGCGTTTGCTAGCTCTGTTACCACCGAACAAGACGCCACCATCGAGTTGTGTCAGCTTGCCGAGGCGACCGGGTACGAGTCGCTTTGGGGAGGCGAGCACGTGGTGATGCCCGCCTCGATCGAATCGTCCTACCCCTATACCCCTGATGGCAAGGTTCCGGCCGACAAGGAAACCGTAATTCCCGATCCGCTTATCTGGTTGGCGTTTGCCGCTGCTGCAACCACCAAGCTTCGTCTGGGTACCTGCATTCTCATCGTTCCCCAACGGAACCCAGTGATTCTGGCCAAGGAGCTCGCAACTCTCGATCGGCTTTCGGCCGGGCGCCTTGAGCTTGGGCTCGGCGTTGGTTGGATGAAGGAAGAGTTCGACGCTCTCGGTGTGTCTTGGGATCGTCGAGGCAAACGCAACGACGAGTACGTCGCCGCAATGCAGGCTCTTTGGGCCGGACCCGAGGCCGAGTTCCACGGCGAGTTTGTCGATTTCGAACCGGTCACCTGTAACCCAAGGCCCGTCCAGGAGAAGATCCCAATCTTGGTCGGCGGCGACTCCGAAGTAGCGCTGCGACGTACGGTGCGGATGGCCGACGGTTACTTCCCGGGCGAGGGAAACCTCGAGCGACTAAACGAACTCCTCGGCCGACTAAACGTAAAGATGGAAGAGGCTGGCCGCGATCCAAAGTCGGTTGCAATCAACGCAATCTTCGCCAACCTCGCCAACGATCCGCACAAAGGCATCGAGGGAATGATCGCTGCGGGCGTGGACCGAATCATGATCCCCGGGTTCTTGTTTATGGGACCAGGCGGATACGACCGCATGGCGGCATTCGGCGAAGTCATGAGCGACTACATCGACGCTACCTGACATGAACGAAGCAGAACTGGCGACGCTCTTAGACGCCACGTTCTCCGGGCCGGGTCGGGCGGTGGAGCATTGGGAGAACTGGCTTCTCACCGATTGCACACGGCGCGATCCGATGCCCGACGGCCTGCTCCACCCGGTGATTCTGTTTCACCTTCCGATTCAGGCGGCATCAACGTCGATCGGTGAACTGTTTGCCCTGGCCGGATCCGATGGATCCCCTGGGGCGGTCGGGCTGCTCGGATACGACTGGGAGTACTTCACTCCGCTGAAAGAGCAGGTCGTCTACAGCGGCGCTGGCTCGATCGTGAAGGCCGAGCGGCACCATGTGACGTCGGCTGGCGTTCCGGTCGAGTCGTCTCAGGCGCCCGACGCAACGTACGACGAGGTGTCGTTTTCGATCGGACTCACCGACCCCGACGACAACCTCGTTGCTCGAATCACCAACCATTGGCGGTTCAATCGAGGGCCACGGGTGAAGCTTGCCGGCACCAAGTCGTTGGTTGGGAGCGGCCGACCCATTCCCGAGCTTGAGGTCCTGGATATCTCGGTCGATCGGATGAAGACGATGGCTGCGCTGCTGCGCGACCCGTACGAAATTCACTGGGACCCCGAGACGGTGGATTCGATGGGCCTCGGGAAGAGGACCATCAACCAAGGCCCACTCAACCTTTCCTATGTAGCCAACATGTTGATGGCGCATGCCGGGCCCGGTTGCATCCGAAGGCTGACCATCAACTTCCACGGCATCGTCTTCAGCGGGGATTCCGTAGTCGCTGGCGGCACGGTCGACGAAGACATCGTGGTCGATGGCGAGCAGCGGCAACGTTGCACCATCTGGCTCGATGGCGGAGGCCGCAGACTCTTGTCGGGCACCGCCGAAATCGTACCGAGCTTGTAGCGGCTACTCGCCCTTGAAGTTTGGTTCTCTTCGGTCTCGCATGGCTGCGTTGCCTTCGGCGAAGTCGGCGGTTGCTCGTAGCCACTCTTGTTCGGTTCCCTCATGGGCGGCCGCTGCCTCGACCCGATCGGCAAGGTCGCCTCGTAGGGTCTTTCGGATCGATCGAACAGCGAGGGGTGCCGAGATGGCGATCTCTCGGGCCATAGCGTGCGCGGTGCTGCGAAGATCATCGAGACTGGCGAGTTCATCAGCAAGGCCGAGTTCGACAGCTTCGTCGCCTTTCACGCGCCGGCCGGTGTAGAGCAGCTCGGCGGCCGATTGGTCGCCGACGAGGCGGGGGAGTGTGACACTGAGTCCGAAGCCTTGGTGGAAACCAAGCCGCGAGAAGTTGGCGCTGAACCGGGCTTCGGGCGCAGCAACTCGAAAGTCGGCCGACAGTGCGAGCCCGAGCCCGCCCCCGATCGCCGCACCTTGGATTGCGGCAACGACGGGTGTTTGTGTGCGGAAGATCCGGACGGCGGCGGCGTAGAGATCTTCGGTGGTGTAGCTGCTGCTGGCACTGAAGTCGGCACCGGCGCAGAAGTGCTTGCCGTCCGCGCAGAGCACCACGGCTCGACACGCATTGTTGGTTTCGAGAACCTCAAGGGCATCGGCGACGCCGCCAATCTGGTCGAGTGAGAAGAAATTGTTGGGTGGGTTCGTGAGCTCGATGGTCGCGACGTAGTCGTCGCCAGTTGTGGCGGTGAGCGCAACGTTCTGAAAGACGGTCTCGGTCATGTTGCTGTTCCCTCACCAACGGAGCGAAACGGCATGCCCCTATCAGCCGACGGTTCTTTCGGCAGTCCGAGCATGTTCTCTCCAAGGATGTTGTGTTGAATCTCGTCGGTGCCGCCAGCGATCGATTGGGCCGGCGTCGAAACCAGCACCTCGGCGATCACGGCATCGATTGGGTCGGCGCCTTCACTGAGTAAACCTCGTGCTCCAGCGATCATCGAGTGGACCTTGTTGGAGCGGCGAGCCACCTCCGAAAGAGCGAGCTTGCCGATCGACCCTTCAGAACCTGGCGGGCGTCCGAGCTCTCGTGCCGCCTTAGCCCGACCGGCTGTCCATTCGGATGCCCGCTGGAAGCTGATGAGCTTCATAATCTCTTGGCGAAGAACCCCATCGTCGATCTTGCCCATAGCCCGAGCTCGCTCGATGACCAGATCGGGACGGCCCATACGTTGCGGATACCACTCGTAGGTCTTGAGGTACTCGGTTGCTTCGTCCCGGGCCTCATCGATCACCCGGCCAACGGCATCGGGGCCGAATTGTGCACTTCGTTGGCTCGAGAACGACCGCTCATGTGCAAGGGTTCCTCGGGCGACCTTCCAGCCGTCGCCCTCGCCGGCCACCATATTCTCGTGGGGCACTCGAGCGTCGGTGAGGAACACCTCGTTGAACGAGTTGTAGTAGTTCATTTGCTCGATCGGGCGAGCTTCGACACCGGGCTGGTGCATATCGATAAGGAAGTACGAGAGCCCGCTGTGCTTGGAGACATCCCAGTCGGTTCGGGCGACGAGAATCCCCATGTCGGCGTGGTCGGCGCTGGTGTTCCAAACCTTCTGGCCGTTAACGATCCACTCGTCGCCGTCTCGGATCGCTGTTGTCTTGAGACCGGCGAGGTCCGATCCTGCGCCCGGTTCGGAGAACAGTTGGCACCAGGCCAACTCACCGGTGAGCGTGCGGCGAAGGTATTTGGTCTTCAGCTCGTCGGAGCCGTGGCCGTACATGGTCGGGGCAGCGAGTCCGAAGCCGCCGCCTAGAGGTACGGCTACGCCGCCAGCATGACGAATGGCGGCATGGGCGACTCGGTCGGCCCATGCCGGGAGGTCGCGGCCAAACCATTCCGATGACCACGACGGCACGGCCCAGCCAGAATCGACCAGACGGTCTCGCCACTCGAGGAGGGAAAGGCTCGGGTCCCACGCCTCGTGAAACCAGTCGAGCACCGCGGCTTCCACGGCGTCCTCGGTCTGGTTGCGGTCGGCTCGATCGTTCACAATCGTAAGTTAGGGTCAGAACCACTATGCGACCAATGGATCCTGTTGAAACCCGTGCCTTCCTCTTGGCCGAGACCCGAACCGGCAAGCTGGCGTGGGTGGGCAAGGACGGTCGCCCGCACGTTGCGCCGATCTGGTTTGTGCTCGATGGCGACGACGTTGTCTTCAACACCCACGAGTCGTCAGGCAAGGCCAAAGCACTCCGCCGTGAAGGGCAAGCCTGCTTGGTTGTCGACGTGCAGGAACCGCCATATTCGTTTGTGAAGATCGACGGATCGGTGACGATCGACGATGACATTGACCGGGTCCGAGCCGTCGCAACACAGATTGGCGGCCGCTACATGGGCGCCGATCGTGCCGAGGAGTTCGGTGAGCGCAACGGCGTGCCGGGCGAACTCGTAGTGCGGCTTACACCGACGCGAGTGCAGGCCATGGCAGACGTCAGTAACTAACCGACGGCTGCGGCTAGCCCGCACGCTGTGGGGCGTAACGGTGGGCTTTCGCGGCATGAATTTGGTCATTCGCAATCGATGCGGCGAACGTGGACGCATGTATCCAGGCACGTATGCGCAACAGCATCCCGACCGTCCAGCATTCATCATGGCCTCCACCGGCCAGTCGGTGACGTTCAGCGAGTTAGAAGGCCGGGCCAATCAGCTGGCCCACCTGCTGCGAGCACATGGCCTGGAAAATGGCGATCACTATTCGATCTTCATGGAGAACAACGACCGATTTATCGAGGCGTGTGCGGCAGGCGAGCGGACGGGCCTTTACTACACGTGCATCAACTCGTACCTGAAGGCCGACGAGCTCGCCTACATCGTCAACCACAGCGAGTCCGAGATTCTCATCACCTCGGCAGCGAAGGTGAATATCGCTACCGAAGCGTTGGCCGACTGCCCCAAGGTCAAGCTGATGTTGGTGGTCGGTGGAGCCGACGGTTCGGTGAGCGAGATACCGGTAAAGGGCTTCGTCGAAGCCGTTGGTTCGATGCCCACCACGCCGATCGATGACGAAGCGCTCGGTACAGCGATGCTCTACTCGTCGGGCACCACGGGTCGGCCAAAGGGAATCGTTCGTCCGCTTCCGGTGCAACCGCCGGCTGAGCAGCTTCCGCTGTTCACGTTCCTCAACAACCTGTGGCAGTACCGCGAAGACATGATCTACCTGTCTCCTGCACCGATGTATCACTCTGCTCCGCAGGCGGCAGTGAACCTGACGCTCCGCAATGGCGGAACCGTCATCGTGATGGAGAACTTCGACCCGGTCGAGTACCTCCAACTGATCGAGCAGTACCAGGTAACCCATAGCCAACTGGTGCCCACGATGTTCAGCCGCATGCTCAAGCTGCCTGCTGAAGAGCGCGAACGGTTCGATCTTTCGTCGCTCGAGACGGCAGTTCACGCAGCGGCGCCGTGTCCGGTGCAGGTGAAGGAGGCGATGATCGACTGGTGGGGGCCGATCATTCACGAGTACTACGGGGCAACCGAAGGCATTGGTTTCACGGCTTGCACTGCTGAAGAGTGGCTGGCTCACCGAGGAACGGTGGGCAAAGTCATGCTCGGCGATCTGCATATTCTCGACGACGAGATGAACCCTTCGCCGCCTGGGGAGCCCGGCACCATCTGGTTCAAGACCGCCACGCCGTTCGAGTACTTCAACGATGATGAGAAGACCACCGAGTCGCGTTCGGCCGATGGCGAAATGACCACCGTTGGCGACATCGGCTACGTCGATGACGACAACTTCCTGTACCTCACCGACCGCAAGACCTTCATGATCATCTCGGGCGGGGTCAATATCTATCCGCAGGAGACCGAGAACATCCTCATCACCCATCCCAAGGTGGCCGACGCTGCGGTCTTTGGTGTTCCAAACGTCGATCTTGGCGAAGAAGTGAAGGCTGTGGTGCAGCCAATGCCCGGTGTCGAGGCCAACGATGAGTTCACCGCCGAACTTATGGCGTTCTGTAACGACAACCTCTCCCGACAAAAGGTTCCACGGTCGATCGACTACGAAGCCGAGCTTCCTCGGCTGCCGACCGGCAAGCTGTACAAGCGTCAGCTTCGTGACCGGTACTGGGGTGAAGGTCAGAACCGAATCGTCGGCAACTGAGGGTTGCCCCGTCGGCTGTTGCTTGGCCTAGGGCTTGGCGAGTATCTCGCCGTGGGGAACTGAGAACCAGGCGCCTGGTTCGCTGATCCATTCGGTGAAGGCCGTCGAGATTTCGGCGAGTTCGGCTTGTGTGGCGATACCGGCAGCGATCGCTTGCTCGGCGAGCGATGAGTCGAGCACCCGACCCGCCCACAACTGCCCCCACCATTCCTGGTCTTCGTCATCGGCAAAGCACCAGATCGATGCCGAGCAAGTAATCGAACTGAACCCGGCTTCCTCGGCCCAACCCTTCAGGTAGCGGCCGGCGTCGGGTTCGGCGTCGTTGCCGCGGGCCACCGCTTGGTACATGTTCATCCAACGGTCGAGCCGATCATCGGCGGGCGCCCAAGCCATCGCCCGGTAATCGGCGTCGCGCACGGCGACCACGCCCTCAGGTCGGCAGACCCGGCGCATCTCAAGGAGGGCAGCGACCGGGTCCGACAGGTGTTGCAGCACCTGATGGGCGTGAACAATGTCGAAGGAATCATCGGCGAAGTCGAGGGAGTAGACCGACCCCTGAGTAAATGAAACGTTGGTGGCGTCGGTCGGGATGCTGGCTGTCGCCTTATCGATCACCTCGGCGGACATATCGATGCCCACAACTTCGCCCGGGTTGACCCGTCGAGCCATATCGAGACTGATCGTTCCGGGGCCGCAACCAATGTCGAGGATCCGTTTGCCCGACGTCAGGTGGTCGGTGAGGTAGGCAGCCGAGTTCTCGACCGTGCGCCAGGTGTGCGAGCGCAACACCGACTCGGAATGGCCATGGGTATAGGTGTCGGTGGGAACCGGATCAGTCATACTGCCACCCTAGAGGCGAGCGAGTTGGGCCCACAGGCGGTTCCGCGGAACCGTTTTACGATGCTGGGTTGAAGAATTGCGCAACGAAGGCCCAAGCGAGATAACCAACCACTCCGCCCGCGACGCCGATAGCGATCGTTGTCGCCACCTTCTTGACCACGTTGTCGCCGGCGGAGTGTCGGACAACTCGGACCCATCCGGCCACTGCGGAAAGTACACACAGCACCACGAGCAGAGCGATCCGCCCTTCGCCACTTTGAATCGAAATCCAGGCCGAATAGGTCATAGTGCACACCCGCTGCGGGCCTCGTAAAAACATTCGATGTCGTAAGTGTGGCGCAACTGGTACCTCGGAGGTCAGTCTTCTTCGGTGCGGGCAACGAAGTTGAGGCTTGCCGAGTTCATGCAGTAGCGAGCGTTGCTCTCGGTGTTGCGGTCTTTGAAGACGTGGCCGAGGTGGGCGCCGCATCCGGCGCACCGGTTCTCGGTGCGTGGAATGATCATCTTGAAGTCCTTCTTATTCTCCACCTTGTCATCGCTGATCGGAGCCCAGAAGCTGGGCCACCCGGTTCCGCTGTCGTACTTGGTGTCGCTTGAGAAGAGTGCTTCATCGCAGACGACACAGTGATACGTGCCCTCGTCTTTGTTGTCGTGATACTGACCGGTGAAGGCCCGCTCGGTTCCGGCCTTTTGTGTCACCTGGTACTGCTCGTCAGTGAGCCGAGCTCGCAGTTCGTCGTCGTTGAATTTCTTGGAAGCCATGTAGGACCTAACCCTCGAAGTGGGTGCTTTATTCGCTAACCCTACAGAGCGTGTCCATTTCGCTCATCTGAACAACGTGCGTCCGCGGGAGTGTCTTGGCCACGGTATGTGCCTTTAACGCCATTCGACTGCTTGCTTTGTGACCGCAACGCCGGCC
>CALGZB010000024.1 GCA_937934655.1 uncultured Acidimicrobiales bacterium | reverse complement strand
TCGAACTCGTTGACCAACTTGGCCCAAAGCAGACGGCCGGCCCGCATCTTTGCGACCTCCATGAAAAAGTTCATGCCGATAGCCCAGAAGAAGCTGAGGCGCGGCGCAAAGGCATCGATATCGAGCCCGGCGGCGCGGCCGGCCCGGATGTACTCGATGCCGTCGGCAAGGGTGTACGCCAGTTCGAGGTCGGCGGTCGCTCCGGCTTCCTGCATGTGGTAGCCAGAGATCGAAATCGAGTTGAACCGCGGCATGTTCACCGACGTATGCGAGAAGATGTCGCTGATGATTCGCATCGATGGTGCGGGCGGGTAGATGTAGGTGTTGCGCACCATGAACTCTTTGAGGATGTCGTTCTGGATGGTGCCGGCCAGGTCGGCCTGGGACACACCCTGTTCCTCGGCGGCCACGACGTACAACGCCATGATCGGCAGCACGGCGCCGTTCATCGTCATCGATACCGACATCTTGTCGAGCGGGATGCCGTCGAACAGTTGACGCATGTCGAGGATGGAGTCGATGGCCACGCCGGCCATGCCGACATCGCCCGACACCCGGGGGTGATCGCTGTCGTAGCCGCGGTGGGTTGCTAGGTCGAACGCAACCGAGAGGCCCTTCTGCCCTGACTGGAGATTGCGTCGGTAGAACGCATTCGACGCTTCGGCCGTGCTGAATCCGGCGTACTGACGGATGGTCCACGGCTGGTTGGCGTACATGGTGGGGTACGGGCCACGAAGGTATGGGGCGATACCTGGGCGAGTGTCGAGGAAATCGAGCTCCGCGGTATCAGCCGCCGTATACAGCGGGTTGACGTTGATGCCCTCGGGCGTTTCCCAGGTGTGCGCATCGACCGCTTTGCCGGTCTGCGCTTCGAGCTTGGCTTCCCAGCTGTCGAGGTCGACAGGAGTGGTGGTGCTTTCGACCGGAAGGTCGACGGTGGTGAAATCGGGAATCATTGCTGACCTCCAATACCGAGGACGTCGTGGGTTTTTCGCAGGGCGGCAAGCACATCGGCTCCCATATGGATGAAGCCGGAAATTCCGGCTGCTTCGTAGTCGGACTTCGCATCACCGGGTCGACCGGCGAGTACAACGTGGGTTGCGCCGGCTGCGGTGAGCGCCTCGGCGGTGGGTGCCGCGAGGTCGGCGTAGATCGCATCGCTTGAGCAGATGGCAGCCACCTGGGCACCGCTGGCTGCGAAGGCTGCAGCGGCATCGGCTGCGGTTTCGAAGCCGTCGTTGGTGATGGCTCTCAAGCCTCCCACTTCGAAGAAGTTCTGTGCGTAAGCAGCTCGAGCCGTATGGTCGGCGACCGGACCGAGGTTGGCGAGAAACACGCTTGGCCGCTCCCCCGTTACCGCGGCGTCGTCGGCCGCTTGGCGAAGTTGTTCGAACGGTTCCGCGTGCCGGCGAAGCGGGAGCCCCGCCTCGGATCCGTTGGTTTCCATCGAAGGGAAACTTGCCCGAACGACCGGCTCTTCGTCGATGTTTGGAAACTCGGAAACGCCGGTAATGCCAAACTTTCGTTTGGCCACCTTGATGGCACGTTCGTCGGCGACCGTTGCGATTTGGTCGGCGACGAGTCCGGCGTCGAGGGCTGCGGCCATGCCGCCGGCGGCTTCGATGGCTTGGAACTGACGCCATGCTTTGGCGGCGAGTTCGGAGGTGAGTTCCTCGACGAACCACGATCCCCCGGCCGGGTCGATAACCCGAGCGAGATTGGATTCTTCAAGCAGGAGAAGTTGGGTGTTGCGGGCGATGCGTCGGGCAAACTCGTCGCTGACGCCAATGGCCGAGTCGAAGGGCTGAGTGGTGATGGCTTGCGCGCCACCGATTGCGGCGGCGAAACAGGCGACGGTCACCCGCAGGAGGTTGACCCATGGGTCACGGGTAGTGAGCATCGCCGATGCGGTGATCGCATGCTGGTTTTGCGCCGCTGAGTCGGCCGAGGCACCCGACGCCTCAACAACACGAGCCCAACACATTCGGGCGGCGCGAAGTTTGGCGATCCCGGCGAATTGGTCGGCGCCGAGCGAATACGTAAAGGCCATCGCCGAACAGGCGTCGTCGATTGACACGCCCTCGTCGTCAAGGAACCGGAGGTACTCAACGGCGGTTGCCATCGAGTAGGCGATTTCCTGAGCATCAGACGCACCGGCATCGGCATAGGGCGACGCATCGACACCGAGCGCCCGCACCTGCGGGTAGGAGGCAGCGAGTTTCACGGCAGCCACGACATCGTCGAGTTGCGGCGAGGTGCCTGTGCGGGCGGCGACCGCAAGCGGGTCGACGCCTAGTCCGCCGAGCGCACCGCTGGCCGGCACGTTCTGCTTTACCCAGAGGTCGGTGAGAGCATGAGCTCCGGCGATACCCGAGATGGACGGCCGCAGGTGGACTCCTGCGAGGTCGAGGAGTACTCCGTCGAGCACCGCTCCAAGGTCATCGACCGATTCAACGCCGAGCCGATCGAGGTCGAGTAGCAGCGAGGTTGCGCCTCGTTCAAGGTCGTTCAGAACCGACGTGTTGGCCTGAGCTGCGTTGGGGTCGGCGTGAAGTTGCCTGACGTCCCACGCGAGTTCGGTTCGACCCGCAGGCATGGCGCCGCGAGTAAAGGGTGCTTCGCCTGGCAGTCCTGCCGGATCGACAACTCCCGAGTCGGTATAAAGAGGTGAAATCTCGATGCCCTCGGCGGTAACGGTGGTGAGCTTGTCGAGGGATCCGCCCTTGAGTGCCTTGGTGGCAAGCTCGATCCATGCGTCGTGGTCGGGCGCCGGGAAGTCGCTTCCCAGTGTGAGCTGTGGAGCGGTGTCACCACCCGAGGGTTCGCCGTTAGATGCTGTGTTCGTCATTGCCTCAGATCGTAGCGACCCCGACGTGCGAGCGAGGATTCTGACGGTCACAAACGACCGCTCAACGTGCGTTTTGTTTCGACCTCGCGTAGACATACAGCCATGAAGATCGCAACTTTTGTCAACTACGCCGACGACCCAGTAGTGGTCGCTAAATACATCCAGGATCTCGAGGCCGCAGGCGTCGATATGGCCTGGGTCCCCGAGGCATACGGCTTCGACGCCGTGAGTCTTCTCGGTTATCTGGCGGCGAAGACCGAAACCATCACGCTCGGTTCGGCCATCCTCAACGTGTACAGCCGCACCCCGGCCGCCATGGCCCAGACCGCAGCGGGCCTCGACGCCCTCAGTGGCGGCCGGTTCGAGCTTGGCCTCGGAGCCTCTGGCCCTCAGGTCATCGAAGGCTTCCACGGCTTGCCGTACAAGATGCCGCTTACCCGAGTGCGCGAGACCATCGAGGTCTGCCGCATGGCTTGGAAGCGCGAGAAGCTTGAGTACGAAGGAAAGACCGTCACGCTGCCACTGCCTGCCGATCAGGGAACTGGTCTGGGCAAGCCACTCAAGATCATCAACCACATGGTTCGCCCTGACATCCCGGTTCACGTCGCTGGCCTTGGCCCGAAGAGTGTTGAGATGACGGCCGAGCTTTGCAACGGATGGCTCCCCTTCATGTTCATGCCTGACCGTTTCGACAATGTTTGGGGCGACGATCTGGAGCGCGGCAACGCAAAGCGCGACCCGGAACTCGGCAAACTCGAAATCGCTGCTGGCGGCATGTTGGCTATCGGCCCCGATGCCGAGAAGTACCGCGAGTACGCCCGCCCCTCGGCCGCCCTCTACATCGGCGGCATGGGCGCACGCGGCAAGAACTTCTACAACGAGCTTGCGTGCAAGTACGGGTTCGAAGGCGAAGCAAAAACCATCCAGGATCTTTACCTCGACGGCAATAAGGACGACGCTGCCGCTGCGGTGCCAGCAGAAATGTTAGAAGGCCCGTCACTTTGCGGCGACGAGGGGTACATCAAGGACAAGGTCGCGCAATTCGCCGAAGCCGGCGTCACCACCATCAACGTCACCCCCGTTGGCGATGATCCTGTGGTACTGCTCGCCAAGCTCCGCGAGATCATCGGCTAGGGCCGCTCGCTTCGCTCGCTAACGGAGTTTCGACTGCGTCGAAACATCCCCAGAGCCGCCCGCTAATACTTACGTAGCACCCGACCGCGAAGGTTTTTGGCTGGGACTGCTCCGAATGTTCGGCTGTCGGTGCTCGCCGCGGGATTGTCCCCGGCGACATCGACAGAGCCGTCGGCGTGCACCGCGGCCACTCGTTTGACCATCTCGATTGGCGCGCCTGCTCCTCTTTCAACGGAGGCATCGGCGGAAGCAGCGCTGGCGGGGTCGGATGGGTGATGTCGAGGGTCAAGGAATACCACCACGTCACCGACCCGGGGTTTCCGGCCGCGGGTAAAAACTAGGAGTCGATCGCCCACAACGTAGGTGGGCTCCATCGATCGTCCACTTACCTCGAAGCGTCGCAGGATTGCACTGCGACCAACGCCGATGGCACCACCTCGACTGGTGCTATTTTCGTCGACCATCGTCTGAATCTATCCGCTCGGGTACGACCTTTCGTTTCGTGCGGCTAGAGTCGCATCATCACATAGATCACTTGGCTCAGCGGCCTGAGGAGAACACCAAATGCTGAACACTGCACTTCGTTTCATCGATCGCTTCTCGGCACCTCGTCCGGTGTCGGCTCACTGCGATCTCCCCTGTGGCGTCTATGACCCAGCCCAGGCCCGCATCGAGGCCGAGTCGGTCAAAGGTTGCATGGAGAAGTACGCCGGCAGCGACGACGCCGACTTCAAGGCACGCGCCGTAGCAATCAAAGAAGAGCGCTCGGAGATGGTCAAGCATCACCTGTGGGTCCTCTGGACTGACTACTTCAAGCCACCACACCTCGAGACCTACCCGCAGCTGCACACCCTTTTCTGGGAAGCAACCAAGCTTGCTGGCGAAGCCAAGAAGACCACCGATGTCGCCAAGGCCGATGAGCTCCTTGCAGCAATCGCCGGCATCGACAAGATCTTCTGGGAGACCAAGGCGTAACTCGCCTCCTCACACAGTCTTTGAAGAATTTGAAGAAACGGTCAGGGCATTTGCCCTGACCGTTTCTGCTTTCTCGGACTCCGTTGCGTAGTCAGTGGGGAACTTCCAGCGATCCAGCCGGACGAAAACCACTCGGCGCGCGAAATGACGTGGCGAATTTCACGCAATATCATGTGATCTCCGTTAGAGACCCAGCATGATCGGCCCCCCAAATGTCTTCAAACTCCCCGAACCGCCGCACCGCACCGGTGTTCGCCCTGGTCCTCATCGTCGCGATTTCGCTTCTTTCAGCCGGAGGCGCAGCGGCGTTTCTGGCTCAGCGCACCGGCGACGGCAAAATGGGCAAGGTCACCAAGACAACCGTGAGTAACGCCGGCGGCGTTTACAGCGCGCAGGGCAGCGTCAATCACTTCGCCATCGAGGGAACCAAGAACGGCACGTTCACCGTCGATGTCAAAGACGCATCCGTCGAAGAGATCAACTACTTCGGATCCACCTTCTGTTTTGTGCCCAAAAGCACGAGCGGCGAACCGGAAGCGATCACCAAGAGCTTCAACGGCACCAAGTCCGTCGATGGTCGAACCAAAGCAAAGGTAAAGGTCCGCTTGCCCGGCAACCATGTGGGATGCGACCTTTCGATCATCGCCACCGTGCTGCGTCCAGGCGACGGCATCACGCAAACCGAGATTATTGTGCGCAAGATGGTACTCACCGCAACGGCTTCATAGCGTAACTGCTCCGCACTGTCAGGACGCCGACAGCTCGCGGTCTCACCGATCTTTAGATTTCTAGTTGTTGGCGGACCAGCCGCCGGAACAACACCCGAAATTGCGGGAGATCGGTTGAATCATGAAGTCGAAACTGAAGTCAGTACCCATGATGATTGCAATGCTCGTCATCGGCGGAATGTTGGCCACGGGAGTCGCGTTCGCTGCAGGAGCCAACGGCAAAATGGCGGGCTGTCTCACCAACAGCGGAACCCTTGTGAAGGTTGCCAAAGGCAACTCGCCATCAGCCGGTTGTGGTGCCGGCGAAGAGAAAATCGTCTGGAACAAAAAGGGGAAGAGGGGCAAAACCGGAGCTGCCGGTGCCGACGGCGTTGATGGTGCTGACGGCATCGATGGAACGAACGGTAAAGACGGAAAGAACGGCGCAGACGGTGCCGACGGCAAATCCGGCGTACCTGGACCCAAGGGCGAGACCGGCAAGGCCGGAACGAACGGAACAGACGGAAAGACCGGACCCGCTGGCATCAACGGCAAAGACGGGGCGGACGGAAAGAACGGCACCGACGGGGAAGACGGCATTAGCGGCGTCGAAATCGTTTCGACTGTGAACAAAGACACGCCCGGATACACCCAGCTCTCCGTCAGCTGCCCAACAGGCAAGAGCGTCATCGGCGGCGGCGCCGAGGCTCTTGGCGCAGCAGCGGTTCTCGTTGCCAGCAAACCAAACGCCTCCGCCACGGGCTGGACTGCTGTGGGTGACCATCCAGGCTTTCCCAACGTCGGCCTCAGCGTCTACGCCATCTGCGCAATCGTCAACTGATCAACACCCCCACCTCCAAGGATCCTCCTCCTCCAAGAAGAGGATAAGCAAGCCGGTACTGCCCGCAAATCCCCTGAGGTTTGCGGGCAGCGCCGCGTTTGGGGACAGCCGGGAAATGCTGCCGAACCGGTCCGAAATTCGAGTCTGGGGAAATTGAGTTCGGTTTGCGATGCTTCCCCTGAGAGACTGACGACATGACTACGGTTCTCGGCACCTGCCATCACGATTGTCCCGACTCTTGCGGATGGGTGGCAACGGTGGACGAGGCGTCGACCGACAATGCAGCGACCGGCCCCGTCGTCGTCAAACTTCGAGGCAACAAGGAGCATCCGTTCTCGCAGGGCGAGCTTTGCCCAAAGGTCAACCGTTTCATCGACCGGGTCTACAGCCCCGACCGTCTCCTTCATCCTCTTGTACGAACCGGCCCGAAGGGCAGCGGCGAATTTCGAGAGGCAACCTGGGACGAAGCGCTCGAGTTGGTAGCCAAACGAGTCAGCGACGCAATCGAGACCCACGGCGGCCAAACCGTTCTGCCGTGGTGGAGCGCTGGCACGCAGGGCCTCATCCAGGAGGGGGCACTTCACCCGCTCTTCTTCGCCAAACTCGGCTCGAGCCGACGGACCGGCTCGCTCTGCGGTGTCACCGCTAGCGGAGGAATCGCGGCCACCTACGGAGATCCGAAGGCAGCCGAGCCCAGCAATGTGCAACATAGCGACCTCATCATCTTGTGGGCCACGAACACCAAACTCACCAACCGACACCTCTGGCCATTCATCGAAAAGGCTCGTGCCCGCGGCGCCCACGTCATCACCATCGACCCGATGCGCACCGCCACCGCTGAAGCTTCCGATGAGGTCATCCAGCCGCTGCCGGGTACCGACGTGGCGGTCATGCTGGCCATGATGCACGTGCTGATTCGCGAGGGTCTGATCGACCAGGACTATGTGGATTCCTATGCGGTCGGCTTCGAAGAGCTCGTCGAACATGTTACCGATTGGACCCCCGAGCGAGCCTCGGCGATATGCGGAATCGACGCCCAACAGATCACCGATCTGGCCATCCGCTATGGGCAAACCAACAACTCGTTCATCACCACACTTATCGGGGGTGAACATCACGAGCACGGCGCCATGCTGTTTCGCACCATGGCTTGTCTTCCGGTTCTCACTGGAGCGTGGCGACACCGTGGTGGTGGATTGTCGAAGAGCACGGGCGTTTGGTCGGAAGCCCAAATCGACTTCGGCGCTTTCCAACGACCCAACCTTTGGGACGGGGCCGATCGCCGCGGGCTCAACATGAACCACCTTGGTCGTTCGCTGACCGAACTGTCCGATCCACCGGTGACCGTGTTGTTTGCCTGGAACGGCAACCCTGCGGTCACTGTTCCCAATAGCGACCTCATCCGCGAAGGCATGTTGCGCGACGATCTGTTCACCGTGGTCCACGAACAATTCATGACCGACACCGCTGCTCTGGCCGATGTGATCTTCCCGGCATGCACCCAACTCGAGCAGCTCGATGTGGTGCCGTCGTGGGGCCATATGTATGTGGGCTTTAACAACCCAGCGATTCCACCCGTAGGTGAGAGCGTGTCGAATACCGAGTGGTTTCGGCGGCTCTCGAAGGCCATGGGTTTCACCGAACCCGAACTCTTCACATCCGATAGCGACCTCATCGATACTGCGTTGACCGAGGGCTCGCTTCACGGCATCGATCGCCAGGCGCTCGAACGTGACGGATTTGTCCGGCTCGATGTTTCCGAAGATCACAATCCCTACGTCGAGGGTGGTTTCGCGACGCCATCGGGCCGGGCCGAGTTGGTCAGCGAGCGGCTTGGAGAGATGGGCCAGCCTCGCCTCCCAACGTTTATCGCCCCAGAAGAGTCATTCATCGGTGCCGACCTTTCGTCCCGCGACGCAGCCGACTATCCGCTCACGCTCACCACCCCGAAACACCACGTCCGGTTCCTCAACAGCTCCTACTCGGCACTGCCCAAACACGGCCCGCCCGAGGGCGGCCCATTCATCGAGCTCGATCCGGTCGACGCCCACAAGCGGGGCCTCAACGAGGGCGACAACGCTCGAGTCTTCAACGACCGATCCTCGCTGACGGTGCCGGTTCGCATCAGTGAACGGCTACGACCAGGCCTTGTCGCTGTTCCTTTTGGTTGGTGGGCCGAAGGCTACGAAGCAAGCAACGGGTCGACGGCGAACGCGCTCACCAGCGACACCCTCACCGACTGGGGCGGCGGCGTGTCCTACGGCGACACCCTTGTTGAGGTGGCCGCGGTAAACGACTAGTCGTTCATCGGCTAACTTTGGAGGTTTCGCCCCCCATTAGGAGTTCCCTATGTCCCTCGCCGAAGCAATCGCCGATCCTGCCCGCAAAGAAGCCCTCACCACCGCCGCCATCAGCGCGGTCGAAGAAGAGGTATCGGGCTTGTCTGGGCTCAAAGGCAAGGCCATCAGTGCCGGATACAGCAGCGTCACCAAGGTCAAGCCCGACTTCGTTCCGTCCAACATCGAACGCATGATGCCGATGTTTGCGCCGGTTATCGATGCTCGCCTCGTTGAAGCACGCACCACGGGCGACGTCCCTGGCTACTTCGCCACCAACGCCGATTCCATTGCCGAAGACATGCTTGCCATTACCGACACCAGGGCCAGCGAAGCCAACAACAAGACGGCGGTAAAGATCTACGAGAAACTTCGCGGCAGCGCCAAGGGTCAGGTAGTGAACGCTATGCCGCGAGTTGCCCAGCTCGCCGACGCTCACGGCTAACCAACTGCCCTCTCGTTGAGCTCACGCTTGGACTAGAGGTCCTTCACCAACCGGAGGGCGTCGAAGATCGCCGCATGAATATTGCGGCTCGCTACGGCGTCGCCCACCCGAAAGAGCTGAAACGCCCCGTCGGTGTTCCGCACGAGTTCTTGGGCCCGACCTTCAAGAAGCGCTCCGTAATCAACCGCTCCCCCGTTCGACGATGTTGGCTTCAGCTCGAAGTACAGCTCGTCGAGCGGCTGGGTGCCGTGATCGACCACCACGGTGTCGACATGGCGGGTTGCCCGATGGGCGGAGTGATCGCTTCCGATCTCGGCGCAGAGCCGACCTTGCTCGGGTCGCACCGACAGCACCCGCTGGTTCAGCGTGATGCGAGTATCGGTTTCATTGAACGCCCGGGCATAAGGCACATGGTTCATTCCACCGATGTCGATACCAAGCATGCGTTCCGGTGTCACGATCTCAAGGTCACATCCCGACCGGGCGATCATTTCGGCTGCGCTCATGGCCGAGTGGCGGCCGTGATCGTCGAACAGCAGCACACTTCCGGTGGGCCGAACATCGCCTCCGAGCACGTCCCAAGTGGTGACGACATGGTCGCCGCCTTCTTCGAGCGGTGGTAGTTGTGGTTGCCCGCCCGTGGCGATGATGACGACCGAGGGATCGAGAGACCATACGAGATCGGCGTCGGCGACGGTGTCGTAACGAACGTCCACGTCGAGTCGTTCAAGCTCGCTCACTCGCCAGTCGACGATTCCGGCAAGGTCGATTCGGCGAGGGTTGCGGGCGGCGAGTTGGATCTGCCCCCCGGCCCAGGGCATCGCCTCGAGCACAATGGTCTCGTGGCCCCGCTCGGCGGCTACACGGGCCGCCTCGAGCCCTCCGGGGCCAGCGCCCACCACGACCACCCGACGAGGCTGTGCAGCCTTCGGGATGTCGTGGGGCATCGAGGCCTCGCGGCTGGTGGCAGCGTTGTGAATACACAGCGCTTCGCCCGCCTCGTAGATGCGGTCGAGACAGTAGGTGGCACCGACACACGGCCGAATCTGCGACTCGTTGCCGGCGATGATCTTTCGGACGATGTGCGGGTCGGCCATATGGGCCCGGGTCATCCCGACCAAGTCGACCTTGCCTTCACTGATGGCGTGACGGGCCGTGGCGACATCGTCAATCTTCGAAGCATGCAGCACCGGGAGATCGGTGGCTTGGCGAACCATTCCCGTGAAGTCGAGATGTGGGGCAGCCGGCATGCCGTGGATGGGAATCACCTCGCTCAAGAGGGCATCGGTGTAGGTGATTCCACGAATCACGTTGATGAAGTCGATCAGGCCGTCGGCTTCGAGCTTGGCCAGAATCCCAAGGCCGTCATTCTCGGCGAGTCCGCCAGGAACCGTCTCATCGATGGCCATCCGCAGGCCCACGATGAACTCGGTGCCAACCCGTTCGCGGATAGCTTCGAGCACCTTCCACGGGAACCGAAGGCGCTGCTCGTAGGAGGCGCCCCATTCATCGCTGCGCTGGTTGGTTGTGGGCGACCACCACGCGTCGAAGAGGTGGCCGTAGGACTCGAGTTCGATGCCGTCCATGCCTCCGGCCTGCATCCGCTCGGCGGCATCGGCGTATTTTCTAATAAGCCGCTCGATGTCCCAGTCTTCAGCCTCTTTGGGGATCGATCGATGCGCCGGCTCCCGAAGCGGCGATGGGGCCACGACAGGCAACCAGTCGTCGTGCGACCAACTGGTGCGACGACCGAGGTGCGACAGCTGAATCATGCACGCCGAACCATGCTCGTGGACCGAATCGGTGAGCCGCTGAATCCACGGCACGATGGCGTCGTCGTAGGCGTGCAGATTACCGAAGGCCGGTGGGCTGTCCTCGGCTACCACGGCCGAACCAGCGGTCATGGTGAGCGCCACGCCGCCCTTGGCCTTTTCTTCGTGGTAGAGCCGGTACCGGTCGGTCGGCATTCCGCCTTCGGAGTACGCCGGCTCATGCGCCGACGAGAAGATGCGGTTGCGAAGGTGCAGGTGCTTCAGGTCAAACGGTTCAAGAAGCGGATCAGCCATGCCCGAGATTACATACCTGCAGCGGCCTCGTCGGCGAGAACTTGGGCGCGATCTTTGGTAACGAGCGAGGCGGGAATGGCCGGGTCGTCAACAAAGAACTGCTCGACGGCGGCCTTCTTCGACTCGCCGGCGATGAGCCAAAGCTGCTTGGCCGCCCGGTCGATAATGGGCCACGTCAGCGTCATGCGTCGCGTGCCTTGGTAGTCGCCCGTGGTGGCCACGTCTCGATCATCGACCTCGAGCACCGGATCGTTCGGGATGAGCGATGCGGTGTGGCCATCAGAGCCGAGGCCCAGCTGCACCAAATCGAGGACGGCGGGTTTGCCGGTGACTTCAGCCAGCCGGTCTGCGTACGCGGCGGTCGCCACGTCGAGGTCGTCGGCCTCAACATCCATCGGCGTGAAGCTCCCCAGCGGCACCTTCACCAGCAGTGGCAGCAACATAGTGAGGTTGCGTTGCGGGTCGCCAGCCGGGGCGATGCGCTCGTCCACCTGAAACAGATGCACGTTGGGCCAATCGATGTCTTTGCGAACAGCCAGAAGTTCGAGCATGCGCTTCGGGGTCGAGCCACCACTCACGGCGAACGAAAACGAGCCCGAATCAGCGATGGCCTTCTCGGCATACTTGGCAATCAGGTCGGTAGCCCGGATCGCAAGCGACTCTTTGTTCTCGAGTACTTCAATCTTCACCGCTAACACTTCCCCAGGATCGACCAGTTCCAACAGGCATCGCCTGGCAGTACCGAGTCGGCTTCTTCGGGGCCCCAGCTTCCCTTGGGGTACGAGACCACCGGGTTGGGATGGTCGAGCATTGGTTCGACGATCCGCCACGCTTCTTCCACGCCATCTTGGCGAGCAAAGAGTCGAGGGTCACCGAGGAGTGCGTCGTGCAGAAGTCGTTCGTAGGCGTCGGGGCTGTCGCCGCCGAGAGCTTCTTCGTAGTCGACCGAGAGTTCGACGTCGCGGCTCACCATTTCGGAGCCCGGCACCTTGGCCTGGAGGCTGATGCGGATCTCGTCGTCGGGCTTTAGACGGAACGTGAGCGTGTTCGGGCGAGGAGCTTCATCCTCGTCGGCAAAAAGTAAACGAGGCGGCGCTTTGAACTCGACGGTGGCTTCGGTGACCGTTTCGGCCATTCCTTTACCAGCACGAATCAGGAACGGCACACCAGCCCATCGGAACGAATCGATCTCAAACTGCATCGCCGCGAAGGTCTCGGTATCGCTGTCGGGTTCAACACCGTCTTCGTCGAGGTAGCCCTCGTACTGGCCGCGGACGACCTGCTCGGGCTGGATCGGCCGGATTGCCTTGAAGACCTTGACCTTCTCGTCACGCAACGCACCAGCGTCGGCGGACGCCGGTGGTTCCATCGCAAGGAGGGCAACCATCTGCAGCAGGTGGTTTTGCACCACATCTCGAACCGCGCCCACCGGGTCGTAGAACCGTCCCCGACCCTCAATGCCAAACGACTCGGCCATCGTGATGCGCACGTTGCTGACGTAGTGGCGGTTCCAGATCGGTTCGAAGAGCGAGTTCGCGAACCGGAACACCAGGATGTTCTGCACCGGTTCCTTCCCGAGGAAGTGATCGATCCGGTAGATCTGCTCTTCACGAAGATGTTTGTGCAGGATGTCGTTGAGTTCGATGGCCGACTGATGGTCGCGGCCAAATGGCTTCTCAACAACCACCCGACCGTTTTCGGTTAATCCGGCGCTGGCCAGACCTTCGACCACTTCATCGAAGAGGCTCGGCGGGATAGCGAGGAACGAGACGGGTACCTTCGCTCCATCCAGTGCGGTCGACAGCTTTTTGAACGTTTCGGGGGCGTTGTAGTCGCCTTGGACGTATCCAAGCTGCGAACAGAGCTTGGCGATTCCGGCTTCATCGCGACCCTCGAGCGATTCTCGGGCGCGTTGACAGAGGTCGTCGACCGTCCAGTCGCTGCGGGCTACGCCGATGATCGGTGTGCCTTCGAGTGTGCCGTCCTGAACGAGTTCGTAGAGCGCCGGAAACAGTTTCTTGCGGGCCAAGTCGCCGGTGATGCCAAACATCACCAACGCGTCGGCCACGGGGGCTTCGCGTCCTGCGGCAACCATTAGTGGTCGTCCTTCTTCTCGTGGTGGCCACCGAATTCTTTGCGCATGGCCGACACGGTCTTGTCGGAGAAGTCGGAGCGACCACGGCTCGAGAAGCGCTGGTACAGCGAGGCGGTGATCACCGGCGCTGGAACGCCCTCCTGAATGGCGGCAAGAACGGTCCAGCGACCCTCGCCAGAATCCGATACGTTGCCCTCAAAGTTGTCGAGGTTCGGGTCCTGGTGCAGTGCCTTGGCGGTGAGATCGACCAACCAGGAGGAGATGACGCTTCCGCGGCGCCATACCTCGGCAACAGCAGGGATCGGAATATCCATCTGGAAGTACTTCTGATCGCGCTGCGGAGTGGTTTCGGCATCGATCGGGCGATCTTCGCGACCCATATCGGCCTGCTCGAGAATGCCGAGCCCTTCGGCGAGAGCGGCCATCATGCCGTACTCGATACCGTTGTGAACCATCTTGACGAAGTGGCCGCTTCCGGCAATGCCGCAGTGCAGCCACCCCTCTTCGCCCGGGTGAGGTTCGCCTTCCATGCCAGGGGTGCGTTCGGCAGCATCGATGCCCGGAGCCAACGAATGAAAGATCGGAACCAGGCGCTCGACGGCATCCTCATCGCCACCGATCATCAGGCTGTAGCCACGTTCAAGGCCAAACACGCCACCGCTGGTGCCGACATCGAGGTAGTGAATGCCCGATTCGCCGAGTGTTTCGGCCCGGTCGACATCGTCGCGGTAGTACGAGTTGCCGCCGTCGATGATGGTGTCGTCTGAGCTGAGAAGGGGCGCGAGCTGTTCGATTACGCCATCGACGTAGGCAGCTGGAACCATGATCCAGATCGATCGCGGAGCAGGCATAGCTTCGACCATGGCCGCAAGGCTCTCGGCGCCGGTGGCACCTTCGCCCGCCATCTCGGCAATCGAGTCTGCGTTGACGTCGTACACGACACACTCATGGCCGTCGCCCATAAGGCGGCGCACCATATTGGCGCCCATTCGTCCGAGGCCGATCATTCCGAGCTGCATAGTTCTCTCCGGGTCCAAAGTCTGGTTTGGGGGTGGGGGGTGAAGTAACCCCTCCAGCCTATGGAGCCATTCCGGTGATCCAGTGTGAATCAGCCAGTCCGCGAATAGGCCCTGTCAGTGTCGGCACCTATTCTTCGGCTATGCCCGTTCGCGACCTTCACAGCACGCAAGAGTTCTTTGCCCCGCGTGCCGAGGGTTGGGAAGACCGTTTCCCTGACGACGACCCGCTCTTTGCGACAGCCGTCGAGGCCCTCCAGCTCCAGCCCGGCGACCTCGCGCTCGACGCCGGGTGCGGAACCGGCCGGGCCCTGCCCTTCATGCGTTCGAGTGTTGGCGATACTGGATCGGTTGTCGGCATCGACGCCACGCCCGAAATGGTCGCCGAAGCGCTTCGGCTCGGTCGTTCCGACACGGCATCGCTTTTTGTGAGCGATGTACTCAACACGGCGCTGCCGCCACAACGCTTTCACGGCATCCTGGCTGCCGGGCTTCTCCCCCACCTGCCCGACCCCAGCCTGACCCTTATCGAGCTCGCGCGCATCGCGCTGCCTGGCGCCCGCCTCGTGCTGTTTCACCCCATCAGCCGCGCTGCGCTGTGCGGCCGGCACGGCGACGACCCAGACACCAGCGTTATCGCTCCAGCGATCCTCACCGACCTGTGCGACGATCTCCCCTGGGATCTCGAATCGATCGACGATGGCGATCAATACCTCGCCGTTCTTCGTCGCCCCCTGTAGCGCGAACCCCCTACACCCTGCCCCTCCCTCGTTTCCCCTAGACAGTTCCCGATTCGATTCGGCGCAACAGCTCAACGCACGAGCGCTCGACCATGGCAAAGACGCCGTCGAATCCATCCTCGTAGTACGGGTCGGGAACATCGAGATCGCCGTCAGCCTCGAGGTCGAACTCGCGTAGTCGCCGCACCTTTGCTGCTGCTTCCTCGGTTGGCGCCGCGTCGATCAGGTTGGTGAGGTTCGACTCGTCCATCGCGATGAGCATGTCGAAGTAGATGAAGTCGCCAGCGTGAACCTGTCGGCTCTTTTGACCGGTGATATCGATCCCGTGCTTCCGCGCTTCGGCCGCACTTCGAGGGTCGGGGCCAGAGCCGTTGTGGTAGCCGCCGGTTCCGGCGCTATCGACTTCGACCGACACGCGCAGCTCTGCCCGTGCTTCCTCGACCAGGCTCGCCATGACCCCCTCAGCCGTTGGCGATCGACAAATGTTGCCGAGGCAGACGAAGCAAACACGAAACGTTTCAGGCGAAGAAGGCTCATGACTCATGATCAGGGTTTAGCCCACGGCAAGCTGGTCTGATCGAATGCGAGCGTGAACGATTCGACCGACAACACGTTGAGCATCCGGGCCACCGTCATGCAGACCCCAACCACCGACCAGCTCGAGGTGCGACACGATGTCGTGGTCGAAGTTTTCGGCGGGCTCATCGCGTCGATCACACCAGCCGACGACTTCCACGGCCAGGTCGATGTGGTCCTTGCCGACGACCAGGTGCTCGTGCCTGGCCTCATCGATCTACACATCCATGCACCCCAATGGCCCCAGCTCGGCACCGGCTTGGATATGCCGCTTGAGGAGTGGCTCTTTGCCTACACCTTTCCGCTGGAAGCCAGCTTCGCCGACGAGGACTTTGCCCAGACGGTGTGGGACTCGATGGTTCCAACGCTGCTCGCCAATGGCACCACAACGGCCGTCTACTACGGGTCGACCCACAATCCCGCCACCACTGCGCTCGCTGCCACCTGCGCCGAACACGGCCAGCGAGCGTTTGTCGGACGAGTCGCCATGGATCATCCCGAAGGAACCCCCGAGTGGTACCGCGATGACTCGGCCGCTGATGCCGTAGCGGCAAGCGCTGCATCGATCGACGCCATCCGGGCGCTAGGGAGTCCGCTTGTTGAACCCATCGTGACGCCTCGGTTCATCCCGGCTTGTACCGATGAACTTCTCACTGGCCTCGGCCAGCTCGCCCACGACACCGACACCCTCGTGCAAACCCACTGCTCGGAGAGTGATTGGGAGCACCAATACGTCATCGATCGCTGCGGCATGAGCGATACCGAGGCGCTCGATTCCTTCGGGCTTCTTCGCCCCTCGACGGTGCTCGCCCACTCGGTTCATCTCAGCGACGACGACATGGCGATGATCGCCCGCAACCGTGCGGGTATCGCCCACTGTCCGCTCTCCAACGCCTACTTCGGGAACGCCGTATTCCCAGCCCGCAGGGCGCTCGCTGCCGGTGTGGCCGTGGGGCTCGGCACCGACATTGCTGGGGGTCCAAGCCCGTCATTGTTCGCCAACGCAGCCCACGCCATTAACGCCTCACGCCAGCTCGACGATGGCGTCGACATCAACCTGGCCGCCGCCGACCGAGGTATGGCCGGTAGTCGCATCGACGCCATCACCGCATTTTGGATGGCAACCAAGGGCGGCGCCGATGTGCTCGACCGCCCAATCGGGCTCCTCGAAGTCGGCCGACGGTTCGACGCACTGGCCGTCACCATCCAGTCATTCGGCGATGGCACTCCGCCAGGTGCTGCCGCAACCGATTCCGACGAGCGAATCTTCGAAAAAATCGTCCGTCTCACCACCGCTGCCGACATCGATGCGGTCTGGGTAGACGGTCGTCGGCTAGCACCAGTCCCGCAAAAGTAAGAACGCGGGGTCTGACCCCGCGTTCTTACTTTTAGCGAATTCGTAGGTCGAACACCTGGTAGTCCCACTGGTCAGGGCCTACATCCCAGGTGGTCTGTGACTCGATTTCCCCGCACGTCGCCAATAGTTCGCTGTTGGTTTCGCGCGTCCGCAAGCTAAACAGTCGGCGATGGCCTTCGATTGCTTCTTCGCTTTGGACATCTCCGGCGTCGCCGCCCCACAGCCCGATCTTTAGTGGCGCCCCGCTCCGCAGAGGCATGACCATGTGTCGGAGTGTGTCGGCCACATCTCGTTCGGGAATATGCATCAATGTGCTCATCGACCAACCGGCATCGAAGGACTCAGGTTGAAGTGGCGGCGCCGCAATCGAACCTTGAAGAACCAGCAGCCCTTGCTCGGCGGCGATCAATCCGTTGCCATGCGCAAGGTCGATTCCGACGTAGCGGTGTCCCGCCGCTTTGAAGGCTTCGCCGTCGCCACCGGGGCCCGAGCCGAAGTCGACGACCGAGCCACGACCCTCGTCGCGAAGTTGCGCGAGGAACTCGTCACGAAGCACAACTCGTCGACCTTGCAATGG
>CALGZB010000023.1 GCA_937934655.1 uncultured Acidimicrobiales bacterium | reverse complement strand
CCGGCCGGAATCAGCCTCCAAAAGACCGTCTATGACGGACACGACTCGGGTGCGCTCTGCGCCGGTTCGGAACTCATCACCGACATCATCCCCGGCGCCGCCGTTACCTATTGCTTCGAAGTCACCAACACCGGCGACACGTTCCTCGACACCATCACCATCGACGACCTTGACCTCGGCCTCACCGATGCTGGCGTCCCGCCGCTTGGATACATCGGCACGCCAACCTTCCCTCTGGCTCCTGGCGCTACCGCCACGATGTACTACGAAGCCCCGGCGCCTCAAGCCGACCTCGTCAACACCGCAACCGCCGAAGGCATACCTGTCTACGCCGA
The DNA here is from genome assembly GCA_937934655.1 of uncultured Acidimicrobiales bacterium. Lineage (GTDB taxonomy): Bacteria > Actinomycetota > Acidimicrobiia > Acidimicrobiales > SHLQ01 > CALLQB01. Next base: position 66,654 of record CALGZB010000023.1, on the reverse strand, counting down.
CGGGACCCTTATCCCGTTCCAGAACCCGGTTACCGATAGCAACACCGCAGAGGTGCAGGTTGCCTCCCCGGGAATCACCCTCGTCAAAGACGTTATCGTCGGCCACACCTCGGGTGCCGGTTGCGCAACCGCTACCAACAGCGCCGCCATTATCCCCGGCGTCGATGTCACCTACTGCTTTACCGTCACCAATACCGGCGACACTCCCCTGACCTCCATCGATGTTCAGGACCCAACACTCGGTAACCCGGTCATCAACCAAACATTGGCCGCCATTCCAAACCCACTGAATCCTGGCGAAAGCGTGGTCTTCTACTTCGAGACCACAGCGACCACCAGCTTCACCAACACCGCCAACGTCACGGCCGTCCCAGCGTTGCCCGATGGTTCGGTCATTCCCGGCGCCACTGCAGTTACCGATGACGATGTGGCCATCGTGACCGAAGAGACTCCGGCGATACGCGTGGAGAAAACTGTCTCAACCAGTGCAACGTGTCCTGGTACCGAACTGGTGACCCAGGTTCTCGGAGCGGCGCTCAGCTACTGCTTCGAAGTTGTCAACATTGGAAGCACGCCACTGGCGAATGTCACGATCGCCGACCCCGACATCGCCGGTTTCAACCCAGCCAACCTCGTTCCAGTCGCTGGTTCGCTTGCGCTCATCGCGCCCGGCAGCTCGGCCACGGTCCGGTACGACACCACTGCTACCGGCGATCTCCTTCCCAACACCGCCTCGGCCACCGGTACACCCAGCGATGCCACCGGCACATCACTCGGTCTCGGCACGGTCACCGATGACGACACCGCTTCGGTCGAGGTCGTCGCACCAGCCGCACAGATCATCAAGACCGCCGTCCCCGAAGGTACGTCGTGTCCCGGCACAAATGGCGGGACCCTTCAGGTCGCCGCCGGCTCCAACGTCGTCTACTGCTTCACCGTCACAAACACCGGCGATACCGACCTCACCAACCTTGCACTGAGCGACCCAACCCTCGCCGCTGCAGGCGTCGACGTATCGACAATCAGCGTCACTGACCTCGCCCCAGCCGCATCGGTAACCGTCGCCTCCGCCCCCACGTCGGCTGTCGACCTCACCAACACCGCCAGCGTCACCGGCACTCCAGCCAACGGAGCGACACCGATTCCTGGCCTCAGCTCGGTTACCGATACCGACGACGCCATCGTCGATGTGGTGACCCCGGCGATTCAACTCGTCAAGACCGTGGTCGGAGGCGGCAACGTTTCCGCCTGCCCTGGTTCGCCCACCCTCAACGCTGGCACCGGCGTCGCCATCACCTACTGCTTCGACATCAACAACATTGGCGAGACTCACCTCGACGTTGCAAACATGACATTCAGTGACACGACGCTGGGCATCACCGCTGTCGACCTCACACTGGTGACCGCAGAAAGCACCCCGCTGGCTCCTGGCGACAGCGCCACCTACGGCTATGTCACGACGATGGGCACAACGCTCACCAACACTGCCGATGTAACCGCCGACCCTGTCGACGCCGGCGGAAGCCCAATCCCCGGAGCGACACCCGTATCCGATACCGACACAGCCGATGTTGTTCTGGCCACCCCTGCGGTCGACATCGTGAAGACGGCCTACGCCGGACACGACTCTGGAGCAAGTTGCCCCGGTGCGGATCTCACCACCGTGAACGCCGGAGCCGACATCACGTATTGCTTCATCGTCACCAACACGAGCGGTGACGTTGCGTTGGCCGACGTCGTCATCGACGACCCGGCCCTTAGCGCAAACTATCCCGGCTCAATCACACTCCTTAGCGGCAACCCGACCCTTCTTGGCTCCGGACAGTCAGCGGTCTTCTACCTCGACGCAACCGCGGCCGGCGACCTCACCAACATTGCCAGCGTTACCGGGGATCCAGCAGATGCTTCCGGCAATCCGCTCCCAGCCACACCACCAACCGATAGCGACCCAACCACCGTCGATGTTGTCGGCGCAGGAATCGATATCGAAAAGACCGTGTATCTCGGACACGACACCGGCACATCGTGCGATGGCGGCGAACTCTCAACCGGCACCGCCGGTGCAGCGATCACCTACTGCTTTACCGTTACCAACACCGGCGACACCCACCTCACGAGCGTCACGGTTTCCGACCCGCTCCTTGGCTTGTCGCTGAACGCCCCCGCCATTCTTGCGCCCGGCGACTCCATCACACTTTTCTCCGAGTCGACCATCACCGGCGATGTCGTGAACACCGCAACAGCTACCGGAACACCGAGTACTGCAGGTGGAACCCCGCTTTCGGGAATTAGTGCCCCAAGCGCAAGCGACGACGCCGAGGTCGACCAGATCATTCCCGACGTCACCATCGACAAACTCGTCTACGTCGGTGCGAACTCAGGCGCCACCTGTCCGGCCGCCACCAGCTCCGCCCTCGCAATCCCAGGCAACACCGTCACCTACTGCTTCGAAGTCACCAACACCGGCGACACCTTCCTCTCCGACCTCGTCATCTCCGACACCACCCTCGGCATCACCATCGACGCCACGAACGAAACCGCACTCAGCGGCAGCCTCACCGGCCTCGCTCCCGGTGGCACCGCCGTGATCTATCTCGAGGTAGCCGCTGGCAACGCCAACGTGGCCAACATCGCTTCGGTCACCGGCAACCCAACCGATGGCTTTGGCGCCGACATTCCTGGGATGACCGACCCGACCGACACCGACAACGCGCTGCTAAACATCGTCGAACCATCAGTCGCCATCGCCAAGACCGTGTCGACGAACAACTCCTGCCCGGGCGTCGAGACCGTCGGCCTCATCGCTGGAACAGCTGTCTCGTACTGCTTTGCGATCAGCAATACCGGCGACACCTACCTTTCCGATCTCATCATCGACGATGACATCTATGGCCCACTTGATGGCGCAAACACGACGGCTATTTCGGGGACCCTTTCCCTCGTCGCCCCTGGTGCAACTGTCATCGTCAGATACGACACCACGAGTCCTGCCGCAGACCAGATCAACACCGCCTCAACAACTGGAACACCCGCCGACAACGCCGGAAACCCACTCGGCATCGCCGACGTCGACTCCCCCACCGATACCGCCGAAATCACCGTGGTCGCTCCCGACGTGCAACTGGTGAAGACCGCCGTTCCGGCCGGCACCGCATGCACCGGAACCGATGGAGCCATCCTCGAAGTCGCCTCAGGCTCGCAGGTTTCTTACTGCTTTGAAGTCACCAACATCGGCGACACCTACCTCACCGACATCGCCGTCGACGACCCAACACTCGGCGTCGTCGGACTCGCCGTCGCCGATCTTCCCACCAACGGCGACAGCGACATCGTCTCGTTCGGGCCAGTCACCGCAGCCGATGCGCTCAACACGGCACAAACCACCGCCACACCCGCCGACGCTGCCGGCGACTCACTTGCCGGTGTTCCCGCAGTCACCGACACCGAAACCGCAGAGGTCGACGTCCTCACCCCGGCTATCGACATCCAAAAAACCGTCCGCCCCGGCACCGACCTCAACGCCTGCCCAGGCAGCGAAACCGTCACCGCTCAGAACGGCGTAGACGTCGTCTACTGCTTCCAAGTCACCAACACCGGCGACGCTCCGCTCGCCAACGTCACCATTACCGACCCCGACCTTCCTTTCGGAGCAAGCGACCCCACCCTCGTCAGTGGCGCCCTTCCACTCGCTCCAGGTGCCGTGGCCATGTTCGGCTATGTGTCTTCTATCAATGGCGATCTGGTCAACACCGCAACCGCAACCGGCCAACCCACCAACACCGCAGGCAACCCCCTTCCTGGCGGCTCCTCGGTCCAAGACACCGACACCGCCTCCGTGGTCGAAGCCGACCCAGCGATGACCTTGGTAAAGACCGTTTACGCCGGTCACAACGCCGGCGCATCCTGCGGCGGCGGCAACCTCGTCACCGGGCTCAACGGCGACGCGGTCACGTACTGCTTTGAAGTCACCAACACCAGTTCAACCACCCCACTCGCAAACGTGACCATCAACGACCCCGACGTCGGACCGGTCACGCTCATCGCAACGGGCGACACCCTTCTGTCACCGCTCGAAACCGTGATGTTCTACGTGGACTCGACCATCAACGGCGACCTCGTCAACACCGCGACGGCGGCCGGCACCCCGGCCGACTCCGGCGGCAACCCTCTCCCATCAGCCTCCCCGGTCGACTCTGCCCCCGACACCGCCGAGGTTGAGGAAACCAGCCCGGCTATCGATATCGACAAGACGGTCTACGCCGGCCACGACGCCGGCGCATCCTGCGACGGCACCGAACTCGTCTCCGGACTCAACGGCGATGACGTCACCTACTGCTTCACCGTCACCAACACCGGCGACACCCACCTCAACGACATCACCGTCACCGATGCAACACTCGGCATTTCGCTCACCGTTCCAGGTCCAATCGCCCCAACCGCAACCGCCACTGTTAGCCACGAAACCATCATCGCCGGCGACCTCATCAACACCGCTTCGGCAACCGCCACACCATCGACCCCGACAGGTGCACCTCTGCCCGGTCTTTCGCCCGTCGGCTCCGGTCTCGATACCGCCGAGGTCGCCGAAGTAGCGCCCTCAGTCGCCATCGACAAGACGGTGTATGTCGGCTCAGATTCTGGCGCAACCTGTCCAACGGCTACGAACAGCGCCCTCGCAACCCCGGGTGACACCGCCACCTACTGCTTCGAAGTCACCAACACCGGCGACACCTTCCTCTCCAACCTCGTCATCTCCGACACCACCCTCGGCATCACCATCGACGCCACCAACGAAACCGCACTCAGCGGCAGCCTCGCCAGCATCGATCCCGGTGCAACCGTCGTGGTCTACCTCGAAGTGGTGGCCGGCAACGCTAATGTGGCCAACGTCGCGTCGGTAGTCGGGAACCCCACCAACGCCGTAGGTGGCGACCTTCCCGGTGTTCCCAACCCCACTGACACCGACGATGCACTCCTCAACGTGGTCAACCCCGCAGTAACCGTCGCCAAGACGGTTTCTGTCAACGGCATCTGCCCCGGCGTCGAAGTTGTCGAGGCGACCCCGGGCTCCGCCGTGTCCTACTGCTTTGCGATCACGAACACCGGCGACACCTTCCTCGCCGACCTCACCATCGATGACGACATCTACGGCCCACTCGGGACGGCAACCACCACTGCGGTAACCGGCACGCTTGCGCTCGTCGCTCCAAGCGAAACCGTCGTGGTTCGCTTCGATACCACCAGCCCGGCCAGTGATCAGCTCAACACCGCCTCCACGACCGGCACACCCGCCGACAACGCCGGAAACCCGCTCGGCATCGCCGACGTCGACTCCCCCACCGATACCGCCGAAATCACCATCGTTGCGCCTGCGGTGCAGCTCACGAAGACGGCTGTTCCCCTTGGCGAGTCCTGTGCGGGCATCGATGGGACAACGCTCGAAGTCGCCATGGGCTCGCAGGTCATCTACTGCTTTGAAGTCACCAACACCGGCGACACCTACCTCACCGACATCACCGTCGACGACCCAACACTCGGCGTCGTCGGACTCGCCGTCGCCGACCTGCCCACCAACGGCGACAGCGACACCGTCTCGTTCGGACCCGTGATTGCCGCTGACCAGGTAAACACCGCCCAGACCACAGCCATAGCCGCCGATGCCACCGGGACTCCGCTACCTGGTGTCACCCCGGTCATCGATACCGAAACCGCAGAGGTCGACGTCCTCACACCAACCGTCGAGATTCAGAAGACCGTCCGCCCCGGCACCGACCTCAACGCCTGCCCAGGCAGCGAAACCGTCACCGCTCAGAACGGCGTGGACGTCGTCTATTGCTTCCAAGTCACCAACACCGGCGACGCTCCGCTCGCTAACGTCGTCGTGACCGACCCGGACCTTCCTTTCGGCGCGAGCGACCCAACCCTCGTGACCGGAACCGTCCCGCTCGCCCCCGGTGCGTCGGCGATGTATGCCTTCGCGACCACCATCAGCGGCGATCTGGTCAACACCGCAACCGCGGCCGGTGAACCCACCAACTCGGCCGGTGACCCGCTTCCCGGCAGCACCCCTGTCCAAGACACCGACACCGCATCGGTCGTCGAAGCCGACGCTGCCCTCAGCATCATCAAAACCGTCTATGCCGGTCACGACGCTGGCGCTTCCTGCGGTGGCGGAAACCTCGTCACCGGACTCAACGGCGATGCGGTTACCTACTGCTTTGAAGTCACTAATACCGATGCCAGCACGACCCTTTCGAGCGTTAACGTCGACGACCCCGACGTCGGCCCAGTAACGCTCATCGCCAGTGGCGACACGGTTCTCTCGCCACTCGAGTCCGTGATGTTCTACATCGATTCGACCATTAGCGGCGACCTCATCAACACCGCAACCGCCGCAGGTACCCCAAGTGACTCGGGCGGCACACCACTTCCGTCGGCAACGCCTGTTGACTCAGCTCCAGATACCGCAGAGGTCGACCAGGCCGGGCCGGGTCTCGATATCGACAAGACTGTCTACGCCGGCCACGACGCGGGCGCATCCTGCGACGGCACCGAGCTCATCTCCGGACTCAACGGTGACCTCGTCACCTACTGCTTTACCGTCACCAACACCGGCGACACCCACCTGAACGACATCACCGTCACTGACAGCACCTTCGGTATAACGCTGAATGTGCCCGGACCCATTGCCCCAGCGGCCACCGCAACGGTCAGCCACGAAACCGTCATCGCCGGAGACCTCATCAACACCGCTTCGGCATCCGGAACACCATCGACCCCGACAGGTTCACCAATCGCTGGACTCACCCCGGTGAGTTCGTCGACCGATGAGGCCGAGGTCGATGAGGTCAACCCCTCGATCAGCCTCGAGAAAACCGTCTACACCAGCCACGACACCGGAGCGAGCTGCGCTGGGATTGAGCTTGCATCGGGTCTCGCCAGCGATGACGTCACTTACTGCTTCACCGTCACCAACAGCGGCGACACCCACCTCGACGTGGTGATCGAAGATCCGGCTCTCGGCTTGAGCGCATCGGGATCCCAGCCCACTGCGAACAACCCAGCAGCAGTTTCGCCGCTCGCCCCAGGCGCTACCGAAGTGTTCTTCTTCGAATCAACGCTTACGGCCGATCTTACGAACACCGCTGATGCCATCGGCACGCCAACCACCGCTGCGGGAACCCCCCTCGACGGAATCGCACCAGTGTCCGATACCGACACCGCTTCGGTCGACCTCGTTCTCCCCCAAATCGACGTCGCTAAAACCGCCAGCACCGTCGGCACCTGCCCGGGTATCGAGGTCGCCTCCGGACTTCCGGGCGACGCCGTCACCTACTGCTTCACCGTCACCAACACCGGCGACACCGCCCTCAGCGATGTAACGCTGGCCGACACCACCCTTGGCATCACCGACGCCGACATGGTCACAACCGCAGGCGCGCTCTCGCTCATTCCAGCAGGTGGCAGCGTGACCCTTGAGTACATCGACACCATCGCTGGCGGACTAATCAACAGCGTCACCGCAACTGGCACCCCTTCAGGTCCTGGTGGTACGCCACTCGGCATCGCGCAAGTCTCGGCTACCGACACTGCCTCGGTCATCGAGGTCAGCCCTTCGATCAGCATCGCCAAGACGGTCTCGACCGATGGAACCTGCCCGGGCGCAGAAATTGCCGGCGTCGCCGCAGGAGCCCCAGTCACCTACTGCTTTGAGGTCACCAACACCGGCGACACCCATCTTGATGGCATCGTGCTGACCGACCCCCTCCTCGGGTTGAACATCTCCGACCCGACGCTTCTCGCCCCAACCGAGTCCGTCATGTTGTCGGCAGCTGCAACAGCGGCCACCGATCTGGTGAACACCGCCTCGGTATCGGCGGACCCCACCGATTCGGGTGGAAACCCTCTCGCTGGCGTCGACCCGGTCACCAATAACGACCCGGCCGTCGTCGATGTTCTTACCCCGGCAGTCGAATTGCGCAAGACCGTTTCGGCCTCAGGCACCTGCCCGGGCGTTGAGACCCTCACTGGCGGCGACGGCGTTGCCCTCACCTATTGCTTCGAGGTTCACAACAGCGGAACCACGCATCTCGACGTTGCCGGGATGACCTTCACCGATGCCGATCTTGGCATCACCGAGACCGACCTGGTCCTCGAGTCCGCCGACAGTACGCCGCTCGCCCCCGGCGACTCGGCCATGTACTCCTACACCGGAGCAACCCTCCCAGCTGGTGGCCTGCTCAATACGGCCACCGTCTCTGCCGCACCTGTCGACAGCGCTGGCGATCCCGTCCCCGGACCAGGTGGACCAGCGGCTCCGGTGAACGACACCGACACCGCCGAGGTTGTTGAAACCGATCCGGCCATCAGCATCATCAAAACCGTGTACGTCGGCCACGACGGCGGCGCAGGCTGCCCTGGCCTCGACTCGCAAACGATCGACTCCGGCACCGCCGTGACCTACTGCTTCACCGTCACCAACACCAGCAGCGTCGCATTCCTCGCCAACGTCACCATCGACGACCCGGCACTCGGAGCCTCATATCCCGGTTCACCGTCAGCGACGTCGATCACCCTTCTGAGTGGCGACGCTTCGTTCTTGGCCCCAGGCTCCACCGCAGTGTTCTTCGTTGAAGACTCGGCCAACGTCGACCTTACGAACGTCGCGACAACGAGCGGCGAACCTGTCGATGCTTCGGGAACCGCTATCCCGACCACGGGTGACCCCACGGCATCCGACGATGCCGACATCGATGTCGTGTCGCCCGCTCTCAGCATCGACAAGACGGTCTACGAAGGCCACAACAACGGTCTGCTTTGCGGTAGCGCCGAGGCCGACGACCTTGCATCTGGTACCAATGGACAACCGGTTACGTACTGCTTCACGGTCACGAACACCGGCGACACCTCCATCAACGGTGTCACGGTGGACGATGCGGTCCTCGGCATCTCACTGTCGAACCCAACCTTGCTTGCCCCGGGCGATTCGGTGACCCTCTTCACCGAATCAACGATCACTGCCGACCTGGTGAACACGGCAAACGCTACCGGCGTACCAAGTACCCCAACCGGCGCTCCGTTGCCCGACGCGACGCCACCAGTCTCGGCGCCCGACGATGCCGCCGTCGACCTCGTCGCTCCAGCAATCCTGCTTGAGAAGACCGTGTACGCCGGAACCCACGATGCCGGAGCACGCTGCGCTACCTCTGCCGCTGAATTGGCGAGTGCTGTAGCCGGCACGCCAGTCACGTGGTGTTTCACCGTCACTAATACCGGCGATACGGCTCTTGCCAGCGTCACGATCGACGATGCCATCCTCGGTCTCAACGCTGCTTCGGCTGCGACGCTCATCGCCGTGTCAGGCGCCGCTCCCCTGGCTCCCGGCGAACAGCTCACCATGGCCTTCGAGGGCACGCTCACGGCCGACCAGGTCAATACGGCCACGGCGACTGGCGAACCCACCAACGTTGATGGAAGCCCCCTTCCACCCACCATCGACGCACCGACCGACGACGACAGCGCCAGCATCGACACGGTTGCGCCCGGAATCGAGCTCATCAAGACGATCTCCACCAATGGCACATGCCCGGGCGTCCCCTCGATCTTCGGTGAAATCGGCGACGCCATCACCTACTGCTTCGAGGTCACCAATGTTGGCGACACCGAACTCATCGACGTCACCGTCGACGACGTAACTCTTGGACTGACCACCACTGACCTCAGCGTTGTGTCTGGTTCACTCGACACACTTGCCGTTGGCGAGAGCGCAATGCTCAGCTACGACTCGACGATAAGCGGCGACCTGCTCAACGACGCCGAGACCACCGCCACGCCATCTGACGGCACCGGCAATCCGTTGCCCGACGTCGGACCGGTTGCCGACGGTTCTCAGGCGCTCATCACCGAAGCCATTACCTCAATCGAACTCACCAAGACGGTGTCGGCAAGCGGAACATGCCCCGGCACCGGCCTTACCCAAACCGCCGAAGGAGCACCCATCACCTGGTGCCTCACCGTCACCAATACCGGACAGACCTTCCTCTCCGGTCTCGAACTTTCGGACCCTCAGCTCGGACTCACCCCGCTGAACCAATCCACCCTGGCCACACCTGACCCCACCACGGTCACGCTTGCGCCAGCTGCACCCGCAGCGCTCACCGGCGAATCGGTTACGTTCGCCGTCGCCGCCGTTGCAACCAGCGACATGACAAACAGCGCATCGATCGTTGCCACACCGTCCACGGCCGATGGCGACCCTCTTCCTGGCTCGGCCGAGGATCTGACCGATTCTGATACCGCCGAGATCGAAGTCCTCACCCCGGGAATCACCCTCGCCAAGACGGTGTCAGCCGACGGCACGTGCCCCGGAGTCGACTCGATCGCGGCAGGAAACTCCTTCGTCGTCACCTACTGCTTTGCGATCACCAACTCTGGCGACACCCCGCTCGACAACATCGTCATCGACGACCCGTCGCTCAATGCCACAACCGCCGACATGACCCTCGTCTCGATTGACGACGACGATGACGCTGTCCCCCTGGCACCCAACGGAACGATGATGTTCTCCATCGACGCACCGGTTGATGGCAACCTCATCAACACGGCAACGGTATCCGCCGACCCGCTCACCACATCGGGCGATCCGCTTCCTGGACCCAGCGGTCAACCCGCACCACCGGTCGAGGACACCGACACGGCCTCAGTTCTTGAAGCTGAGTCAGCAATTGCGATCGCAAAGACCGTATACGTCGGCCACGACGACGGGGCCGGATGCCCCGGCGTCGATGCCACTGTGGCGGACTCGGGCGATGCAATCACCTATTGCTTCACCGTCGTCAACACCGACGCCAACAACCACCTCAGCAACGTGACCGTCGACGACGCCACGCTGGGACTAACCACCGCCGACCTCAACGTCGTCAGCGGCAACCCGTCCGATCTCGCCCCGGGCGAATCGGTGGTATTCCACTACGAAACTCTTGCAACGAACGACCTCGTCAACACCGCTTCGACAACCGGCGAACCGACCGACTCCAGCGGGTCACCGATCCCCGGTGTCGAGCAGCCGACCGATGACGACTCGGCAACCGTCGACGTCGCAAGCGCCGCAATCGACATCGTCAAGGCGGCGTACATGGGCCACGACGGCGGAGCCCGTTGCCCCGGCACCGACCCCGTCCAGGGAACAACGGGTCAGGAAATGACGTGGTGTTTCTACGTCACCAACACCGGCGACACGGCTCTTATCGACGCCACCGTTACCGACCCCGAGCTCGGCTTGACCCTTACTCACACTGGGATCATGCAACCAGGTACCTCGGTCACGCTTCACCATGAGACCGTCCTCGACCAAGGCTTCACCAACACCGCCTCGGCAACCGGAACCCCAAGCTCGCCATCCGGAACACCGCTTCCCGATGTCGAGCCCCCAACCGCCGATGACACTGGCGTCGTCGAAGTGGTCTCGCCTGGAATGACCGTCAATAAGACGGTGTACAACTCGCACGACTCGGGTTCGGGTTGTCTCGGCGAGGAAACAATCATCGCCGACCACGGCACCGACGTCACGTGGTGTGTCTCGGTGACCAACACCGGCGATACGTATCTCGGCGACATCGAGATTCGTGACGTTGCGCTCGACAAGACGACATCGGACTTCACCATTATTCAGGGCACCACCCCGTTGGCCCCCGGCGAGACCGTCTCGTTCTTCACCGAATCAGTCGTCGACGACTCGTTGGTCAACGAAGTTGTTGTCGTCGCTGCTCCCTACGGAGACCCAGACGGTTCTCCCATTCCGGGAGTCGACCCAATTCAACGGATCGACACAGCGACGCTCGAACGCACCCCGTTCGACCTCGTCATCGATAAGACACTCGACGCAACCGACGGCGCCCAACGAACCGCTCGTTGGAAGTTTGTGGTCACCAACAACGGTCCTGGCGTCGCTGCCGGGCCGATCACTGTCGAGGACCCACTGCCAGCCATGCTCACCTATCTCAGCGGCGGCGGCAACGGATTCATCTGTGCCGATGGCGAGCCCGTGACCTGCGTGCTCGAGAAGGACCTTGCGGTCGGCGAGAAGGTCGACTTCACGATCGACACCAAGATCTCGACCAGCGCCACCGGAATCATCACCAACAGCGCCACGGTGTCTTCGCCGCTCGGCGCAGACCCCATCACCGGCGAAACCACCCTCGAGAACAACAACTCGGCGGCACCGGTAACCATCAATGCAAGTGGCCAGGTGGCGTTTACCGGCAGCAGCTCCGGCACCATGATCCGGCTCGCGATGAGCTTCATCGCCCTCGGGCTATTGTTCCTCGCCGTCAGCGCATTCGTGCGCCGGGAAGACGGGCTTGTCGACCAGGCTTAGGACGCTTGTTCTGCGGTATGCGCGAGACGCTCGGCCAATTGCTTCCAGATCACTTTGTGAATTGGCAAGAGCACCCACCAATACGCTCGGCCGGCCACCCCACGCGGGTGGAACCGGGCCCGTTGGCGCAATCGAGTTCCGCCCGATCCGTCGTCGATGATTCGCCACTCGAGCCACGCGCCGCCCGGGACCTTCATTTCGGCCCGAAGGCGTAGCAATGTCGGCTCTTCATATGCGTCGACCCGGAAGAAGTCGAGGGCGTCGCCGACTCGTAGCTCATCGGGATGTCGGCGGCCGCGGCGCATTCCGACGCCCCCAATCAGCTTGTCGAGTAGCCCGCGAAGCGTCCAGAGCACGTTGGCGGCATACCAGCCTCGCTCCCCTCCGATTCCGGTGACCGTCGAGAACAAGGCCTCGGGGGTAGCCGTCGAGGTGACCTCTTGAATCGCCTCGTAGATCGTGCCACCGGCCCATTCTGGATCTTGTTTCATTGGCACCGCTGCGCCAGTGGTTCGGGCGCTATCCATCCAACTGGTCTTGAGCTGAAGGTCGCCGACCACCGCGAGAGCACGCTCAATGGCCTGATCGAGGGTGTAGGGGGTGTGATCGACAAGGCGGCCAATATCTCGGTCGGGCCTTACAACGACATCGTTGATGAGACTGTCGACGAGCGGACGGGCAAGCACATACGGCAACGGCGTCACGAGGTTGACCCAGTGCGACGACAAGCGAGGCGTCAGGATCGGAACAGGGATGATCAGTCGACGCCGCAATCCGGCAGCTGCTGCGTAACGGTCCATCATGTCCCGGTAGGTCAACACATCAGGCCCTCCAACCTCGAGTATCTGGCCTGCCGCTTCGGGGATCTCGATAACTGCCACGAGATAGCGCAAGACATCGGCAATCGCGATGGGCTGGCACTTCGTCATCGTGACCCAGCGCGGACAAATCATCGCCGGGAGGACCTCGGCGAGGTGGCGGAGCATTTCGAACGAAGCGCTGCCCGATCCAATAATTACCGCGGCACGAAGCTCGGTGACCTTTACCGGGCCGGCTGCGAGGACTCGTCCGACCTCGTGCCTGCTGGCGAGATGGTGCGACAGTTCCCCAGGGTCGTCTTCGCCCAAACCGCCGAGATAGACGATCCTCGAGACCCCTGCCTTTTCTGCCGCAACGCGGGTATTTTCGGCACCAATCCGATCTGACTCGGCAAAGTCTCCGTCCTGACTCATGGCATGAACGAGGTAATACACCGCCTCGATTCCCTCGAGGGCTGCCGAAACCGATGACTCATCGAGAACATCTGCGGCAGCGACATCGACCTTTGACCGCCACTCGACCCCGTCGAGACGGGCGGGGGTTCGAGCCAGACAACGCACGTCGTGCCCACTGGCCAACAACTCGGGGACGAGTCGGCCCCCGACATAGCCGGTTGCACCAATAACTGCGACCTTCATTTTGCCACCTCGGTAGTTGTTGCGATTTTTTCGAGCCGCCGGACCGCTACTTCACAGACGGCGAGGTACGGAGCAGCGACCCAGGGAACACCAAAGCCGACGCGACACCGGTTGGGGCCCAAGGACTCTACGGTGTGATTGGTGGCCGGAATCCCTGCCACCTTCCAAGACCATCGGGTCCCGTCGTCAAAGTCGGTAATCTCGAAGGGAACCTCGACGCCAACCAGCGTCGTCACCGCTCCGGTCGATCCCGAACCAAAGGTCTCGCTGTGAAGCTCGGCGCTGCGCACACTCGGCCCCCAGCTGGGCCACTCCTGCAGATCGACGAGCAAACCCCACAGGGTTTCGGCCGGAGCATTAATGTCGCGGCTGGTCCAGAGGGTTCTCACAGGTGAACCGTAACGGCGCAGGTCGGCGACTCACTGACCTGAACCGGTTTCTTTTGTTTGGAGGCTTAGTCTCTGGGCGTCGGCAATTCTGTGATTTCGACGTCGCTCGGATCCAAACCGAGCTCCTCGTACAAATTCGCAGCAAAGCGCTGCCCGGTCGCCCGCATCGTTGTGTTCATGATCCGTTCGACCCCCATTCGGGAGAGCCGTGGGAGCGGTAACTCGACCAGAAGCGTGAGGTCGACGTGGAGATCAGTCGAGTCCTCGCCGTTGGACGTGAAGTCATAAACACCCTCGACGGCAGCGCGCTCGCGTGCTCCGGCGGGCGGCTCGTGCGAGAACACGATCTGTTCTTCGTCGATGAACTCCATCCGCTCGGTAAACACCGCCTCGATCGTTACGCCGAGTCCGTCGATTCCGTTCAACGTCCAGCGCCAGTGCTCTCCAGATGATTCGATCGATCGAACCAGCGGCGTCAGGGAAGCCAGCATTGATGGATCGGTGATGAGCGGCCACAGCTCGCTGACGGGAACCGGAACGGTGGAGAGCGAAATGTTTCGAGCCGAGAACCACGTCATTACTTCTCTTCCCCAAGGGGCTGCTGCTGCTGTTCCCAGAGAGGCCCAAAGAGCAACTCTTCGCTCGGAAGATCCTCGGGGATGGTCCTGACGAGGTGGGTGAGGTTGAGGAATTGGTCGAGACTCAAATTTTCACTGATGGAGTTCCCGGCCCACGTTCCGCAGCCCATGCTGAGCGTAAAAGGTAGGGCGTTTTCAAATGACCCGCCGTTGCCAAACGTGTGCGCTTGGTTGACGAGAACCCGGACAACTGGAAGCTCTTCGGCGAGTCGACGGGTCTGGGATTCGTCGGCGGTGTGAATCCCCACCGAGTGCCCTTTGCCTTGGAAATCGAGAACCTGCGAGACCACCTCGACGGCATGGTTGAAGTTCTGAGCCCGGTACACGGTGAGGACCAGCGACAACTTCTCACCCGTGAGCGGCCGATCGGGCGACGGCGCCGGCTCTTCGACGATGAGGTACCTGGTGTCGGCGGGGGCATCGAGGCCGAACGCTTCGATGAGAACGCTGGCGTCTTGGGCGATGAGGTCGCGGTTGAGGTGTCCACCTGGAAAGAGCTTTTCCGCTATCTCGGTGGCTTGGCTGGGGTCGACCACGAATGCACCGGCGGCAGAGAGAGCCTCGAGTGCTCGGTCATACACATCGTCGAGAATCACCAGCGAGTTCTCGGACGAGCATGAGGTTGCGTTGTCGAAGGTCTTCGATACCGCGATCTTTGCCGCAGCGTCGGCAAGGTCGGCCGACGAGTCGATGATGACCGGAACATTGCCGGCACCGACACCGATAGCCGGTGTGCCGCTCTTGTAGGACGCTCGCACATTGTTCTGCGAGCCGGTGGTGACCACAAGGTCCACCAGCTCCATCAGCTCGTAGGTGGCCTCGCGAGAAACAGGAGCCGGAAGGACCTGAATCAGGTCGACTGGCGCCCCCACCTTTTCGAGTTCAGCCCTTGCGTAGTCAACGGCTTTTGCTGTGGTGCTCCAACCCGCTGGTGACGGAGCGATCACGACGGCGTTGGCACCCTTGATGGCCATCATTGCTTTGTTGATTGGTGTCGCTGCCGGATTGGTCGATGGCGTGATGGCCCCCACAACCCCAACCGGTTTCGCATAGATGGTGAGGCCACGCTCGGGTTCATCACTAATGATGCCGACCGAGGTGCGCCGCAGTAGATCGCGCAACGTTCCGAAGGTTTTGCGCTGATTCTTGATGATCTTGTCGGCGACATTTCCAAGACCGGTATCGGCCACAGCGAGTTCGGCGAGCTCCTTCGCTCGGGCCGGCTCGTACAACGACCACGCCACAGCACGTACCGCTTGATCCACCTCGGCCTGGGTCGCCTGAGCAAACTGTTCCTGGGCACGGAGCGCCCGCTCTACAACCGCAGCAGTAGATGATGGTTCGGCGTTGGAAGACATGCCTTAAGCCTAGAGGCAGTCGGTTCTTGCAGTTGTGGCGTGAGGTCGCACGTGACTCAGCCTGCAGGAGCGAGGGCCTCGAGGGCATCCCAGTCGACGGTGCCGCTAGCCGTTGGGTGCACGGGTTGCACACAGACATGAGTGGCGCCTGCTGCGTAGTGGGCATCGATGCGCGCCTGGATGGTTTCGGCATCGCCCCACGCCATGACCGCATCGACAAACGCCGGGTCGTTGCTTGCGATCTGTTCCTCGGTGAAACCCATGCGCTTCCAACTGTTTCGATAATTCGGCAGCGGGCTGTAGATGGCGAGCTGCTCGGCACCCTTGGCACGACCAACTTCGGCATCGGTGGTCATGCAGACCTTCTGCTCGACACAGAGAAGAGCATCGGGTCCAAGAATCTCGCGAGCCTGTGCGGTGTGTTCTGGTGTCGTCCAATACGGATGTGCGCCCGCACTCTTCTCCGCCGACAGCTTCAACATCTTTGGGCCGAGCGCGGCGACAACCACCGGCGGCATCGCCGTCTCAGGGCCTCGCCATACAGAGTCGGCCATGGTGTCGAGGTAGTTGCCCATGGTCTCGAGCGGTTTGGTGAACGGAATACCGGTGGCGCCTTGCACCGATGGTTTGTGGCTCACGCCGATGCCGAGCAGGAATCGATCTCCTGATTTCTCGGCCAGGCTCAACGCGCCCTGCGCCATGGCGCTTGGGTGACGCACCCAGATGTTTGCGATGCCGGTCGCCACGATCAGCTTGGTAGTGGCTTCAAGCAGCGTCGCGCAGTTCACAAACGGGTCGCGACCCCGGGCATCAGGTACCCAAAGGGCCGAGTAGCCGAGCCGTTCGATCCCAGCGGCGAACTCAGCTGATTCGGCGGGCGACATGCCTTCGGTAAAAGACCAGACACCGGTTGTTTGTAGCTGTTGAAGATCCACGGCCGCAACCTACTGCGGTTTCACTCGCTGGTGTGATCTCCGCTCGAGGTGCTGACGATTGCGATGAACAGCGCATCGACCACAGGGTCTCTTGGCCCTGGCGCAGTGCGCGCCACTTGGAAGACCCTGGGCAGCGGATCGAGGTGTTTTCCGGGCTCCCAGCTCACCATTTCGTCACCGACGTAACGGGTGCTCAACAAACCAACGCCAAGGCCAGCTTCGACGGCGGCCCGAACCGCTGACGATGATTGGCCGGAAAACACCACGTGGTGACTGAGCCCGGCGTTGTCGAGAATTGGCTCGGCCAGTTGTTGATAGAAGCAGTCGTCGCCGAAGGTAATCATCGGCACCGGCCCACTCTCGTGGGGACAACACGCACTGGTCATCCAGTGAAGGTCCTCGGTCCAAAGCACTTCGTCGCCCGGGAGGATCTCGTCCTCGTTAATCTGGAACACCGCCACATCGATCTCGCCCCGATCGAGTTTGGCCGGGAGACGCTGACTGGCGTCGATGACGAACTCGACAGCGGTGTTGGGGTGGTGACGCTTGAACTGGCCGAGAAGATTGGCCATATGTGAGATCGCCACTTCTTCGTCGGCACCTATACGAACCGCGCCGGAAAGGTCCGAACATTGGAGACGATCGGCGGCTCGGTCGTGGGTGGCCACGATGGTGCGTGCGTCGTCGATGAGGTTACGACCATCGAATGATGGCCGAAGCGAGCGACCATCGCGAACAAGGAGTTGGCGACCGACTCGCTCCTCAAGCCTTTTGATCTTCCAGCTCACCGCCGATTGGCTCGTATGGAGTTCATTTGCCGCTGCGGTCATTCCACCGTGGTCCAGAACGGCCAAAAACGTGCGAAGAGATTCGACATCGAGCTGCATTTGTTAACCATGGCATTTTGTCATTGAAAGTACAAGAACATGTCGCTTTCAATATGGATGCTGGAGGCGGACAATGAAGTCATGGAAACCAAACAACACACCTCGATGGCCGAACTCCGCGAAGCCATGGGCCCCGGCTACCAAACTGCTCTCACAACCGAGGCGGTTCTTTCCCGCAACCG
The DNA here is from genome assembly GCA_937934655.1 of uncultured Acidimicrobiales bacterium. Classification (GTDB taxonomy): domain Bacteria; phylum Actinomycetota; class Acidimicrobiia; order Acidimicrobiales; family SHLQ01; genus CALLQB01. Next base: position 48,432 of record CALGZB010000023.1, on the reverse strand, counting down.
AACGGCCGAATCGGCCCGACCCGCCAGGGCTCCCGGACGACTTCTCCGCGGGTTCGTCGCAGCACTACTCGCCACACGTGCCCAGAAGCTCGCTCCAAAGCCAGTGGCAGCGACGCAACCAACGCCCTGCCTAGCACCCCCCTGCTAACCACTGCTCAGACCAAGTGTCAGACCAAGTGCCAGACCAGGTGTCAGAGCAAGTGCCAGACCAGGTGTCAGAGCAAGTGCCAGAGCAAGGGCCAGAGCACGGGTCGGCGTTTCTATCGGTCGACGTCGCCGATGATCATCTCGGGCATCACGTTCGTGTAGTTGGGAATGTCTTCCATGATCTTGCCGCCATGCTCGGCCATGGTGGCGTCGAAGGCTTCCTGGCTCTCAACGTGAGCCCAGGCGATTGCGGCCCATGGGCCGGACTTCACGGTGCTGGCACCCCAGCCGGCGCACGCGTCGCCGAGAGCGTCAGCGAACATGGGCATGTGGGTCGCACAGTAGTACTCCATGTCGAACGTTGAATCGTCAGTTTTTGGGTAAAGAATATGTACAGAGATCATTCGCAGAGTCTGTCACTTTCGCCCTTCCCGGTCGAGCAAGACCACTAGGTGTCAGACCAAGTGTCAGACCAAGTGCCAGACCAGGTGTCAGACCAAGTGCCAGAGCAAGTGTCAGAGCAAGTGTCAGAGCAAGTGTCAGAGCAAGTGCCAGAGCATGCTGGTTCTTCTAGGGTTTACGTATGGAAGTAGTGCTCGCTTCGTCGGGAGATATTGGGGAGTTGTTCTCGCTTCAACGCGCTGCGTTTCTTGATGAGGCCGTCATCTACGGCACTCCCCATGTGCCGGCACTCGATGAGCAGTTCGACGCCTTCGAGAGTCGCCATGCAGAATCGACGACGTTCACATGCCGTGAAGGCACTCGGATTGTCGGTGCGGTCAGCGTTCGGCAGTACGAGGAACGTCCCGACATCGAACGGCTTATGACGGTGCCGGATCGGCGTGGGCACGGCATCGCATCGGGGTTGATGGATCGGGCCGAGCAATTCATACGTTCAGAAGGCCACGGTTCGGTCCAGCTCATTGTCGGCGAACTCGCCACCGACAACCGGCGGCTCTACGAACGCCTCGGCTACGAAACAACAGAACGGTGGCATTCCCCAGACTTCCCCGACGTCGTGCTTCTCCGGATGACGAAGCAACTGAGCGGCTAGGAGTTCCGCAGCCCCGCACGACCTCTACGGCTTCGGGGAACGGTGGAACTCGATGGCGAATGTGGTGGGTTCGTCAAGTTCGATGTGATGAAGTCGGGCGGGCGGGATCACCATATGGTCGCCGGCCTCGATGAGATTCGGCTCGTCGGGTTCATCCTCGAACACGAACACGACGCTGCCCGAGTGGACGACGAGGAGACCCCAGACACCATCGGCAACCCGGTGAGCGCGAAGCAATCCGGCCGGAACGGTCTCGTTGGAAAATATGTCGGTGGTCCGCTGGTGAACTAAACCGTTTGGTAGTGGGAGATTGCCGGTCAACGTACTGACTCCTGCGCTGGACGGACTCGGGGGTCCTCATCATGCACGACATCGTGATCAAAAACGGAACACTCGTCGACGGGACCGGATCTGCTCCGGTCGGCGGCGACATCGCAATCTCTAACGGAGTGATTGCCGAGGTTGGTGGAAACATCACGAGTGCAGCCCAGCGAACCATCGACGCCGACGGAGCACTCATCACCCCGGGTTGGGTCGATGTCCACACCCACTACGACGGCCAGATCAGCTGGGACTCCGAGATGGCGCCGTCATCACACAACGGTGTCACCACTGTTGTCATGGGCAACTGCGGGGTTGGTTTTGCACCGGTCTCCCCCGGTGACGAGAACGCCCTGATCGAACTGATGGAGGGCGTCGAGGACATCCCCGGTGCAGCGCTCCACGAGGGCATGGACTGGGGCTCTTGGGAGACGTTCCCCGACTATCTCAACTACATGGCAGGCCGCGAGTACGCGCTCGACGTCGGCGCACAGATCGCCCACGGTGCTGTGCGGTTCTACGCCATGGGAGAGCGTGGCCGGCTTAACGAAGACGCAACCGCGGATGACGTCGACAACATGGGCCGCATCGTCGCCGAAGCAATCGAGGCAGGCGCGGTTGGGTTCAGTACCTCTCGCACTATCGGCCACCGCTCACTTTGGGGCGAACCGGTGCCCGGCACCTTCGCCGCCGACGAAGAACTGCTCGCCATCGCCGAACACATGGGCCGCGTCGGCAAAGGCGTGTTCGAGATGATCCCGGCTGGCACTGTGGGCAAGCTCGATGGGCTGGGCGGCGAGCGCACAACGCAAGAGGCCGAACACGACCTCATGCGACGCTTCTCGCTGACCAGCGGCCGTCCGGTCACCTTCACCCTCGTGCAGTCGCCTGACTACGACCCCAACCTGTGGCGCGAGATCCTCCGAATGACCGACGAGGCAAACAGCGCCGGGGCTCAGCTACACCCCCAGGTTTCCTCTCGGCCTATTGGTTTTCTCACCGGGCTCAGTGCGTACCACGCGTTCATGCGCAAGCCCACGTACCTCGAGAAGCTCGCTCATCTTCCACTCGCCGAGCGAGTGGTTGCCATGAGCGAACCGGCCATGAAGGCCACCCTCTTGGAAGAGAAAGACATTCGCCCCGATGCTCCGGGGTCGATGGAGAACGTCTACGGACTGTTCCGCCGTTCGGCGGGCGTCCTGTACCCGCTCGAAAGCCCCGTCGACTACGAGCCCGACGTCAGCGACACGTTGGGCGCCAAGGCCAAAGCTCAAGGCCGCGAACCTCTCGAGTTCCTTTATGACTTCATGCTCGAGAACGGCGGAACCAACTTCGCCTCGCTGAGCACTGTCGATATCCCCGCTCGGATGAACGTGTTGCGCGAGATGCTGGCCGACCCCCATACCGTCACCGGCCTAAGCGACGCCGGCGCCCACGTCACGCTCATCTGTGATGGCAGCATGCCAACCACCCAGCTCACCTATTGGGCTCGCGATCGCAAGGGCGAGCAGTTGCCGCTCGAGTTCATCGTGAACAAACAAACCGCTCGGAACGCTGCGCTTTACGGTTTCGACGATCGCGGGACGTTGGAGGTCGGCAAACGGGCCGACGTCAACATCATCGACCACGACAACCTCGCCGTCTCGCCGCCGGTAGCCCACCACGACCTACCCGCCGGGGGAACTCGATTGATGCAGCCGGTGTCGGGCTACCTCGCCACCATCTGCAATGGCGTCGTCACCCGAGAAAACGACGAAGACACCGGATCCCGCCCCGGCCGCCTCCTCAGAAGCTAAGGGTGCATGACGAGATTCTCTAGGGCGCGATAGGTGCGGAGGGTGAGCGTGCCGCTGAGATCGAGGTTGATCGAGCGCGATACGAGCCAATCCATGTCGAGGTCGATGCCGATAGCTCCAAGCTCTACTGCACCGGAGCGCTGAATTCGCCGAGCCACTCGTTGGAGGTGATCGGTGAGGTAGGTCTCGCCGTTCGCCGTTGCCGTGGCCACATCGTTGGGCGCACCATCGGAGATGAACACCAGGATCCGACGCTGCTCGGGCCGCACCATGAGCCGACGGTACGCCCATGCCAGCGCCTCACCGTCGAGCCCTTCCCGGTAGTGCGAGGTGTTCAGCATGGCCGCCAGGGACTGCCGCGACTTACGCCACGACGAGTCGGCATCTTTGTAGACGATGTGGCACTGCTCCCCCACCCGTCCGGGCAGCAGCGGTTCGCCGGCGTCTTGCCACTCGACCAGCGCTCGGCCGCCATTCCACGCTGCTGTAGTAAACCCAAGCACTTCGGTGGTCGCACCCGCCAGGTCCAGAGCCCGAGCATAGGTATCGACAAGCACCGCCATCGCTTCGTAGCGCTGCCGCTTCATGGAACCCGATGTATCGATGAGAAACGTCACCGCTAGGTCGGCCGTGGGCTCATGGCGAGGGGTCCGAAACACCTGTCGAAATGTGGGGTTACTCACCACCTGGGAAAGACGAGGCGCGTCGATAACCCCTTCGGTTTGGGCGTGATTCCAGCTCCGGGGTTGGGCTGTTCCCAATCGCTCGAGGAGACGATGGGCGAGCCGCGGAACACTTACGGCCTGAGCGGCAATGAGGCTGTCCAGTTCGGCCCGCCGACGTGCCGCAATAACGTCGAGAACTAGGTCGGTGCCGGTGACCTCGATGTCATAGGTAGTCGTGAACACGTGATAGCCACCGAGTTCGTCGAGCGAACCGCTGCCGTCGTCATCTCCGTCTTCAGTGCCATCGGCGCCAGCCGAAGTGCCCACATCGTGCCCGTCGAAGGACTCGTTATCGCCGTCATCCCACGCAGCTGCGAGCATCAGACGCTTCTTCACATCGACCACATCGGTGGGAGTGAGCTGCTTAGCTGCGGCGCCTGCAACCGAAGCCGCGGCATCGGCGATGGCTATCGCGTGTTCGGCATACGCCGCCTGATCGTGACGGGTCTGGGCAAGCGCAACCAAGTCGTGGCCAATTAGCGGCGCAAGTTCCATTCGGGGAGCTTCGGTGATGCCTTCGATCTCGATCTGTGTCTCGTTGTCGAGCATGCCTACCGACGTGCCGAAGCGGGCTCGAGCCATGTGCGTCACCGTGTAGATGAGCCGTCCGAGCGCAGTCTCGGCAACGCCCATGGCGCGGGTCGACCGGTCCCACTCTTCAAATGCCTGAGTGACGTTCTGTCGAACACCGGGAAGGTGGCCGGGAACCAGTGAATCGCATCGAAGCTGTTCGAGGGTGTCGAACACCACCTGCTGAAACGGCGGTGCAGGTCGAAGCGACCGGTGCAACTCCAGATTACTGAAACGAAGCCGGAGCCCGAGAGCATCGGCCACCCCGCGGCGCGCACCGATCGGGACCTCGCGGTCGCCGGGCAGCAGGTAGGGCGTCGCAACAGCGACCCGACGGTCATCAATCGTCAGCCGCTGGCCAACGAACTCGGCCCTAGGCTCTGCAGCGACCGCTCGAAGCGATGCTGCGCTGTGACGCTCGATCAGTCGACGGCGTCGACGGTCGTCGGGTCCCTCGGTGAGCCGGTCGACGGCCATCAACTCTGGGTAGCGATGGATTCGTCGAGGTCGAGGGCAAACGCCCGTTGGAAGTACTCGGCCACGATCGACTGTTCGGCGTCGTCGCAGGTGTTGAGGTACGACAGCCGGAACGCCTGCCCTGGATCGCCGAAGAGCAACAGGTTTTCGGCCCAGGAGATCACCGTGCGAGGCGACATCACCGTCGAGAGATCACCGGCAGCGAAACCGGTGCGGGTCATCTCGGCAACGGCGATCATCGAGTCGACCGTTGCTTCACCATCGGGCCGGGCTGCGATGGCTGGCACCCGGGCGAGGACGATGTTTCGTTCGGCTTCGGCGCTGAGGTAGTTGAGCTTGGCCACGATGTCCCAGCGATCGACCTGCGCCTGATTGAGCAGTTGTGCCCCGTGGTAAAGGCCGTTGAGGTTCCCGAGACCAACCGTGTTGGCCGTCGCGAACAACCGGAACGATTGGTGCGGGGCCAGAACCCGGTTCTGATCGAGCAACGTGAGTTTGCCGTCGCGCTCCAGGATTCGCTGGATCACAAACATGACCTCGGGGCGGCCGGCGTCGAACTCGTCGAACAACAGCGCCACGGGACGGGTAAGCGACCAGGGAAGAATGCCCTCTTGAAACTCGGTGATCTGTTTGCCGTCGCGCAGCACGATGGCATCGCGACCGATGAGGTCCATACGAGTGAGGTGACCGTCGAGGTTTACCCGCACCATCGGCCAGTTGAGCCGGGCCGCCACCTGCTCAATATGAGTGGACTTTCCGGTGCCGTGATATCCCTGCACCAGAACTCGACGGTTCTGCGTGAACCCGGCCAAGATCGCCAAGGTGACATCGGGGTCGAAACGGTAGGCCGGGTCGACAACGGGAACATGGTCGTCGATGATCCGGTCACCGGCGCCGGTATCGCTGTCGGACGCGAACGCCCGAACTTCGAGACCGGTGCGAAAACCAAACACCGCCTCAACATCGACGAGTTCGGTGGGAACCGAACCTGATGCTGAGGCGGCATCTTCAACTGGTGAAGAGTTGGTCACAGGAAGAGTGCTACTCGACCTAGACGTAATCTTTGTACTTGGCGAGGTGACGAACCGGTGTCGACAGTGCGTCCTTGCGGAACGGGTCGCCCAGTTCCTTGGTGCACATGATCTCGATGACGGTGGTGACGCCGTCGTTCATCTGGGCGTTGATGGCGTCGGTGAGCGCTGCGCCAACGTTGTCGATCTTGTCGACCCGAACGCCCTTGGCGCCCATAGCGGTTGCAATATCGGCGTAGTTCTCTTCGCCGTCGAGTTCGCCAGCGACGAAGCGTCGGCCATAAAAGTCGACTTGGTTCTTCTTCTCGGCACCCCACTGGCGGTTATGGAAGACAATTGCGGTGACCGGGATGTTGTGCCGCACGGCGGTCATGACCTCGGTCATGCTCATCGCCCATGCACCGTCGCCGGCGTAGGAAACCGCCGGACGGTCGGGGGCAGCAGCCTTGGCGCCGATGATCGTTGGGAGGGCGTAGCCGCAGTTACCCCACGACATTGCCGCGAAGAATGAGCGTGGTTCTTCGAAACGGAGGTAGGAGTTGGAGACCGAGTTGATGTTGCCGATATCGGTCGACACCATCACGCGGGCTGGCATTGCCTCTTCGAGCGCACGCAGAACCTGGCGAGGATGCAGCCAGTCGCCGGCCTCTTCGTTGGCTTCGGCGATCATTTCCATCGAGAAATCGTCGGTTTCATGGGTCCAAGCATCGAGCTCGTCCTCCCATGCCTTCTTCTCTTCGGCGATGGTCTCGGCGCGCGTGTCGCGGTTGGCGAGGCATGCGATGTTGGCTTCGCCTACTTCACCGAGACGGCGGAGTAGCTCACGGGCAGCGGCGCCGGCGTCACCGTGCACGCCAACCGAAACCTTTTTCACGAGGCCGAGCATGGTGTGGTCGGCGTCGACCTGAATGATCTTGGCGTCCTTTGGCCAGTAATCCATGTCGTGCTGAGGAAGTGTTCCGAACGGACCGAGGCGGGTTCCGAGGGCCAGAACAACGTCGGCTTTGTTAATGAGCTTCATAGCGGCCTTCGAGCCCTGGTACCCGAGGGGGCCACACCACATTGGGTGGGAGGCGGGAAAGGAGTCGTTGTGCAGGTACGAGTTGACGACGGGAGCGCCGAGCATGTCCGAGAGTGCGACGCAGTCCTCGACCGAGTCGCCCATGACAACGCCGCCACCGGAGAGGATCACGGGGAACTCGGCAGCAGCAAGCATTTCGGTTGCGGCTTGGAGTGACTTCTCGCCACCGGCGCCACGATCGAGCGGCATGGGTTCTGGGATCTCGACATCGATGTCGCCGTAGAACCGGTCACGGGGAATGTTGAGCTGGGTTGGACCCATCTCGGAAAGTGCTCGGTCGAAACAACGAGAGGTGATCTCGGCCATACGGGCTTCGTTGTTGATGTGGCCCTGGTACTTGGTGAATTCTTCGAACATCGGCAGCTGGTTGGCTTCCTGGAAGCCGCCAAGACCAATGCCCATCGTTCCCGTTTGCGGGGTAACGATTACTACCGGCGAGTGCGCCCAGAAGGCAGCGGCGATTGCGGTGACGCAGTTGGAGATACCCGGACCGTTCTGCCCGATGACGACACCGTGGCGACCCGACACGCGGGAGTAACCGTCGGCCATATGGGCCGCACCCTGCTCGTGCACAACCGGCACCAAACGGATTCCGGCTGGAGCAAAGATGTCCATGGCGTCCATGAACGCCGAACCCATAATGCCAAACGCCGTATCGACACCATGAGCAACCATGGTCTCCACAAACGCTTCACTAGGTGTCATACGAGTCATAACGGGCTCCTGGGAGTCAATCGGCAAGAAGGTCAGCCTCAACCGAGGCCAAGTAAGAGTCTATAACCAAAACGCGAGAGGGCCTAGTCTGGGATCTCTCGATTCTCCACGTAACCCCTTAAACCGAGTGACCTCGGATACCTGCGATCAACAGATCGAGGAGGTGCTCGTAGGTGTCATCGAGATCGTGAGGCCGCGGATGCCCATCGCCCGCCTCGAGTGCTGCGAAGCCATGGAATGCGCTACGCAACGTCCGCGACACATGAATCTGGTCTTCGGGATCGAGATCGTAGCCGACCAACGCGAGTCCAAGAACCTCGATGACTCGGTCGACGGCCTCTTCAAGCTCAGGGTCGCCGGCACATGGATACCTGTCGGTGGCGGCGTAGACGCCGGATCGTTCCTTGACAATCTGACGCCATGCCCGGCCCATGGCCCGAACGGCGTCGTCTCCTGCAACGCCAACCGCAGCTGCCGCAAGAACGTCGGCAAGAACCCGTCGCCCTTCGAGTCCGAGGCTCCGAATGAGGTCGTCATAGCCCTCGACGTGGCGATAAAGGGCGGGCTGGCTGATGTTGAGTTCCTTGGCAACGCGGGTAAGCGTTACTTCGTCGATTCCGTCCCGATCGGCGATTCTGGCGGCGGTTTCGACCACCAGTTCTTTATCGATGGCGCCGCGAGTTTCCGGCTTGGCGATAGGTGGCGTGCTCTGAGGGGCCGTCACGTGGGGAATTCCGTCCAGTTGAGGATGCCTCCACCCTAGTTGGCGACCCGCAGCGCCCGAAAAGGATCAACAAAAGTCACATGGTTGTACATTCTGTTCACTCGGGAGACGGTTGGGCTTGCAGCGCAGCGATAACGCTCACATTCACGATGTCATCGACGCTCGCCCCTCGCGACAAATCATGCATGACGCCTCCCACCCCTTGGAGGAGCGGGCCAAAGGCTTGGGCGCCGCCCAACCGTTCGGTGATCTTGTAGGCGATGTTGCCGCTATCGAGGTCGGGGAACACGAACACGTTGGCGCGTCCGGCTACCGGAGATCCGGGCGCCTTCTTTTCACCGATTGCTGGCACCCATGCCGCGTCGAACTGCAACTCTCCATCGACCAACAGATCGGGAGCGAGCTCGCGGACCCGCTCGGTGGCGGCAATAACTTTGTCGACTCGTTCGTGACGGGCGCTGCCTTTGGTCGAGAACGACAGCATGGCCACGCGGGCCTCTTCACCCGATAGCGCGGCAAATGTTCCCGCCGACGAAACGGCCACCGAGGCCAACTGCTCGACATCGGGGTCGGGCAGAACACCGCAATCGCCGTACACAATTGCCGACCCGTCGGGAAGAACAAAGAAGAAACAGCTACTGATAGCCGATGACTCTGGAGCGGTGCCGAGAATACGAATCGCCGCCCGCAGAACGTCGGCGGTCGATCGACTAGCCCCAGCGACGCACGCGTCGGCAAGGCCGGCCCTGACCGAAATCGTCGCAGCGTTCAGCGGGTCATCGAGATCGAAGGGTCGGTTCGTAAAGCCGGGATGAGCAACCGCGTCGCTGAGAATCTCTGGGTCGACCAAGTCAAAAACGGCAGCCGCATTATCGATCACCGATGCCACGGCAAGGCCCTCGGCGTTGAGCCGCCGAGCAGCTTCTACCGCTCGATCATCGCCAGCGTCGGCCAAAACCACCCGCTGAGGGTTAGCCCTTGCCCGCTCGTACCACTCGTGAAGGATTGCCACCGGACCGGTCTATCAGCCCTTGCCCTGCCACGGAATCAGAATCGACTCGAGGAACCGGATGAAGCCGTCCATCAGCACACCAATAAGGGCGATGATGACGATGCCGACCACGATGATGTCGAGTCGAGAGAAGTTCTTGGCCTGAGAGATCATTGCGCCAAGACCATCTTGGACCCCGGTGAGTTCTGCGGCGACCAGGGTTCCCCAGCTCACACCCAGAGCCACGCGAAGACCAGTGAAGATCTCCGGAAGTGCGTTCGGGATAAGCACCTTGCGCAGCAGCTGCGACTTCGAGGCGCCGAGAGAATACGACGCCCGCACTTTGGCAAGGCTGGCGTTTCGCACACCAGCGCGGGCAGCGATGATCATGATCCAGAGCGACGCGAAGATCAGAAGCGGCACCGCTGCCTTGTCACCAATGCCAAAGGTCAGAACAAAGAGCGAGAGCAACGCCAGAGGCGGAATGGGCCGGAAGCCCTCAACGAGTGGGTCGAAGAATCCGCGAGCACGGCTCGACAAGCCCATCGACAACCCAACCGGGATACCCACAACCGAGCCCCAGAACATCCCGCGAAGAACTCGCCAAAGACTTGCCCACGTGTGTTCCCAGATACTGAAGTTCTGATAGCCGTCGGTGAACAACTCTTGCGCAGCACCGATGGTGTCGGGGATCGACGGAAAGCTGAGCGACGAAACCACCTGGGTGTAGGAGGTCTTGTTGTTGCAGTTGTCGCCGTCACGCTGACACTCGACAAACAGTTCTCGGTCGCTGAGTCGATCGAAGTCGACCGGCTCGCCTGCGGCTTCGGCCTTCTCGATAGCCTTCGTTTCGGCGGCCGCGTTGTACTTCTCTTCCAGTTCGCTAGGGAAACCAAAAGCGGTTGTCGTAAGGAACCACACACCAAAAAGCGTGATGACTCCAAGAAGACCCCAGAACGGGAGGCTCGTTACCGCCGCAGCATCGCCGAAGGTAACGGTCTTGTTGTCGGATCGTCTCGTTGAAAGTCCTGCCATGATCAGGCCTCTTCCCGTCCCATGATTTCTTCTTCCATTTCCCAGATGAAGCTCAGGATCTCTTCTTTGACTTCCTGAAAGTCGGCGCCCTTTTTGATTTCGCGAGGGTCTTCAGAGAGAGCCCGCACCGCAAAAGGCAACTCGTAGACTTTTTCGATACGGCCAGGACGAGGCGCCATTACGAACACCTTGTCGCCAAGCAAGAGCGCCTCCTCGACCGAGTGGGTGACCATCACGATGCTCTTGCCGGTCTCATTCCACAGGTTCAGAATGAGGCTCTGCATTTTTTCTCGGGTGAGCGCATCTAGCGCACCGAGAGGCTCATCCATGAGCATCATGTCGGGGTCGTTGGCGAGGCAGCGGGCCAAAGCAACGCGCTGCTGCATGCCGCCAGAAAGTTCGTAGATCTGTTTGTCGCCAAAGCCGCTAAGCCCGACGGTATCGAGCAGTCGTTCGACTTCGGGGAGGTATACCGATTTCTTCACACCGGCCATCCGAGGCCCAAACGAAATGTTCTTGGAAACATTGAGCCACTCGAAGAGTGCGCCCTGCTGGAACACCATGCCGCGATCTTCGCTTGGCCCGGTGATCTTTTCGTCGCCGAGATACACCTCGCCCTCGGTGGGGCCCAAGAAACCAGCGATGATGTTAAGCAATGTGGTTTTTCCGCAACCGCTCGGACCCAGAAGGGTAAGCAAACGCCCGCCCTTGAGATCGAAGTTGATGTTGCTGAGAGCATGAACCGGGTCACCCTTCGGGACCTCGTAGACCATCTCTAGATTTTTAACACTTAGCGCTCTCACGCCGTACCCCCTTGTACATCGCCGCTGCAGAACAACTGCCTTGAAGACCGCGTGCCCCGGAAACCAACAGGGCGCCGACAGCAGATTGCTGCCAGCGCCCTATCGATAACTCGTATTTCGTCGTGCTGTTCTTTCTGAACTCACACTTCTTCTGAACACGAACTGTCCCGGGCTGCGACCCGGGACAGTGGCGTCAGGGTCTTTATTGAGCTGCTTCGAGGTAGCTGGTGTCGATGAACTGTCCGTAGTCATCGGCAACTGCATCAATCTGTCCCTGCTCGAGGAAGAAGTTGAGCTGTTCGAGCATGACCTCAGCCACGCTGGATCCAAGCCAGTCATCGCTGAGTTGCTCAGCGACGGTTGGGAAGGTGAACCAGGTCGGTCCGGAGAGGAAGTTGCCAACCTCTTCCATACCAGCAGCGGTTGCGATGGTCGGGTTGGTGCCATCTGGGTCAGCGGCCCACATCTGGTTGAATTCTTCGTTTGCGGCGAGGAACTGGGTAACAACTCCTGGGTGAGCAGCGGCGAAGTCATCGGTTACGGCTGTGACGTCGTAGGTCTTGATGCCGACTTCGTTGGAGGTTTCCGCACCGGTGAGGATTGGAACGCCGCCAGCGTCGGTCATGGTCACAAGAGCGCCACCGAATGCACAGCCAACTTGAACCTGTCCACCGGAGAAAGCGGCAGCGGTTGCGTCGCCGGACTCTGCGGGAAGGATCTCGAGGGTCGAGGTATCGACGCCGAGGAAATCCATGGTCTTGAGAAGCTTGTAGTGGGTGACGTTACCGATTGGGGTAAGGATCTGAGCGCCGTTGAGAACCTCGGCAGCGTTGTCTCGGGTGAGACCAAGGTCGCCCTGCACGATGCAGTTGTCCGCATCGTCGTAGGCAACAGCGATACCGACCATCTTGATGGGCGCACCGTTGGTGGCCTTCACGGCGAACGGGGTGAGACCAATCGAGTAGCTGATGTCAACATCGCCGGCGATCATCGCATCGGCCATCGCGCCACCGTCAGGAAGTGGGATCCAGTTGATTTCGCCGACGCCAACTGCTTCGGCGAAGCTGCCGTCTTCCTGCCCAATTTGTGGGGGAAGTGGCCAACCGGAGAAGTACGCAACGTTCAGCACATCGACGGAATCGTCCATGGCGTCTCCGTCGTCTCCGTCAACCGCGTCTTCGACCGCCTCTTCAGCATCGTCGACCGCGTTGCTGACCGGATCGTCGCTACCGCAGGCAGCGGCGATAAGGCCGAAAACCATCAGCAAAGCAAGAAAGAGCTTTGACTTTTTCAATGTATGTCTCCTTGTTAGCGCATCGAAATCGATACTTGGAAACCGCCGGAGTTTCGCAAGAAACTCCAGAGTCCCCCTCCAAAATTGGTCCGATGAACGAACCGGTCATCAATGCTAGGCCCAAACACGCTGCCGTTGTGGGCGGGTTCCAGAACGCTCCCCTACTCCGGGTTCTCGGCGAGCCATGTTCCGACTCGTCCAAGCACCTCGTCGACGCGATTGACGAGGTCGTCGATAACCCCGTGATCGGCAATAAGTGGCGGTGAGACGGTGAGCATGGTAGCGCCGCGATCGTCGGGACGAATAAGGAGCTTGGCGTCGCGCACGTAGTTGAGAAGGACTCCCGTTTGGAGCGCCTTGGCCTGATGCTCGGACAACTCGATGCCAGCTTCGCGGTCGACACCCAACTCGATGGCATAGAAGTAGCCGGCGCCACGAACTTCGTTGACATGGGCGTAGCTGTGGACGAGACCGTTGAGCTTGCCCGAGATGTAGTTCTCGTTGTCGCGGACGTTCTTCAATACGCCTTCTTCGTCCATGGCCCGCATGTTTGCAACCGCTACCGCCGTGGCCACCGGGTGACCGCCGAAGGTGGAGCCGTGCATGAAGGCGCCCATCTCAGAGTCGTAGATCGCCTCGACGAGCGGAGTGCGCATGACCACGCCGCCGAGCGGTTGGTAGGCAGAGGTGACGCCCTTGGCAAAGGTGATCATGTCGGGCACAACACCAAAGCGCTCGCTTGCGAACCAATGGCCGAAGCGGCCGAAGGAACAAATGACCTCATCGGCACAGAGCAAGATGCCGTACTTGTCACAGATTTTGCGAACTTCTTGCCAGTAGCCCTCGGGCGGGACGACAGCTCCGCGTCCGTTTTGTACCGGCTCGGCGATGAACATCGAGATGGTTTCGGGGCCCTCGGCAAGGATCATCTCTTCGATTGCGGTAACACACGGCAACTCGGCGGCAGGAGTGTCGAGCGGGAACGAGTGGTCGAGAGTGTGAGGGACGTGACGAACGCCGTCCCAGAGAAGCGGCAGGAAGGGATCGCGGAACTTGGGGATGCCGGTTACGGCCAGTGCCCCGAGCGTGGTGCCGTGGTAGGCCCAGTTTCGCGCAATGACCTTGTACCGCTCGGAGTCGCCCTGGCTGAGGTGGTAATTGCGGGCGAACTTAATGGCCGACTCAACCGCTTCGGAGCCGGAGCTTACGAAGAAGACCTCATCGAGATCGCCAGGGGCGACCTCGCCAATCATCCGGGCGGCCTCGATGGACTTCGGGTGCGCCATGCCCCAGTTCGACGAGTACGCCAGCTTGTCCATCTGTTCGGCGGCCGCAGCCGTGATGTCGGGGCGGCCATGGCCGATGTTTACGCAGAACAACCCCGAGAGACCGTCGAGGTACTTGGTGTCGTTGGTGTCATAGACATAGCAACCCTCGCCTCGCTCGATGACGAGCAGGTTGGGGTCGCGCCATGCGGCACCCTTGGTGAAGTGAGGCACCAAATGGGTCTGGGCTTCGGCGGCATAATCGGTGAAATCAGACATTGGTGGAACACCTCTTCGGGTTTACTGCGTGTACGTATGGTCGGTTCCGGTGCATGCGCACCAGATTCCGATTGAACGTATCACTCAGGGGTTACCCTGTCTAGCCGTTTCGTTAAGACCTATAACATCAACGAGCCGTCCGTCACTCCGCGACAGTTTCCGTTCAGAGTGCGAACCCGCCGAGTTTGGTTTCGAGGTACTCATCGATGCCCTCATGTCCGCCCTCACGACCCAAACCTGAGTCACCCATGCCACCAAACGGCGCAGCCGCCGACGTGGGATTCACATCGTTGATGCCAATAATGCCGAACCGCAGCGCCTCAAAAGCCCGAAAGGCTGTTGAAATGTCGCGGGTGTAGACATAGGCGGCCAGGCCGTAGTTGGTGTTGTTGGCCAACTCGATTACCTCGGCCGGATCGTCATAGGCGATAACCGGAGCGACCGGCCCAAAGGTCTCCTCGTGGCTGATCACCATGTCGGTGGTTACGCCGGTAACGACCGTTGGCGCAAAGAAATGACCATCGGCGAATTCGCCGTCGGTCAGACGTCCGCCGCCAACTGGTACCTCGGCCCCCTTCGCTCGAGCGTCAATCACCTGATTCTCGACTTTGGCGACAGCTGCTTCGTTTACCAGGGGCCCAACGCCAACGCCCTCAGCAAATCCATTGCCGGCCTTCACTTTTTGGACACGAGCGATAAGGGTTTCGGTGAAGGCGTCAAGCAGCTCGTTGGGCACGTACAACCGATTTGGGCTGATGCACGCCTGTCCCGAGTTGAGAAACTTCAGCGCGGCTGCGCCCTTTGCCGCATGCACCGGGTCGGCGTCGGGGTAGACAATGAAGGGAGCGTGTCCGCCGAGCTCAACCGATACCCGCTGCAGGTTTGAGGCGGCGGCTCCCGCCAGCTTGCGACCCACGGCAGTCGAACCGGTAAACGTGAGCTTCTTCACTCGACTATCGGAGGTGAAGGTGTCGCCAATTGGCACCGGGTCGAGCGCGGTCACCATGTTGATCACGCCATCGGGGATTCCTGCATCAACAAAGATCTCGAAGATGGCCTTCGCGCAAAGCGGCGTTGCCTCGGCTGGTTTGAGAACCATCGTGCAGCCGGCTGCGAGGGCCGGGCCCATCTTTCGAGTGAGCATCGAGATCGGGTAGTTCCACGGAGTCACCGCAGCGACAACGCCTACGGGCTGGCGGATCGAGAGGAACCGCTGATCGGGTCGAGCCGACGGAAGCCAATGGCCTTCGACGCGTTTGGCCTCCTCCGCGAACCAGAGGAGGAAATCGGCACCGTATTTGACCTCGAAGGTCGAGGCCTTCAACGGCTTGCCTTGCTCCCTGGTCATGAGCTCGGCAAGCTCGACCGACCGTTCGGTCATCAGCTGCCAGGCCCGGTACAGCACCGCCGATCGCTCATACGCAGTGGTCGCGGACCAGCCAGGAAAGGCCCGATGGGCGGCGGCAATCGCCAGGTCGGCGTCTCCGGCGTCACCATCGGGCATATCGCCGAGGTGCTCGCCGGTAGCCGGATTCGTTACCGGAAACCGTTTGCCCGAAGCCGCTTCAACCCAAGATCCATCAATAAACATGGCGCCACCCTATTTCTTACGGTCCCCGCGCACGCAGCCGACATTTCCGTGCGTTCGGTCGGCACGCAGCCGAGATGTCCGTGCGTTCGGTCGGCACGCAGCCGAGATGTCGCCAAAAAAGAAAGAACGCGGGGTCAGACCCCGCGTTCTTACTTTCTATCGTTCTTGGGCAAAGAGCCCGAAGAAGAAACTATGCGCCGGGAATCCGTAGGACCTGGCCAGGGAAGATCAGGTCTGGGTCCTTCAGCATTGGTTTGTTGGCTTCGAAGATCTCTGGGTAACGACCGGCGTCGCCCAAGTGATCGCGGGCGATCGCACTGAGCGTGTCGCCACTCTTTACCGTTACCAAGGTTGCTTCTTCTTCATCAGGAGCATCCTGCTTGACGCGGACGATCTCGATATCTTCATCGACGCTGCCGACACCCTCGCAGTTTCCAACCGCAAGGATCAGCTGTTGCTTTGCCTTGAAGCTTGGACAAGTGCCGTTTATGTACGCTACTCCGTCGTCGTAGCGGATGTCGATGCCTTCGGCCTCAAGGCCAAGCATGCGAACATAGTTCTCGAGCCCTTCGGACTTCTGAAGGTTCTTGCGACGCTCCTCGACTGCGGCAGCACGCTTGACGGCTGTCTTGTCAGAGTTCTGCTGTGCAACGCGGGCCTTGTTGATCTTTTGGATCGAAGCCTTTGCTGCAGCGGCTGCTGCTTCTTTTTCGCGCGCTTCCTCATCGATCTCATCGGTACTTTTACCGATGCCGACCTTTGCGCCTGCGTTACGTACAAAATCAAATACGCCCATGGTTGCCCTCTTTCTGGCGGGTAGGTGCACCGCGAACTCCGCGGCGCCCGCTAGTTGTCTAGCGCAGAACTGCAACTCTTGCTGGGCAGCCGCGTAGCGAAATGCCCAGCTGAGCCATGGTGTGGCTACGAATCGAGCAGACCCACGCCGGTGTCCGCTGAGCGCACAACAACGTCGAGAAACGATGCGACGGTCGAAGAATCAGGCTTGGCCTGCGCGAATCGAATCGCCATGTTCATCGCCTGATGAACAATGGGAATCGCTCTGTCGAGCGCTTCGGTTGATGCCCCAATCGACGGAACCAGTGCGGTGGCAAGCGAGCGCAATGGCTTGCTGGCCCGATGCGATACCGCCGACCGGAGGTCGGTTGGACTCTGACGAACGATGAACTCCGCCGCCTGCGGTTCTTCGGTGGTCCAAGAAACGAGTTCTGCAGCCACAACATCGACAACGCCGCTCGAATCGCCGAGAGAACCAGCGTCTACCGCGTCTTGAATTCGCTCCGCGAGATCGAGCGTGATGTCGACAAAAATCGCATCTTTCAGGCCGGCGTAGCTGCCGAACTGATAGATCAGCGTCGAGGGCGAATGATGAGCGGATCGTGAGATCTCCGTAAGCGAGACCTCTGCACCGCCGCTATGGCGAATGCAGTAGCGAGCCTGCTCGACAACATGGGCCTGGGTCGGATTGGGTGGCGTTGGCCAACCCCCGACATATTCCGTTGGCACCTAGAAATTCCCCGTTCTCCACCAAAAAATAAACACGCCGCAAGCGGGTGTTTCGATCGGCGCCCAGACAGAAGACCTAGGCGCAAGGTTCGTTTTCATCGTCTGGTGTGGAGACGGTTGAGTTTCTACCATGAAACCCGACAACTTCTAAGCTAGAGGTGACAGATCCAAACAGCGTTCGAATGCAGTTCAAAGTACATGAAGACCCACGGTGTGGGATCTGGCTCCTGAAGGGGTCGACGCACTGAGGGATCTAGCGGGTAGGAAGCGTGAATCCAACCCGTGCGCCGCCCAGCGGAGACTCCGACACGTGGAGCTGACCTCCGTGTTTGTCGACGATGCTCGCAACGATCGAGAGGCCAAGCCCTGAGCCTGGCATCGCCCGGTCTTCGTCACGCCGATAGAACCGATCAAAAATCGCTTCACGCTCATCGACGGGGATTCCAGGCCCGGCGTCATCGACGAACACTCCGTCGGGTCCCACCACAACGGCTATCGGCGAGTCGACGGGACTGTATTTATCGGCGTTGCTGAGCAGATTATTCACCGCTCTCACCACACCGTCCGCATCGGCGATTGCGGTAGCTGATGCGGCTGCAACCGAGACGTCACGACCGGTGCGATCGATGAAGAGCTCAACCGCATCGGCGACCAATGGCACCAGGTCGATTGGAGCCATAACCGCTCCCGCACGCGAATCGGTAGCGAGCTGAATGATCTCGGTGATGACGTTGTTGAGTTCCCCAAGTTCGCGACGGACACTCCCAAGTGTTGCCGCACGGGTTTCGGCATCGATATCGGGCGCCCGTTCGAGCCAGTCGAGATTGGCGGTGACACTGGTGAGCGGTGTCCGCAGTTCATGCGCTGCATCCTGCACCAACCGCCGCTGCTGTTCTTGCGATTGCTGAAGTGTCCCGAGCATTCGGTTGAATCCGCGGCCGAGTCGGCCAACCTCATCGCTGCCGGAGGTTGGCACGGGAATGGTGAAGTCCTGGGTGTCAGCAACGTCGTCGACCGCCATGGTTAGGGCGCGCAGCGGACCCGTTGTCCTCTGCGCCAACATCCAACCGACAGCAGCGGCGAGCAGCGCGACGGCGAGACTCACGATGACCAACCGCTGACGAAGATCAGCGAGCAGCCCGGCGGACTCCTCGAGAGAGCGGGCAACTTGGACGGCGCCAACACCTTCCAAATGCCGGGTGATCATCCGGTATTCGTTGTCTTCGATGGTCACGGTCCGCAGAACGGATTTGTCATTTTTACTAATGAGTCGGACATCGATGTCGTCGACCGGGAGTTCCAGATCGGTGTTTCCAGTGATCTCGCCATCGCCGGCGAGAACCTGCACTTCGGCGTCGGGACTTACCGAGACGAAGCGCCGACCGCGACCGTTGCCGTTGTTGTTCCCGTTGCCGTTGCCGTCGTTTTCGCGGCGGGACTGAGGCCTGAGCCGCTGCCCATCATCGATTTGTTCGGCTCGCAGTTGTAAGAATTCGTCGACGTCGGCCAAGACCTGACGGTCGGTGGTGACATAGGAGGCACCGCCAACAAGCAGTGCGGTGGCCGCAGCGACTGCAGCAAAGACGATGGCGAGGCGCGCCCCAAGACCCATGTCAGTCGACGACCCGCAACGCGAATCCAACGCCCCGCACCGTTTCGATGACCCGGTCGGTGCCGTCGGCTTCAAGCTTGCGCCGGAGATAACCGATGTGTACGTCGAGCGACCGTGACGAGTCGCCGAAGTCATAACCCCATACCCGCTCGTAGATCACGGAACGCTCGAGCACGATATTGCGGTTCCGCATAAGGAGTTCGAGGAGCGAGAATTCGGTGCGGGTGAGTTCGATATCGCCTCCGGGACCAGAAACGAGTCGTTGTGCGACGTCGAGTGTGAATGGCCCGGCGCTGAGGACGTCTCCTCCCCCATCGTCGACGCGGCGAAGCAGTGCGCGAACGCGTGCGAGGAGTTCGTCGAGTTCGAACGGTTTGGTGACATAGTCGTCGGCACCCGCATCGAGACCAGCGACGCGATCCTGTGTTTCGTGCCGAGCGGTAAGCATCAGCACGGGAGTCTTGTCGCCGCGATCGCGGATCTTTCGACACACGCTGATTCCATCGACGAAGGGCATCATCACGTCGAGCAAAATGGCGTCGGGCTCGTGTGCGGAGATCGCTTCAAGCGCAGCAGCCCCGTCATTCACCGTCACCACGGCATATCCCTCATAGGAAAGGATCCGTTCGAGAGCCTGGCGGATCTCAGGATCATCCTCAGCAACAAGAATGCGGTGGGTCAAAGATTGAGGTGAAGTCAAAGCAAGCTCCGGACAGAAGTAAAGGAAACGCTACAAGCACTATCGAAGAACCAACACAAGACAAAGACAAGCAACCAGCAAGATCATGTAAAGAAAAGAACAGAAAGAGAGGCGCACATCACCAAGTCCAGCAAGCTATGCGACCAGCGCGAGGTTTATGGACGAGCGAAGCAAGTCCAGAAACTCGGTAAGTGACGAAGCCCCCAAGCGAGAGAAGAACGGCGAGGTTTTGTTTCGAGCAAAGCGAGAAACAAAACTCGGTAAGTGACGAAGCCCCCAAAGGGGGTGAGGAACGACAGGTGCCCGGAGCGGGACTCGAACCCGCACGAGGGTTTAACCCCTCAGAGGGGTTTAAGCCCTCCGTGTCTGCCATTCCACCATCCGGGCGTGGCTTCCCATCTTAAGGGGTAGGCGGGCCATGTTCAGCGGTAGGCGTCTGCCCTTTGGGCCAGGTCTCTGTCACAGGGGGTCGGCAGTATGGGGTTGTGGAACCTACATCACTCCGATTCGCCCGCACGGCTCGCCAGTTGGCTGAGACGTCGCGCCGGCTCGGGTTATCGGCTCCAGCATTTCGAAGTCCTCCTCGTCTTCATGAGGTAGATCGGTCCATTCGCCGTCGCGGGTCCCGTGCGACGGTGTCGGTGCAGCTTCGGAATCGGCCTTGGCATGCCATCGTCGCCGACATGATCGAAGGCATCGTGGTGGCGAATCATCTCGAACCAGGGCCGGCGCTTCGGCTTCGGGCCCAGCTTTGGGAGGCGGTCGACGAGCCTGAGCTCCAGGTGGCCTAGGGCCAATAGTTGCTTGCAACCTGCACCGCGCTGAAATTCGGTGCGAAACAGCCGATCATAGAAGTGGTGCGATGTGGCCCCATCCGGTCCCCCCATGCACCATAAGTATCTGAACGATCCCTTGAGAGCAGTTCGAGTAGTGCCCACCACCCCCTCCAGCCGAAACCTGAAAGCTGCTTCACTGCAGCGAAACGACTCGCGCTCCCTCAGCGTCATCGTTGCAGTGGTCCTTAGTTTGATCGTTGCAATGATTCCGTCCGCGGCCTCGGCCCAAGGTGCGGAGACCTCCGGAAGTGTCCAATCAGTCACCTCGTGTGTCTCGGCAGCAGACGACGTTCGGGTCCTGTTCCTCATCGACGAATCGGGAAGTTTGAAGTACACCGACCCCGATGACGAACGAATCACGGCGGCCCGATTCGCCCTCGAGAGTTTCCTCGACCTTTCACTCGAAAAGCAGGTTGAAACCCGGACCGCTGGGTTTTCGTCAGACTTCCGCGACGAAACCGGCGAGTGGATCGAACTCACCGACGAGTCGGCAGGCCAGATCGAGGACGAGATTGATTCGTTCGCCGACCGCCGCGACGGACTCGATACCGATCTACCCAACGCACTCGCTGGCGCCTATGCCACCCTCGATCCGGTTGCCCCGACTACCTGTAACCTGATTCTGCTTTTCGCTGACGGTGGGTACGACCTCGTCCCCCGTAGTTCT
Organism: uncultured Acidimicrobiales bacterium; assembly: GCA_937934655.1. Classification (GTDB taxonomy): domain Bacteria; phylum Actinomycetota; class Acidimicrobiia; order Acidimicrobiales; family SHLQ01; genus CALLQB01. Next base: position 27,195 of record CALGZB010000023.1, on the reverse strand, counting down.
CCCGAACGAATCGCCGATCTTGGTATCGAGAAATCGTACGCACCTGGCGTCGAAATCGTCGATGCCGACTCGGTTAGCGAGGCTCGGGTCTTGGGCCGCGAAGCGCTCTGTGATGACGAAGACGGCACCATGACTCAGGTCGATGAGGCCGGCATTCGAATCGTCACGATTGCTTTGGCCGATAGCGAGTTCATCAACACCGAACTTCTCGAATCGCTCACCGTTGGGCGATCCACTGGCGGACAATGTGGATCGGACTTCTCTGGAAGTCGAGGGGCGTTCACCCCCGTATCGAACGATGACCTCGCACTGTCCTTCGGTGCCATTACTGGTCGGGTTGCTGGCGCCGATGTTGCTCGCAGCTCTATTGCGGTTTGCGCCGAGGGCGAAGAGTGCTCGAGCGCCCTCGACGTTCGGGTCGATCAACTCATCGACCGCTTTACCGTCGATGCCCAGTTTGCCGATCCGTCGCAAGAACTCGTCATCACCCATCCGAATGGCATCGACCGAGCCCGACTCTCGTTCAACCGTGACGAAGAGGTAATCCTTGAGGGCGCAGTCGCAAAGGCGGCCTGGATCGATGAACGGTCGGTGAAGGTCTCGGTGATTCCTACCGGCAACACCGAACTCTCCCCTGGCGACTGGAGCATCGCCGCCCAGTCACCATCTTCTGACAGCGAACCGGCAAACCTTCTCGTTACTCGCTTTCCTAATCTTGAAGCCAACATCACCCCTGGTGAGGCCTTCGTGAAGGGCGAGCCGGGCTTGGTATCAGCGGCGGTCACGACCCTTGAGGGCCGTCCTATCACCGGGCTCGATATCGAAGCGACCGCGACGGTTACCGATCAGCGGGGCGCTATCTACGAGGTTCCGCTCACCAGCAGCGGCGCCGACGACGGCACGTTCTCCGGAACCATCGATATCCCTAGCGATTTCGTCGGCCCGGCCGAGGTCGGCCTCGAAGTCGTCGCAAGTACCACCGATGGTTTGGAGTTCACCGACTCGGCCAGCGCAACTGTTCTTCTCGAAAATGAGCGGTCAGCAATTCCTGAAACCGAGTCGACATCGCTTGGCAGCCAGCTCGGCCGTCTCGGCATTCTCGGGCTCATCTTCCTTGCTGCGCTTCTTGTTTGGGCGTTTCTCTGGCGCCGTAACGAAAGTTCGGAGGCTCGGTTTGAACTCGAAGGAATCAGCGTGGCTTCGATCCCCGTGGTCATTCGCGGCGACGGTGCGCTCTTCCGGGTCGACGGACAAACCCGCCCGCTCGCTATGGCACCGTCTGACTTCCATGGACACGCCGATCCCACGCCAAGCAGAGTCCTCAAACTTCCGAACGCTGAGCTGCGCGTGAACGCCGCTCGTCATCCGTTCGACGAACGGTCGGCCGATGCAACAGCGCTCAAGCCGATCACCGGCAAGTACGGATCTAGCGAGCTCTACTCGACCAATATCGATTCGGAGTTGGGCGGCTCGTGGCTCTTCCTTCTCGATACCGAGAACAGTTTCGAGGCCAACGCTGATTCGGCGAATCAGGCTTACGGAAGTGTGGCTGGCGACCTACTGGTGTTCCTTTCGAAAGAAAAGACCGACGTTCCGCGTTTCTTCCAAGAACTGCCCGATCAACTGGTGACCGCTGCTCGGGTCCTGTTCCGCGATGCTCGGGCGGCAAACGCAAGCAAGGTCGAAAGCACCACCGCAGACATGCTCGAATGGGTCGATCAGTGGGCCGGCCCAACCGCCGACTCACCCCAGTAGCAAGACCTCGATACCGGGTCCGGCGACGGGACTAGCCGGGGTCTACTGGCAACGGTTGAAGGCCACCGAAGACGGCCGGCTTCTGGTCGGCTTCGAGGCGCGCCGGGCACGTTTCGGCAAGGGCGCACGAACGGCATCCGAAGAACGATGCCTTGCGGGCTACGTCGGTGGCACCTCGCCCGTCGATTGCTCGTAGTTCTAAGTCGGCAAGGCGTTCGCACAATTTGAGGCCTCGTTCGATCATGGCGGTATCCACGGCCACCTTGTGAACCTCTCCCGACTTTGGGAGCACTGCGGCGATGAATCCAGGGGCTACACCCGACGCCAGGGTCGCTGCGGTTCCCTCGAAATCAAGAATGTCGTCGACGAATCCCGGGGCGGTAACGGTGAGGAGCAGGGTTTCGGCGCTCGGTCCTTTGGTGTTTTTGCGACCGTAGAGACCATCGACCCGGGCCTCGATCATCAATGCCCTCCCGGGGTAATAGAACCGCATCGGCGGCCCATCGACGGGCGGCGGCTTGAGCGCCTCGGCCTCGAGGTCGCCGTCTCGCACCGTTTCCAAGAGCGAGGCAACCCAGCCGGCCGAACGGGCGGCGAGCAATGCCCGAACACCCGGCGGCTGCTGCTTCAACCAACCGTCGACAAACTCAGAGTCGGGGGCGGCATCGTCGATGGTGTTGGCCATGGTCGACCGCACGGCGCGTTGAACGCCGGTGACGCCGTCGTCGGACAGGTACCGGTGAAGCGATCGCACGGCGAGCCAACGCGTCGCTTTCAAAACGTCCCAGCCATCGAAACCGGTCGACGCCGTGACGCGGGCTTCGCAGTCGAGCATGGTGGTCAGCCCATAGTTCGCAAGGCGAACCCGCTCGTGATCCTCTGCAGCGCCGTATCTACCTTCGGCGGTCTGCAGAGCAATGGGTTGTAGGCGTTCTTTTGCCCACTCTTGTGCGTACTGGCCCAGCTCTCTGGGGCTGCGTTCGCTCACGACGCGTCGACTGCAATCGATGCAGACGAACACGTGGCCCGTCGGGGACATACAACACAGTGTGGCCCGGGCTGTTCGGGGGGTGGACGGGTTGGGTTGGCCACCATGTCGATCAGAACGCGGCTTGCGGCGACCAAGCGACGAGATGCCGACTCCAACACACCGCCGGTGACCTCTTCGATCAGAACCGGCGGTTCCCCGGTACTTATGGTGACGATCGCCAGTGGCGAATACCCGGTTCGAAGTGTTTCGAGTAGAGCGTAAAGAAAGGCATCGGCTCGGTGGTCGCTGTGCGCATTGCCCGCCTTCACCTCGACGACCACTGCGCTCCGCGGCCGGCCAGGTTGCGAGAGCAACATGTCGTATCTGGCGGTGGCGAGCAGACGTCCACCGGCGAAGGCTGCTTGGCTCGTGAACTGGGGGCGCACGACCCAGTCGATCGCCACGCCCGAGCACGTGGCTTGCACTTCCGCCGCAAGCGGCTCGAGGATTTCTCGGAGCTCAGCCTTTTCTTCTTTTGACGAACCGCGCCACATCTCGATGCCGACGTTCTCGGGATCGATTGCGGCAACCCCTTCGAGTACGTCGAGAAGTTCGAGTGGTTTGCGGGGGGACATTGCAGCGATGACGGCGGCAACATCGGCCACCGCTCCGCGCAACGAGTGAATTGGAGGAATATCGCCGCCGAGGTCGGCCAGTGCCTTCGATGGGCATGCGAGCACCGATGTGACGCGCCCCTTCGGGACTCGCACGGGAAAGAGGGCCGGGTCGATACCTGCGGCATCGACCGCTTCGGTGAGCTCATCGTCGATCGCGGACCGGAGGTCTTCGACCACTGCCCCTGAGTACGCGGCGGTGCCGATCGAAGCATCGAGGTCGGTGAGGACCGACCCGAGTGTGACCTCAGCTGTGGACATGCAACGACCGTAGCAACCATGACAGGATGACCGGATGAGCTTTGTACGCCTTGAACGCATTGACGGTGTCGCCGTCATCACCCTCGATGACCCAGACCGTCGAAACATCGCCAGCCTTCCAATGAGCGCTGAGCTCGATGCGATCTTCGACGACATCGAATCTGACGAGAGCATCGGCGCGATTGTGCTTACCGGCGCCGCTCCGGCGTTCTCCGCGGGCGCCGATCTCGAAGACCTCCTGGCCGGCGGAGGGCGCGACGGTCTGATGGCGGTGTACGCCGGGTTCCTCCGGTTCGCCAACACTCCCCTACCCACCATCGCTGCTGTCAATGGTGCAGCCGTCGGCGCTGGCATGAACTTCCTGCTGGCCTGTGACGTCATTATCGCTGGCGAGTCGGCGAAGTTCGATAGTCGTTTCCTGCAAATCGGTATCGGCCCCGGCGGCGGCCATACCTGGCGAATGCGGAACCACACCGACCTGCAGACCGTAAAGGCCATGGTTCTGTTTAGCGAGGTCATTCGGGGTAAAGAAGCAGAGCGGGTCGGACTCGCTTGGCGCTGTGTGCCCGACGATGAGCTCCTCGATCACGCCATCGGCATGGCCAAGAAGGCTGCCGCTGCTCCGCGTGAGCTTGTGATCAAGACCAAGAAGACCATCGTCGACACCGAGATGGTTACCACCGGCGCCGAGTCGGTCGAGCACGAAATCGATACGCAGGTTTGGTCGATGGGTGAGCCTGAGTTCGTCGAACTCGTCAACAACCTGCGCAAGAACATCAGCTCGAAGTAGAGGGTTCGGTAGTCCCCTCCGGCGGGCGGCGCCGCCGGCGTCTTGTTGGCTGACATCCGCAGACTCGCACCCTTCGGGCACGAGTTCCCTGCGGGGGCTCGCTTTGCTCGCTAGAGGCAGCTGCTTCTGAAATCGCCACCAAGCCACCGCCGGCACCACCCGCCTAATCCCCTCCTCACATAGCTGGTAAAAAGCCGGTTAGGTGTCAGGGGGAACGTTGCAGGCTGTCGGAAAGAGCCCGCAAACCCAAGAAGATTGCCGGTGCGCTGCGGCCACCGAACAGTCTGCAAGCTTGCGACGAACCACAAACCAGCCGGCGCGCCGCGAGCCGCTCCGTGCGGAACGGTCTGCACGAAGTGCAATAACAGCTGTCCCGGACCAAACGCTCAAGTAACAACTATCGGCATACGTCGCGGCAACGTACGGTGATGGCCCCAGCTCGATCGGGCCCAAGCGATGCTGAGCCCAGAATCGGCGCTAAGGGCCGCCAGGTACCGGCCAAGACCCATCCGGTCAGATTCGGATTTTACAACCAGTTAGCTTCGAACTCGTCTCGCCGAGCTGACCAGTCTTCGGCGGTTATTGCGTAGCGGACGTGGTCTTCCCAGACCCCGTTGATTTCTAGGTAGCGGAGGGCTGTGCCTTCGTTTCGGAGGCCGAGTTTCTCCATTACGCGGCGACTGGCGGCGTTGCGGGGGATAATCGAGGCCTGTACTCGGTGGAGTCCGAGGTCCTCGAACGCATACTTCACGGCCACAACAAATGCTTCCGGGGTGTAGCTATTGCCAGCATGTGCTTCGTCGATCCAGTAGCCGATGTAGGCGCTCTGGAACGGTCCGCGCTGTATGGAGGAGATGTTCATCTCACCGGCGAAGGCGCCGCCGACGAAGATCCCGAAACCGTATGCGGTGCCGACCTGTCGTTCTCGCTGCCGGGCGCTGCATCGCACCGAGAACGCCTGAACGTCTTCGATGGGGTCGGGGTGGTTTGGCAGACGTTGCGGTTCCCACTTGAGCAGCCAACCGGCGTTGCGTCGGCGAACCTCGCGCCATTGTTCGAAGTCGTTCACCGTCAGCGGGCGCAGCAGAACTCGACGGCCAAAGAGTGTGGTCATGTCAGTCTGCTTCTGCCTGCTCGACGGGGTCACCGTCGATCATGCTACGTACCAAACCGTCCAAAATGTCGGACTCCGATACCAGGCATTCGTCGATACCGAAATACCGCATGATTCGCACCAGGATGCACAGGCCACCGACAATGACTTCTCCTCGTTCGGGCTCGAGCCCTGGATTAAAAAGTCGATCTTCGAGCGACTCGGTGACGATGGTGCGATAAACGTCTTCCGCGGCAGCCTTGGTGAGTTTGAAGTGGTGGATCGCGTCGCGGTCGTAGGTTTGCAGTCCCTGTTCGATGGCGGCGGCAGCCGTGATGGTTCCAGCGAGGCCGACCATTGTCGTGGCGTTGAGCATCATCGGGTGCAACCGTGCGACATCGTCAAGGTACGTCTCGGTTAGCGACAAGCAGGAAACAAGCTCTTCGGGCAGCGGCGGATCGGACTCGATATAGGTTTCAGTGAGCCGAACGCAACCGACATCGATAGAAATTCCGGATTCGAATCGCGAAGCACCAAAGGCGAACTCGGTTGAGCCGCCGCCAATGTCGACAACCAGATATGGCCCTTTGGTGGGGTCGAGTTCGGCGGTCGCTCCGTCAAACGACAACTTGGCCTCGTCGTCACCCGACAAGAGTTCGGGTCGAACACCAAGGATCTCCTCGGCCCGGTCGAAGAATTCGTCGCTATTCGAGGCATCACGCGCCGCGCTTGTTGCGACAGCACGAATCTCGATTACTCCGTGTTGATCGAGCAACGCCTTGTATTCGGCCAACGCATCCGCAACGCGATCGATGGCGTCACTGCTCAGTCGACCGGAGCTTTGAAGGCCCTTACCTAAGCCGGTGATTAGGGAGCGCCGCTCGATGGTGTTGGTACCATCGCCGATAAGCAGGCGGGTCGAGTTGGTGCCGCAATCGATCGCTCCGACCAGCGAACCAACGGTCATTGCGCCTGCGACTTTGTTTGTTCGGCTTCCCGAGCATCGAGCTGATCCTGCACCCATTGGCCAACCGGGTCCGCGCCGCCGGCCAGGTACCAGGCGTAGTGGGCGTGGAGACATTTGACGCCACGCCGAGTGCCCCCAACCCCATCGTGGGGTCGTGGCCCCTCGTAGTCGTCGGCGATCAGCGCATCGCGCTCGACTGCGTAGGCGGCATGTGCTTTGGCGATAGCTGGGAGGCCCACGGCTTCCTCGGCAGCCTTTACGCCACCGGCGGATTCGATACGGCCAATTTCGGCCCGAATTGCCGCCCCCACCAACCAGTAGCGGGTGGGCATTGGACGACCGTTGTCGAGCAGTGGGGCGTTTCGGATCACCACAGGAATCCCTGCGTCATCGCGCACCACGACGTCGAACGCGCCCGCTGGGGCGCGCCCGAGGAGTTCGGTTACGACGTCAACATCGGCAACCCTCTGCGCGGCATCGGCCTCGCTGAGGGTTGGGGCGGCTTGATCAGGATCCGCCAAGGATCCGACGCAGGATGAGAAGCAACAGCACCACACCGGCAACTGGAGCGGCACGCTTCATAAGCGGCGCACCAGCGGTATCGAGCAAATCGACAGCTTCGGGTTCGGCCATATCGATCTTGCGGACCTTCGGCTCGGCGGAAGCTGATCCGTTGGACGCAGCCGACGAGCTGGTTGCGGCAGCCGTGGCTGCTGCGCCGGTCGCTGCAGCAGCCGGGGCGGCGCTCGCAGAATCAGCACCGGCAGAACCGTCGACGCCGTCTTCTTCAAGAAGTGTCTCAAGGTTGTCGGCGAATTGGCCCATGAGCTTGCCACTGATGTCGGCCATAACGCCACGGCCGAACTGAGCGACCTTGCCGGTTACGGTGAGATCGGTGGTGACATCAACTTTGGTGACGCTGTCGCTCACGGGGGACAGTTGGGCCGTGATGAGTGCCGATGCGTTTCCGGCGCCCCGGGTGTCTCGACCATCGCCTTTGAGAACCACGCGGTAGTTCTCTTTGTCTTGCTCGACGAAGGTTGCAGCGCCTTTGTACTGCGCGGTAATCGGGCCAACCTTGACCTTCACGATGCCGCGGTACTCGTCGCCTTCGATCTCTTGCAGCTGCGCTCCGGGGAGGCAAGGGGCGATGCGCTCGACATCGTTCACGATGATCCACGCCTCGTCGATCGGCGCTTTTACTTCAAAAGAGTTATTTAGGTCCATCGTTCAAGGTCCTCCACGGTGTCAATATCAAACGGCCTTCCGGTACAAACTACCTCGCGAACAAGGTCGGGCCTTGATCGGAATAGCCCTCGCGCTCCTTCATCGCCATCGATTGGCAGAAGTGGCCAAACCAAGTCGGTGAGCTTCACAGGCGGGCGGCGCTTCGTTTCAAAAACTGCGGTGACAACGTCACCTTCGGCCTCAGCGACCGCTCGCCAAGCCTCGCTGGTCACAAAAGGCTGGTCGGCCAAGCCGACAACGATTGCATCGTGGCCCGCGTGCTCGGCATAGTGCACGGCTGCTTGAAGCGACGACGCGTGACCTCGTTCCCATTCATGGTTTTCCAGCACGGTTACCTCGGCCGGAAGAATGTGGTCGAGGTCGATCGCACCGGTTACCACGATGATTTCCTCGAAACCGGCCGTCAGCATTGGTTCAAGGCAGACCTCGACCAACGGGCGACCCTTAAAGTCAGCCAAAAGTTTGTGGGTCGGGCCAAGAAATCGACTTCCCGCGCCCGCGGCGAGAAGCACTCCAGCAGTAGTCATCGGCAGACCCTAGCGCCCCCCACCGGTCGGCTTGTCAACGGAGTCCCCTAGGGTGGAGCCATGTCTGACCCGTACCCTGAGGCCGATGGCGCACCATTGGCCGGCGAACCTTCGGTTCCCGATAATCCGCCGTCGCTACTCGATGCCGTTGTGCTTTTGGCCGACTCGGCGCAGGTGTCCGAAGGCAAGCTGTACATCCTTGGCGGCGGACTAACGGTTCTCGGACCTCGCCCGCAACCGGTTGGCATAGCAATTCGTATTCAGGTGCCCTGGGACCGGGCAAACATTGCCCATGCGTGGAAACTCGAACTTCTCGACGAAGACGGCCATTCGGTGCAGGCTGCCAACGACAAGACCGTGATGGTCGGTGGCCGTTTCGAGGCCGGCCGACCGGCTGGGTTGCGCGCCGGGACACCGTTGAGCGTTCCGCTAGCTATCAACTTTGCGACACTTCCGCTGAAGCCCGGGCGCGGCTACACCTGGCGCCTCAGCATCGATGACGAAACCCGCACCAACTGGCGGGCCGGCTTCTCGGTGCGCCCACCCAAACAGTGATTCCCAAACAGTGATCCCGTATTCCAGCGAGCTTCGCGAGACAATCGCCAACAATCTTGCCAACCACGACCGACTCGAGGTTCCGCTCGAAGGTCGCCGCCACGCTGCCGTGGCCGTTGTCCTCGTCGATTCTGAACCCGGCGACGACCATGATGCGCCCGATGTCGACCAACTCGCCGACTTTGCACTCGACCCTCAGGACCGAGTGCTTCAGGACGCCGAGCGGATGGAAGGTGTGTCGGGAGGGGCCGCTTTTCTCCTGATTCGACGAGCAGCACGAATGAGCACGCACTCTCGGCAATGGGCGTTGCCCGGCGGAAGAGTAGATGAGGGCGAAACGGCTACCGAGGCCGCCCTCCGCGAGGTCCACGAAGAGGTGGGCCTTCTCTTTGATCAGTCGTCGGTTCTTGGGCTACTCGACGACTACCCCACTCGCTCCGGTTACGTCATGACACCCATTGTTGTCTGGGGAGGTGGACGAACTGAGCTACAAGCCGAGCCGGCCGAAGTGTTCGCCACCTACCGGGTAGGCCTCACCCAACTTCAACGCGATGACTCCCCGAGGTATATCGAGATCCCGGAGAGCCCTCGGCCAGTCGTACAGATGCCTCTCGGCGGAGCCGTTGTCCATGCACCGACCGGCGCCGTCCTACTGCAGTTCGCCAGGGTCGGGCTCGACGGGAACGTCGGGGAACGGGTCGATCACCTCGAACAACCCGTATTCGCCTGGAAGTAGGCCGAGCTCCTCGTTCTGAGGGCCTTTACTCTTGGTGAATCGCACCATCGGTGTCACGAAGTGGCTTCGGTGCAGTGCGGCCAGTTCGCAGCGCAATGATCTCGGCGCAGATTGAGATTGCGGTCTCCTCGGGGGTGCGAGCACCCAAGTCGAGACCGATCGGTGAACGAAGACGTTCGAACCCGGCGTCGTCGACACCGGCTTCACGAAGCCGTTTGCTGCGGTTCTCGTGGGTCCGGCGCGACCCCATGACACCGATGTAGCCAACCTTGGTGGCCAACGCATGGGTGATAGCGGGAACATCGAACTTGTTGTCATGGGTCAGTACGCAGACGGCGTCTCGTGGACCAAGGCTCTCGCCAACATCTTCAAGAAGACGGTTGGGCCAGTCGACGACCACTTGGTCGGCCATAGGAAAGCGTTGCGTCGTCGCAAAGATCGGGCGGGCATCGCACACCGTGACCCGGTAACCGAGAATTTTGGCAACCCGGCCGAGAGCAGCGGTGAAGTCGACCGCCCCGAAGATCAGCATCTGCGGCGGAGCGGCAAAGGACTCGATAAAGACCGACACCGCTTCCTCGCGGGCCTCGCCGTTCTCGCCGTAGTGGCGGATTCCAGAGCGGCCGGATGCCAGTTCGCCGAGGACGTCGCGCTCGACAACTCGGTCGAGCCCCGCTGTTCCAAGCGTGCCGAGACTGTCGGAGTCTGGAGTAACGAGAAGTTTGGCGCCCGTGTTCGGGCCTTCGATAACGGTCGCCAACGCAACCGGTTCCTCGGCCCGAATGGCCGCAGCCAAAACGGTGTAGAGCGGGGTGGTTTCGTCACTCATCGCCGGCTACCAGTCGAGAGGTTCGAGAAAGAGGTGGATCGTCCCACCACAGGTAAGGCCCACGGCAAAGGCTTCGTCGTCGCTGTACCCAAAGGTCACGGTGCGGCGTTCGCCGGTTTCGATGACCTCGAGTGCCTCGACCACAACCGCACCTTCGACGCAGCCGCCCGAAACCGAGCCGACAACCTCGCCGTCCTCGTTGACCGCCATGGCGGCGCCAGGGAGTCGGGGCCCGGATCCTTCGAGGTCGATCACGCGGGCTACGGCAATCTTCTTGCCCTTCTTCTGCCAGCGATCAAGATCGTTTAGTAGCTCACGCATACGTGCATGGTACGCGTCCGCCAAGGGCGCTACACATCCACAACAACTTTCGCGAGGTTGGCAAGCGAATCGACCGAGTGGCCTTCAATAAAGGTATCGATATGGGGCATCGCTGCAGCCATACCGGCGGCAAGGGGTGCGTAGCCGGGCGAGGCTTTGAGCGGGTTGACCCACACCACGGAGTGGGCGACTCGGTGGAGTCGACCCATCTGTTCGTCCATCAATTCCGGTTCGCCGCGATCCCAACCATCGCTGAGGATCACGACTACCGCTCCGCGGGCCATCCCGCGCTGTCCCCATTCGTCGTTGAACATACGAAGTCCGTCGCCTAGGCGGGTGCCACCCGACCAATCCTCGACTGCCTCGGCGGCTCGGGTAAGGGCTGCATCTGGATCACGAGACGACAACTCGCGGGTGAGACGGGTAAGCCGGGTGCCGAGGGCAAAAGCCTCGACTCTCTGGCGACCGACGACCGCTGCGTGGATGAACCGCACCAAGACCCGTGAGTAGGTCTCCATCGATCCGCTCACATCGAGCAGAAACACCACCCGCCGAGGCCTCTCGCCATGCTTCACGAACGCACGACGGATCGGCTCGCCTTCGGAACGTAGGGCAAGTTGCACGGTACGGCGGATGTCGGGCCGTGCTCGCCGATTGGTGCGCTGCGGCCGACGAGCTTCTCTGAACGGTCCGGCCAACCGTAGACGCGCCATGAGCTCATAGACTTCGGTCATCTCGGCATCGGAGCACTCGGCGAAGTCTTTGCTCGAAAGCACTTCGGCAGCGCTGAACCGAACCTCTTGGATCTCGCCGTCGTCATCGACGCCATCATCGGCGTGGCCGGCGTCGTCGTCATCGTCTGCGTCTTCGTCGTCGATGGCGACCGTCACCGTCTCGATCTCGACCGCGCTGCTCCGCAGGGCGCGTGCATCGTGAAGCCACCAATAGCTATAGACCGCATCGTAAACCGGCGTGTCCTCGGGCCGATCGAGCAACGTCGCCCGTCCTGCCCAGTAGATCTGTTCGCCGCTGGCGACGCCGAGTGTTTCGATGGCCGCCAGGTAGGTGAGCGTCCGACCGATCGGCACTATAAGACCAGTCCGACGAAGCGCGTCGACGAAACCAATGGCGTAGTGTTCAAAGCCGAATTCGGCCACCACTTCGCTGTCTGTTGACGACTGGGTTGCCATCGAGACCTGCGGCAACCTCAGCCGATGAGGCTGGTGGCTTTCGCGACGATCTCTTCGAGACTCGTGCCCCGGACCCGCATTTGATCCTCGCGGTATTTGAGCAGGGTGCCGAGCGTTGAATCGGCGGCGTTGACCGTCATGCCTTCGGCGCCAATGAGATGGAGAGCCGTTGCCCAATCGATGGTTTCGGCGACACCGGGTGGCTTGTACAGACCGAGGTCGCGAATCTCGGCAGTGGCGGCCGCAACTTGCTTGGCAAGCTTCTCGGGGACCCCAGGGGCCTTCATCCGGAGAATTTCGAGTTCGCGGTCGAATGTGGGGTGCTCAACCCAGTGGTAGAGCGCCCGCCGCTTCAGCGCATCGTGAACATCGCGAGTCCGGTTGGAGGTGATAATCACGATCGGCGGCTTTTCGGCCACGAATCGGCCCAGCTCGGGAACCGTGATCGCGTACTCGCTCAAGACCTCAAGAAGGAACGCTTCAAACTCGTCGTCGGCTCGGTCGACCTCATCGATCAACAAGACTGGCCGCAGACCGTTGGCTCGCGGCGAAATCGCCTCGAGCAGTGGTCGGCGCACAAGGAAACGCTCGGAGTACAGCTCGTTTTCGAGGTCCTCGGCTCCACCGGCAACCGCAGCTCCGGTTGCCTCTGCGGTCCGCAAATGCAACAGCTGGCGGGTGTAATCCCACTCGTACACCGCTTGGTGAACGTCGATGCCTTCGTAGCACTGGAGGCGGATCAGCTCGCCGCCGGTCCAGCGCGAAAGCACCTTCGCTACTTCGGTCTTCCCGACGCCTGCTTCGCCTTCGAGCAAGAGCGGACGCTCAAGCTCGAGGGCGAGGTAGATCGCAGTAGCTAACCCCTCATCGGCGAGGTAGTCGTGCGCCCCAAGTTGGGCGATGAGCTCCTCGACGTTCGCGGTCAAGCGCTATCGGCCAGCTTCTTCAAGCCCTCTGCGGGTGAGAACCCGTGCGAGGTGCTGACGGTATTCGACTGTTGCGTTGAGGTCAGCAGGCGGCTCGACGCCATCGGCGGCAAGCGCGGCAGCGTCGGCTGCGTTGGCACCAGAGTTCAGAGCCTCTTCGACGCCCGCTGCTCGAACCGGACGGAAGTCCATGTTCACAAGGCCCACACCGGAGTTACCGTTGTTGACCAGAATTGCTGCACCGACGATGGCCCAATCCTGGGCCCGACGGTTGAACTTCTGGAACGAGTAGGTCGCGTCGGGAACCTTGGCGATCTTGATCTCTTTCAGCATCTCGGTCTCGCCGAGATCGGTCTCGAGGAAGCCCGAGAAGAAATCGTCGGCAGCAACTTCGCGTTCGCCATCGGGACCAGCGATAACCATCGTGGCTCGCAAGGCAAGCATGGCGGCGGGAATGTCGGAGGCAGGGTCGCCGTGGGCAACGGCTCCGCCGATGGTTCCGCGGTGGCGGACCTGCGGGTCACCAACATTGCGGGTCGCTGCTGCAAGCAGCGGCATTTGGCTGGCGATGAGATCGTTGATCTCGATGTCGCGGTGGCGCGTGAGCGCACCGATTGCGAGGTGATCGCCGCCGTCGTTCACGTAGGAGAGGTCGGTGACCTTGCCGATGTCGATGAGAACAGCTGGCGAGGCCAAGCGGTACTTCATCAAGGGAATCAACGAGTGGCCGCCAGCGAGAAGCTTGGCGTCATCGCCATGCTCGGCGAGCAGCGAAAGCGCTTCTTCGGCCGAACCGGCACGCTTGTAATCGAATGCTGCTGGGATCACTTGGCACCGCCGCTCTGGGAGAGAACTGCTTTGACGATGTTGTGGTAGCCGGTGCAACGACAGAGGTTGCCCTCGAGTCCTTCACGGACTGCGGCTTCGTCGGCGTTGGGTTCCTCGTCGAGCAAGGACACGGCGGCCATGACCATGCCTGGCGTGCAGTAACCACACTGGAGGGCGTGGCACTCGTGGAAGGCCTGCTGCATTGGGTGAAGGGTGTCGCCGTCGGCGAGCCCCTCGATAGTGGTGACCTCATCACCGTCTGCCTGAGCGGCAAACACGGTGCAGGATTTTACGGCTTCACCATTGAGATGCACCGTGCACGCTCCACATGATGATGAATCGCAACCCACGTTGGTTCCGGTGAGTCCGCAGGACTCCCGAAGATAGTGAACCAGTAACGTTCGTGCTTCGACGTCGTGTGACTGACCGCCACCATTGACGTTTATCGAGACCTGCACTTGGCGTTTCCCCTTTTTCGCTGTCACAGCCAACTCGCTGTGGATCGACAGTGAACTTAGCCGAATCGCGGGCCGGTGCAAGAAGCCGTGCGGCTACCTATTCGGCGGAGGTGCTTCGTTCTTCGGCTGGAGGCGGCGGAAGTACCGCATATGCCTCCTCGTTGGGGTACACAAGGTTGTACTCCGAGCGAGCGATTCGCTCGATCTCCGCGTCGGTTTGCAGGTCGAGAATTCGCTTTTCGAGCCGAGCGGTGTCAGCTTCGAGCGTTTCGATCTCGACGCGACGCGACTGCACCTCGGATCGGAGTTCAAGCCACGAACGCGCTGGCACGATGACGAACATCACGGCAACCACAAGGGTGATGAGCACCAATGCGGTCCAGGCCAGACGGCGCGGGTGAAGTATCGCCGGAACGACGATGGTACGGGTCACGCTTGGGATGCGAGGGCGCTTCTGCCCCGGAAGGCGGCTGCTTCGCCGAGGCTTTCCTCGATACGAAGAAGCTGGTTGTACTTGGCTACTCGATCGCTTCGAGCGGGTGCGCCGGTCTTGATCTGACCACAGTTGGTGGCAACCGCGAGATCGGCGATGGTGTTGTCTTCGGTTTCGCCAGAACGGTGCGACATGACCGAGGTAAACCCGGCGGCCGTGGCCATACCAACAGCATCGAGCGTTTCGGTGAGCGAGCCGATCTGGTTGACCTTGATCAGAATCGAGTTGGCGGTGTCGGTAGTGATGCCACGCTCGAGGCGTTCGGTGTTGGTCACGAAGAGATCATCGCCAACCAACTGCACCTTGTCGCCGATGGCCTCGGTGAGGGTCTTCCACCCGTCCCAGTCCTCTTCGTCCATGCCGTCTTCGATGCTGACGATGGGGTATTTGTCGCAAAGGTCAGCGAGGTAGCCAACCATCTCGTCGGAGCTAAGCGTGCGGCCTTCGCCGGCAAGCACGTAGTTGCCGTCCTTGTAGAACTCGGTCGATGCGGTGTCCATGGCGATGGCCATGTCGTCGCCGGGGGTGAGGCCGCTCTTGGTGATGGCGTCTACCAGCAACTGCACGGCTTCTTCGTTGGAGCCGAGGTTGGGGGCAAAGCCGCCCTCATCGCCGATAGCGGTGGAGAGACCTCGGTCGTGGAGGACACCTTTGAGGACGTGGTACGCCTCGACGCCCCAGCGGAGCGCCTCGGAGAACGATGTTGCTCCAACAGGCATGAGCATGAACTCTTGGAGGTCGACGTTGTTGTCGGCGTGCTCGCCGCCGTTGATGACGTTCATCATCGGCACCGGAAGCACATGGGCGTTCGAGCCACCGACGTAGCGGAAGAGCGGCATGTCGAGCTCGGATGCTGCGGCGTGAGCGACAGCAAGCGAAACACCGAGGATGGCGTTGGCGCCGAGGCGAGCCTTGTTAGGCGTGCCGTCAAGGGCGAGCAACGCGTGGTCGATGCCCCGCTGGTCGATGGCATCGAGACCGATGATTGCGTCGCTGATCTCGCTGTTGACGTTGCCAACTGCGGTGAGAACGCCTTTGCCCATGTAACGCTCGCCGCCATCGCGAAGCTCAACAGCTTCAAACTGTCCGGTCGATGCGCCGCTCGGAACGAGCGCTCGGCCCATGGCTCCCGAGTCGAGACCAATCTCGACTTCCACGGTTGGATTACCGCGACTGTCAAGGATCTCGCGAGCATGGACCAATTCGATTTCACTCATACCGAAAGGCTATCGGCGCAGCCGTCACCCCCACACCGGAATCTCGTGACACACGACGACAATCTGGTCGTCGGACTGTCGTGAGGGGTCACGAGATTTTGTTTGTCCACTCCTCCCAGAGTGCTCGGACATCCTCGGGGAGGCCGGTTTCGTCGGGTTGGTGATGCACCATCGACAGGTCGAGGAGCGATCGAGGGTCACCGTCGCCCGGCCGTTTGGCTCCGGCGGGTGCCGGCACGAGAGCTGCTGCCGCCTCGAGCCGTTCGATTGCCGGGCCCGGGTTGGCCCCAAGAAGTTCGTCTTGTCGAACCAGTACGGCGTCGTCGGGAACCGTTGCCAGCAGTTCGCTCATGTGCCAGGCCCAAAACTTGTACCCGATCGACTTTGGCAGCCGGTTGCGTTTGGCGAGCGACGCGACCGATGCCGAGGGATGCCGGAGCGCAACGACCACTGCGTCGACCTGCCCGGCACCCACCCACTGCGGAAGCGTGAGACAGAATCTTGGGTCCTTGAGAGCAAACCCGCTGCAGGCCTCGCAGATCCTTGCAAGCTCAGCGTTGTCAACCCGGCCGCGAACCTCCTGGCCGTTCGACATTCGGAGATACGCCAGCTGCGATGCCACCGCCACCAGCTTGTTCTCGGTGCGCGAAACCCCGGTAATAGCTTGGCTATTTGCGTCGATGACGTCGAGGCGCTCGAGGTACCCGTTGGCGTTCCACTGATCGGCTTCCCACATCTGGTCGGCCGGGCCAAAATCGGCACCCAGGGACTGCAAAATCTGTGCGGTAAGCGACGTGCCCGAACGGTGCATTCCGGCAACGATGATCATGACCCAGATCTTAACTCAGTCGGCCCCCGCCGAGCCTCAGTCGGCCCAGGCACACCACGTTGCCCGTCGTTCGAGGTGGAGGTGACGACCAGCGCCCAAACCGCAGCGGCTGACGCCCACGCAACCGGAGCAAGACTCACCTCGTCAACCAACGTCGCAGAAAACAAAAACGCCACGAACGCAGCAGTCATTGTTGTGATCACAGCGAGCGCCGAAGCACTTCGATCGACAGCATCGAGGATCGCCCCATACGCCACCAAACTCACGCTGCCGACAAGCACGACGAGCAACAATCGCCCGACTACCGATTCGGGCACAAACAGCAGCGTCGAACCGAGCGCCCCGATTGTGACAAACAAACACACGGGCACTCCGGCGACGCGAGTTCGGCTGCCACCACTCCGGTCCAACATGTACTGCAACGCGATCGGCGCGGCGAACACGGCAACCTGCACCGGGCCACGAGCCAGGGCTGCATCGAACGCCAGTGCATCGACTTCGATGGCTTCGGGAAGGCGTTGAAGCACCGACAGCATTGGCACGAGCGCATACGAGGCCAACGACGGGATCATCGTCAGAGCGGCCCGGCCGGCGGTTGCCTGGGACGAATTCTGGTCTTCGGGACGTTCGTAAGTGGACTTCAGGTGAAGCCAGACCAGCACCGGAATCGACACGAGGAATGGGGCAACGATTGCCCAGGGCACGACCGAGTCAGACACCTGCAGGCCCGAGCCAGACGACGAGATCGAATCTGGAACCGCCCGCCAAAGTACAAAAAGCAGCAACAGGCTCCGCGCCGCGTTTTCGGCGCACACCACGCCTAACGACAGCGTGGCCTTCCTGTTCCGCACCAGCGAACCGCGAAGCAGTCCTGATACCGAGGCGGCCGCAATTGCGACGAGCGCTGCAGCCGGCCAGTTTGCGTCGAGGTTGGGAAACAATCGGGCTCGGAGCAACAGCACGGCGAAAGCACCGATTGCGACTGCACCGAGTACCAGGGGAAACCTCTGCGACAAGGGTTTCTCGTCGTTGCCGGGAAGCGCGGTCAGTACTTGGAGGCTTTGGCCAACCGAGACATGGGCGATACCCCAGATCGACCACACGTTCACCACGCCGGTATCGAGACGAGCGTTGCCGAAACGAGCAATCGCCAGGAGGCCCAACAGCACCATGGCGAAGTTGGTCACCGTCAGACCGGCATTCACCAACGAGGACCAATACGCCTTCCGTGGAGCTGCGGGTGGTGCAGTCATGATGTTGATTCAGCCATGAGGTCGGTGCGACAACTACGTCTGAAGGTCGACGAACATCTGCCGGATCGCAGTCGCAAGTGGCCGTGCCGCGAATCCGTCGGCAATCAGTCCCGGATTGAACGTATGGTTGTGAGCATTTTCGGTGGCGATGATCCGCAGCGGCACCGGCCTCCGAATCGCACGCGATACCAATTGCACGAGTTCGGCAATCGAGTAACTTCGCCGGTCGGCAAGAAGGGTTTCGGTGATCCGGGCGGCAGACCCTGCAGTGTCGTTTCGCGCCGAGCGGGCCACGAATTCACCAACATCGTCGGCGTGAACGTAATTTCGAATCGTCGACCACTTCCCAAAGATCGATGTGACGTTTCCCCGCGAGGCGTTGCGGACCATCGCTGCGACCATTCCCGATCGGCCGGGGTCGCCTGGCCGGGCGTACACCGAAGCGACTCGGTGGATGGTTACGTCGGCGGCAGCGGGGCCGACCAACTGGGTTCGCGCCCACTCTTCCTCGGCAAGCTTGAGCCAGATATAGGGAATTTCGATCTCCGGGGAGATCTCGGAATCGCCCGACGGCCAACGCCGCGAGTTGTGCGCATAGGAACCCGCCGAAGCAATGATGTGCAGGCTCCGGGTTTGGTCGGAATGTACCGATTCAAGTGCCGCCGCAATGGTCGCCTTCATCGTTTCGAGGTTCTGTTCGCAACGTTCTTTCGACGTGGTCATCCCTGCAGTTCCGGCCGACCAGACAACCGTGGTCCGTCCGCCTTGGTCGCCGATCGGGCGAAGCGCCTCGAGTGCCTGAGCGGTGGTGCGCGCTGCTGTCTCGGGAGTGGCCCAATCGGTTCGACTTTGATGGCTCACCGACGACGGCGACCGAAGCAATGACCGGGTTACCGCGCTCCCGACCTGCCCTTCACCCAACACAACCACCCGACGACGGTTGTCGAGGTCGATTGTTCTCACTTCGAACTGAAGTAGCTGCGGAGCAGCGCATCGCGTCGACGATCGACGGGGAAGAACGCCGGCTTTCCTTTAAGGTGCAGCGCCACCGACACCGAGTATTCGAGCAACACCACCATGAGTGTGCTGAGGACGCCGCCAAAGAACAGCAGGGTCATAAACAGCGAAGGCCAGCCGGGTGCCACATCGGAAACATCGCCAAAAGCCACACCGATAGCGGCTCTGACAGCCAGCACTGCGGCGATGAGGACCGACAACAACCCGAAGAATGCCGCGACCCGAAGCAGCTTTGCCTGGCTCGAGATTATCGCCCGACGAGCGTGACTCAAGAGCGACCGGAAGCCGTACCCGCTCTGCCCCTCTTGTTGGAATCGTTCGTCGTGCATTTCGATTTCGACGGAACCAACTCGGTCGGTGAACCAGCTCAGTGCAACATCGAGATAGGTCTCATGATCGACCGCGGCTGCGGCCCCTCGAGCGATATCGCCACGCACGAGCCGAAAGCTCTGAACCTGCGCAAGGTTCTCGTTGCCCGAGAGAGAAACCAACAGACGCTTAAACGTGTTGCTGAACAACCCACGGGATCGAGAGTGATTGGTCCCGGAGGGAGTTGCATACACCAGGTCATGGCGACCTTCGGCGGCGACCTCGAGAAGTTTCTCTACCTCGATGGGATCGTGCTGGAGGTCTTCGTCGAGCGTAACGATCCATTCGCCGCCAGCATGAAGGATTCCGGCAACGGTCGCCGGGTGCTGGCCGAAGTTTCGCGACAGTGTGACAACGGTTATCCACGGATACGTGGCCGCCAGTTTCTCTAGGACTTCCGACGAACCATCGGAGGAGCCATCGTCGACGAATACCGACTCGATGAATTCGATCGGCGCGTCGCCTTGTTGGTAGGCGATGCGGACTTCTTCGAGGCGCTCGACCAAGGCGCCGAGATGTTCGGCACCGCGGTACACGGGCGTGACCGTCGAAACCGAAATCGGGACCACAGGGGCCGCGCCGGTATCCAGTTCAGAGGCGTTAGTCGCTGCAGTTTCGGCCACATCGAGAGTCTAGGCCCAGACGGTCGAGCGCTAGCGTTAAGCCCGCCTGCTAATCGGCGGTTTCGGATTCCTTGAAGTCGGCCATCACTTCGTTTGCTACCTTTCGCAGCGCTTGCTCGGGGTCGAGATCGAGCGCACGAGCGCGGCTGACCAGCTGCATCAACGCCCAGCCCAAGTCCTCTTCGGTGCCAACCGATTCGATCGACGATTCGGTGAACCCAACGTCCACAGGACGTCCGGCACTCGCAGCCTTTTTTTGCACCTTCGAGGCCAGGAGCAAGGCCGGCAATACCGCTGGAATTCCGTCCATAATCGACCCGCGATCCTTCTCGAGCTTCTTTTGGGCTTCCCAGTCGACGAGTAACTCATCGACGGTGGGATTCTCGGCATCAGCGTTGTCGCCGAACACGTGTGGATGGCGGTGATAGAGCTTGTTGTAAATACCTCGCGCTACATCGGCGACAGTGAAGCGACCAGCCTCAGCGGCAAGCTCGGCGTGGATGAACACCTGAAACAAGAGGTCGCCAAGCTC
This sequence comes from uncultured Acidimicrobiales bacterium, assembly GCA_937934655.1. Taxonomy (GTDB): domain Bacteria; phylum Actinomycetota; class Acidimicrobiia; order Acidimicrobiales; family SHLQ01; genus CALLQB01. Next base: position 6,734 of record CALGZB010000023.1, on the reverse strand, counting down.
CTCTTCGAGAAGTTCGTAGGCGGAATCTTCGGTGTCGGTGTCGGTGTGGTCTTCGGCGTCGGGGAGGCTGTCGATTGCTTCGAGCACCTCATAGGCCTCCTCCAACAGGTGACGTCGCAGCGACTGATGCGTTTGGGCGGAATCCCAGGGGCATTCCTGTCGAAGCCGCTCGACCAACCAGGCGAAGTTAGCCATTTCTCCAGCCACTGGAGCGGCGAGACGGGGGATGAAAATCGAGGTGAGATGGTCGGGCTCAATCGACCGATCCAGGTCGTCCCAATCGACGGTAAAGATCGACTCGTCGGGCAAACCGAGCCGTTGGATCACGGTGACTTCGATTGGCTCGCCCGGCTGCGATGCGGTGTCGACCGACAGCTTGATGTCGCTCAACACATGTTGTTGATCGCATTGCGCGACGAGCAACGGTCCCCGCTCCCCCGCCGCAGCGGCAACGAAGTTACGACCGTCGACGATACGCACGCCTTCGGCGAGTGGGTCGATACCAAGGCGAGTCCACGCCAGGTCGACAAACGACAGCGCCGGGATGACCTCGACGGCAACTCGTTCGTCGGCGAGGAGAAGCTCGACGGTATGTTCGGCAACGCTGGGCGACCCCGGCACTGCGTACACCAGCGGCTGGTTCGCTTCCCCGCCCTCGTCGGTCTTGTCAGGGAACGCGACAAGCCGGTCGACAATCGTCCGATACACCTGCTCGAACGAGTCGGCGGTCTCGTACACATCATCGAACGACGGAGCATCGGGCACCACAACGGCGGCCGGGTGACGTCGAGTTCGAAGGACAAGCCGCCCTTTGGCATGGGCCTCGGCAAGGAGCCGAGCGGTTTGGGTCGTGAGCAGGTTCTCGTCGCCCGGCCCGAGCCCGACCACAACAATTTTGTTCATAGCTGGTGAGGCTACCCGGTGGGCAGCGTGGCGATTTTGGTGAGGAACTCGCCCACCGCCTGCCGTTCGCGAGCAAGGTCGAACCGAACCACCTCGGCATGCGCCTTGGCTCTCATCATCGACGCTTCCTGCTCGTCCATTTCATGGACCGCGTGAATTGCGGCGATGTAGGAGTCGGCATCGTCGTAGGAAGTTTGGAGGCAGTTCGCCCCGAATCGGCAATAGCTGCGGTTGCCTCCAACGTCGGGCAACGCAACGATGGCTCCGGCCGCCATTGCCTCGTACCCGACCATATAGAAGCCTTCTTCGGGGGCCGGGTAGCCGAGAAACACGTCGCTCCAGTGGTAGAGCTCTCGAAGCTCTGCCCACGAAGCCACGTGGGCAATACGCCGAAACGCGATGTCGGAAGCGGAGGCCAAGCGGGCTGCAACATCATCGCCCACCGGACTCTTCCACGTGGTGTAGGCCACACGCAGTGGACGATCGGTCCAATGGGTGCGCCCGGCCGGTCGTTCGGCGAAGTATTCCCAGTCGTGGCCTTCGTCGATAATCGCGTGTGGCATGTTGGCCGAAACGTAAGGCTGGATCGCCTCCGCAACCTCGGACGAAACCGAGATCCTCGACAGTGGCTGGCGCAGCAGGCGACGCCCATAGCCGCGGGTAAAAGACGCGTTGGCGTGCTGGGTGCTTTGTACAAGGTGTACGAACCGCCGGGTATCGAATCCGGCTGAGGCTTGAGCAGCAAGACCAATGAAATCGCGGGGCCATGTGAACAACACGATGTCGTCATGCTCGATTTGAGGCCGTTGATCGAGTTGCTCAAAACGGAGTCGATCGGTGATAGCCCGCAGACGAGGAACGCTAAACAGCGACAGTCCAGGTTCGGCCACGTCGTCGCTGTACACGACGACCTCGGCGCCAAGCGCTGCGGCGTGATCGGCGTAGTCGAGCAGCTTGATCACACCCCCACGCATATTGAAATGAGGAACGACGACATGCAGTCGCTGACCGGTGAGGCTCATCGGGCAGGCCGAGATTGTTCGAGCTCGCACAGCAGATCAGCCATCTCGGTTGCCGCAACCTTCGGTTCGAAGTGGTCAGCCCAGAGCTTGCGGGCGTTCGCCGCCCGATCCTCGACGTCACGACGATTGGCCGTGAGGTGGTCGAGTAGTGCGCCGAGTTCTGCGGGATCTGCCGGATCGACGAGCCAGCCGGCGTCGTACTCGGCGATGAGTGGCGATACCTCGGTAAAGGGCGGATGAATAACCGGCGTACCGCTTGCCAGCGCAACAACCGTTCGGGTCACCATCGCCAGCTCCCGTTCGGCCGTGGGATGAAAGAGGTCGATAACCACATGCTGGCTGGCGAGAAACGCTGCGAAGGCCTCGAACTCCATCGGCGGGACATTTCGAACCCACGGGTTCGCGTCGAACAGCTCGAAGGTGGGCGAAGATACTTGTGCGCGCTCGCCCCAGTGAGTCGCCAGGACGGTACTGAGCACCATGTCGTTCGATAGCTTGCTCGTCACCGCTTCCAGCCATGTGCCGGGCTGGCTCCAACGTTGCACGTAACCGGTCGTTGCCAACCGAAGCGGGCCTCCCGATGACACGGCAGGCGCCGTCGATTCCGTTCCCTGGATCGCCATTTTTGTGCCGACAATACGTGCGGTGTCGGGGTCGACTCCAGCATCGCTGAGCCACCCTTGAAGGTACGGTCGTTTCTTCTCGCCGTTGACCACATACGCCGATGCTCCGGCCAGTGCTTGGACCTTTCGCTCACGGAGGCGGTCGATCGCATCCTCGGACGCTGGCGGGACGCTGCACGCAAGTTCCAAGACCTTTGGCGCAAAAAGGTCAAAGACCACGTCGATGCCGTCGATTCCGTTGACCAAGTCAAAGAAGTTGCTAGTGGTGATGACGACGGTGGCCGGCGCCCGGTTTGTCAGAAAGGTTCGAAGATCGACGGGCCGGACCACAGCGGTATCGGCGTGTGCCGGGGCTGGAATGGCGCTTCGCCACGGCGAAGGACGGTTGCCCACTGGGGTAACCAAGGTGGTGTCGATGTGGTTGGCTCGAAGTCCAGCTCGTAGCCCTGCTGCTCGAAGGCCAGGAGCAGCCGTCGGCATACCAAGCCCCGGAACAACATCGTTCGCCAGAATGAATACCGGCTGCTTGTTGCGTGGCTCACGGACAGGCTCGGCTGCAGCAAACCCGCCGAGCTTCTGGAGCCGGATACCCACTGCAGACATGCTGTGGTGTTCGATCGTGGTGACGTCGGCGAGAACCGCTTGTCGGTCGGACGCCACGGCGACGACTTCGAGAAACGAATCGACCGACAGCGGAGGGGTCATCTCGACCTCGTTGAGCGAGTCGATAACGATGAAAGATCCGCCCGGTCGGAGAAACTCCCAGAGTGCTTCAACCGTTGCCCGCTGTTCCTTGGCTGACTGCCCTGAAAGAGCAAAACTGACCAGAGCGATATCGATGGCTTGGTGTTCGGCTGAAACCGATGTTGCCGCAAGTTCCGACGACAAGAACCCAGCGCCGCCGTCGACCCAGGCCAACTCTGGCTGGCGGCCGCTGGGGACTTCGGCGACCGCTGCCGAGATCAAGGTCGCCGCCAACTGCCGCACAGTGCGATGCCGAGCGACCTGGGCGGCATCGATCATCGCCGCAAGCTCCACCGCGCCGTCGGCGCTAATGGACGACACTCGACCGGTCGAGGCCCCAAACTGCGGCTCGCTACGCAACATGTCAATGACGTCGTCGGGGGCCACCACAACCTCATCGGCGGTGAGCTTCGACAGCACCACCTCGCCGAGCTGCTCCCAAATTTCGGCGGGGGTATCGGTGATATCGGTGTCGAATCGCAAGACCAGCGGAAGCGGGCCTGATTCGAAAGGGAGCGACTCAAAGGGAAACGCCAACGGGTCGAGCACCACAAGGGCATCGGCGCCCTCGAACTGGTGGGCCAGGGCGGCCGGAAGCGGCGAGGGAACCACGCCGGATCCACCGCCGAAGACAGCGATCACAACGAGTTGAGGCCCGCGGTGCGCAGCTCTTCGGTGAGTGCATCGATCCGACGCTGCTTCCGTTTCTGAGCCAAGCCGTGTTGGTGTTCGAGCTCTGCCAGTTTGGCCCGCAGTACTCGAACCTCGGTTCGAAGAGCTTCGATCTCGGCCTCAGACATGCAGGAGGTCTTTCACGGTTTGCGCAGCATCCATGGGCGGCACAACGATGTGCGCCCCGGGCATCAGGTGCTTCCAGAGAGGCACGAACAGGGAAAGGTCGTCGGCGACAACCGCCCAGCACACCGACTCGGAACGCTGCTTACTCACCACTTGGGTGAGCCGAGTCCACACCGAGCCAGGAACGATCGGGACTCGAAGTTGTATGGACTCGTCCGACATTCCGCCGTTGGCGTCGACCAGCCGGGCATGAATTCCCGAAGGGTCGAACACGGCGACCCCGAGCGACTCAAGCGAACCCCGCATCGTCGAAGCTGACGAGCCGCAGATCAGAAACTCGGTCGCCGCTGGGCGCCGCGTTGCTGCATCTGAGTCAGCGACTCCGACAATCGTCATCGAGCTCTATTCACCGATGGGAAGGTCGAGGTCGGCACCATCGTCGCCTTCACCTTCAACCTCGGCGCCTTCGGGCAGGGCGATCGTGCCCTCATCAGAGTTCCAAGTCCCGTAGCGAGGGTCGAGCTGCACGTTGGCGCCGATGAGCGATTGACCAATGCGGTCATTGAACACTGCGTCGCGAAGGTCAGCCTGCACGTCCTCGTACTCGAACCCACCTTCGGTGAATCCTTCGTGGAGAATCACATGGAAACCAAACTGCGTTTCGATTGGACCAAGGAGGTCGCCTTCAGCGCCTTGCCAGACCGCTGCTTCAAACTCCGGCACGTACTGCCCCTCAGGGACACAACCGAGCGATCCGCCCTGGGCGCCGCTACCGGTATCGGTAGAGAACTCTGCGGCAAGACCAGCGAAGTCGGCGCCGCCCTCAACTTGGCTAATGAGGTCGAGCGCTTGCGCTTCGTCGGCGACGAGGATGTGCGATGCACAGACCTGCTCGCCCTGATCGGCGTTGATGATTTCGAGACGGGCCCTCATTTCGGTTTCGGAGATCGCGAGCCGACTCGCCCAGTACCCGGACAGCCGTTCGAACAGGACCGTGTCCTCGGCGACCTGCGGGAATGTGCTTTCGGCCCACATCTTTCCGCCGTCGCGGTCTTCGGCGGTGATCTCGCCAGACATCGCGTCTTCAATCGCTGCACTTGCGGCAAAGAACTCGAGGCTCTGGGCGATAAGGGTCGGGTTAGCTTCGGGGGCTACCGCTCCGGCCTCTGCGCCGAGTGTTCCGAAGACACCTGCGAAGTCACTTACCTCGGACCGAGGCAGCGTTTGTCCGCCGAATTCGATGGCGGCACCGCCTGCCCCAACACCAGAGCCGCAGGCAGCGGCAAGAAGGCCAAAGAGGGTGGCCCATACAACGGAGAACAATGTGCGTTTCACAAGGGTCAATCTTAGGCCGCACGGGCCGTGTTGCCGTCGGCGGCCGGGGATTCTCTGCTCGCTACTCTTCGACGGCCTCATCCGGATCGGGCAGGAGGTCCTCAAATGCCTTCAAGATCTGGTTGACCAGGTCACCCTTCTTTTTGAACGCAAGCGACAGAAGTTGCGAGTCGGGCTTGAAGACCGACTCGCCGTAGAGCCGGTCGATTCGAATCTGTTTGCTCGTCGGCAAGGACACCGGGGATACCCGGGCAACAAAGGCTGGTCCACCGAAGCCGGGACCCTTCGTGACCGTGATGTCGCGAATGCCGTAGTAGTGCGATGCCGCCCGTAGCTGGGCAGCATCGAGAAGGGCTTCGGCCGGTTCGGGAAGCGGCCCATAGCGGTCTTCCCACTCGGTGCGGATATCAGCGACCTGCTCAGACGTGGTGACCGATGCCAGCCGCCGGTAGGCACCGAGTCGATGTTCTTCTCGGCTGACATAGTCCTCGGGAAGAAACGCCGGGAGCGGGAGGTCGATGGTGATCTCGATGATCTCTGGCCGCGTCTCGCCCTTGAGCTCAGACACAGCGTCGGTCACCATCTGGCAGTACAGGTCGTAGCCAACTGCCGCGATATGCCCAGACTGGCCGGTACCGAGCATGTTGCCGGCGCCGCGAATTTCCAGATCTCGCATGGCGATTTTAAAACCGGAACCCAACTCGGTGGCCTCACCGATGGTCTTCAGCCGTTCGTAGGCTTCTTCGCTCAGCACCTTGTCGGGCGGCGTGAAGAGATAGGCGTATGCCCGCTGGCCTGACCGACCCACCCGGCCACGGAGCTGATGTAACTGGCCGAGGCCAAGCCGGTCAGCCCGGTCGACGACGAGCGTATTCACCGAGGGCATGTCGATACCGGACTCGATAATTGTCGTGCAGACCAGCACGTCGTATTCGGCTTCGGAGAAGTCGATGACGACGCGTTCGAGCGAGCCCTCGTCCATCTTTCCGTGTGCGACCGCTATCCGAGCCTCTGGTACGAGCTCTTTGAGTTGGGCCGCGACATGTTCGATGTCCATCACCCGGTTGTGCACGAAGAACACTTGGCCTTCACGAAGGAGTTCGCGACGGATTGCTTCTGCGACGGCCCGATCGTCGTACTCGCCCACGTAGGTGAGGATTGGTTGGCGGTCGGCAGGGGGCGTGTTGAGAAGACTCAGGTCGCGGATTCCGGTGAGACTCATCTCGAGCGTTCGCGGAATCGGCGTTGCGGTAAGGGTGAGCACGTCGACGTTCGATCGCATCTGCTTGATCGCCTCTTTATGAGAGAC
>CALGZB010000022.1 GCA_937934655.1 uncultured Acidimicrobiales bacterium | reverse complement strand
GGTGGTGTCGGTTGAAGGTCTTGTCGTCTACTCGCCACCTGACGATCCAGGGTCGTGCATACTTGCCACTAGAGCGCCGATCTTGGACGCCCCAGATCTTCACGTCTTCTACCGGACGTTCACTCATATCTGTGGGTACTCTGTGGGTACTAGCACCCGATTAGAGTAAGTGCAGGTCGCTGAGCAGGCAAAACGCCGCGATACACCTATGGTTTCCTAAACCGTGTGCGGCAGTTCGAATCTGCCCGAGGGCACAAGTACGTTTTGGATCTCTCGTGCGACTTCTTCACCGTCGACACCGCCACTTTGCGCCGCTACGACGTAATGCTCTTCACCCACGTCGCGCCGACTGCTCGGATTGCATACCATTCAGCATCCCGTTTCGGTATGCTGGTTGTATGGCAACCGAACAGATAGCCGTACGACTACCCGAGCCGCTCCTCTCCGAGCTCGACGAACTCGTCAAAAGCGGAGCTTACGAAAGCCGGGCCGCTGCGGTTCGAGCCGGCATCGAAGCCATCGTGAGACTCGAAAACCAACGGCGCACCGACCGCGCAGTGGTCGACGGCTACAAACGGCAACCACCCACAGAAACCGAAGAGCACGCAGCGCTCGCATCCTTACGCGAATCAATCCTCGACGAACCATGGTGACAACGCCAGACCGAGGGCAGATCTGGTGGGGCGAAATTGAAGACGTCGGCCGCCGCCCGTTCCTCATCATGACCCGATCCGCCGCCATCCCTGTCCTGAACAGCGTCCTCGCAGCACCCGTCACCCGCACAATCAGAGACATCCCCACCGAACTACGACTCGGAGCCGACGACGGCATGCCCACCGACTGCGTCGCCAGCTTCGACAACCTCAGAGTCGTCCCCAAGGCCTACCTAGTCGACCAGATCTGCGAACTACATCCGGCCCGGCAGGCCGAAGCATGCGCCGCGATTCAGGCCGCCATCGACTGCTAGATGTGACGAGACTCTAAAAGCAACGCCTTCGACCGCCGGTCAACAGCCCAGTCCGGTGGGGCGACGAAGTGCACTAAACCGTGTGCGGCAGTTCGAATCTGCCCGAAGGCACAAGCCAATTTGGACCTCTGAGCTGGTCTCTGATCTCGATGCCCCTCAGAGAGAGGCCGCTGCGGAAACGCTTGATCTGATCCTTCCTGCCGTGCCTGCGGCAAACACCACCAATCCACCTTCCGTACGGCCAAGGTTTGAGTGTGACCTCTAGGCCAAGCCGAAGCGCCTAGGATCTATGAACTATGAGCATCTCTGACCTGCCCCAAGGCGTCCTCACCGGCGAAGCCGTTCAAACCGTCTTCTCCCAAGCCAAAGCTGAAGGCTTCGCCCTCCCGGCCGCGAACTGCATCGGCAGTAACACCATGAACGCCGTGATGGAAACCGCCGGCGCCGTGAACGCCCCGGTCATCATTCAGTTCTCCAACGGTGGCGGCGCATTCAACGCCGGCAAGGGACTTGGCGGCGACATCAACGCATCGATCGCCGGATCCATCGCCGGTGCACTGCATGTTCGATCGCTTGCGCCTCACTACGGCGCTCACGTCATTCTCCACACCGACCATGCCGCCAAGAAACTGCTGCCCTGGATCGACGGCATGCTTGACGCCAGCGAGGAGTACTTCGCAGCAAACGGCGAGCCGCTCTTCAGCTCGCACATGCTCGACCTTTCCGAAGAATCCATCGAAGAGAACATCAGCATCTGCGTCGACTACCTCAAGCGCATGGAACCGCTGGGCATGACCCTCGAGATCGAGCTGGGTATCACCGGCGGCGAAGAGGACGGTGTCGATAACTCCGACGCGAAGCCCGAAGATCTCTACAGCAAGCCTGAAGAAGTGGCCTACGCCTACGAGCAACTGTCGGAAGTCTCCGATCGCTTCACCATCGCAGCCGCCTTCGGCAACGTGCACGGTGTGTACAAGCCCGGCAACGTCCAGCTCACCCCCACCATCCTGCGCGACTCCCAAACTCACATCCAGGAGAAACACGGCACCGACGCCAATCCGGTCAACTTCGTGTTCCATGGCGGCTCGGGCTCGTCGGCTGCCGAGATTGCCGAGGCGATCTCCTATGGCGTCATCAAGATGAACATCGATACCGATCTTCAGTGGGCGTTCTGGGATGGCATTCGCAACTACGAATCGGCCAACCACGATTACCTGCAAGGCCAGATCGGGAACCCCGATGGCCCCGACTCGCCTAACAAGAAGAAGTACGACCCACGGGCATGGCTCCGCACAGGCGAAGAGTCGCTCGTTACCCGCCTCACCCAGGCGTTCGAGGAACTCGGCAACAGCGTCGGGTAACTGCGCGAACGCTGGCGGGCGACCGCTACGGTGGCGGCGTGCGGATCGCCACCTGGAACGTCAACTCGCTTCGATCCCGGTCGCCGCAGCTCCTGCGATGGCTCGACGATCGCCAGGTCGATGTCGCACTCCTTCAGGAAACGAAGTGCGGCGACAGCGCTGTTCCGGTCGACGAGTTGGCCGCTTTGGGCTACGAGGTCGCCCACCACGGCACGAACCAGTGGAACGGGGTGGCCATTGTTAGCCGGGTCGGAATCGACGACGTGGTTCGTGGACTCGAAGGGCCCCTCCCCGAACAATTCGACGAACCTCGGCTTATCGCGGCGACCTGCGGTGGGATTCGATGCTGGTCGGTATATGTGCCGAACGGTCGAAGCAAGGATGATCCACATTTCGTCTACAAGCTGCTCTGGCTCGATCGGCTTCGGGCCGACCTCTCATCCCGCAACGCCGCCGACGGAGTAAGCCTCGTCGCCGGCGACTTCAACGTGGGCCGGGCCGACGTCGACTTCTACGACGCCAAGCGCTGGCACAACAAAAAGCACGCAACGCCCGAAGAGCGACTGGGCGTGGAGAAGATCATCGAGCTCGGCCTTGTCGACGCGGCCCGCAGTCGGTTCCCCGATTCTTCGATGTTCACCTGGTGGAATTACGTCGGGACCCAGTTTGCCAAGGACAAGGGTCTGCGAATCGACCTAGCTCTCGCTTCGCCAACGCTCGACCGTCGAGTCACCGGAGTGTGGGTCGACCGAGATGCCCGCGATCCGGTCGTCGTGTCAGCCGAGTCGATGACCTCCAGCGGAGAAGATGCAAAGCCATCGGACCACGCTCCCCTCATCGTCGATCTCGCCTAAAACCCAGACCGCGCCCTACTACCACCTCTGCCCTGCAGTTTCACGCTATGCCTAACAGTACTGGGTTCCATACACGGACTTAAATAGACATCTCTAGGTATGATGGAATCATGCCCGGGGATCCGAAACCTCTAGACAGCAGTCGATGGCCCACCTCGACGACCGAAACACGCCCATGGACCAGCCCCCCAAGCGGGGTCTCGGGTCGCCAGCGGGCCAAGATCCTCCCCACGTACGAAGCCGCCGTTCTCCCAAACATCGCCGATATCGAAACCATCGAGCTCCCAGGCGAACTCATCGCCGACCTCGCCGAAGCCGAAGCGACCATCGAGCGGTTCGATGCCACCGTCGGGGCCACCCTTTCCGGATTCGCCGTCATTGCTCTACGGACAGAAGCTGTTGCATCGTCGCGTATCGAGAACCTCTCGGCGACCGCCGCTTCAATCGCCCTCGCCGAGCATCTACCCAAAACGGGACGAGCAACAAGCAACGCCGAAGCAATCTCCGCCAACGTCGCCACCTTGAACCAAGCCATGCAACGCGAAGGCGACATCACGGTGGATGAAGTCGCCGAGATCCAGCGAATTCTCCTTGAGGAACACAGCCCGAGGCTCGTGGGGTACCGCCAAGAACAGGTCTGGATAGGCGGCACCAACTACTCCCCGCACAGCGCCGACTACGTCGCGCCGCACCATGAGCGAGTAGCCGCTGCGCTCGATGACTGGGCAGCGTTCTCCAACCGCCACGACCTAGGCCGACTCGCCCACATAGCGATAGCGCACGCCCATTTCGAAAACATCCATCCGTTCGCCGACGGCAACGGACGGACCGGCCGAGTCATCATCCAGCAAATGCTGCGAACCAGCGGCCTCACCCGCGACAGCGTGCTCCCAGTGTCGGCGGGGCTACTAACCGACACCCGCCGATACTTCGATGCCCTGACCGGCTATCGGGCGGGCGACATCGCACCGATCGTGGCCGCGTTCACCAGCGCCGCCTTCGCTACAGCCGCCAATGCTCAGCAACTCGTCGATGATCTCATCGAAATCCACGAGGAATGGCGCACGCGAATTACCGCACGCTCAGACGCTGCGGTGTGGGAAGTACTGGAGCTCGCTCTTCGGTCCCCGGCGATCAGCGCTGCGTTCGTCAGCTCCGAACTCGAGATGAGCGCTGACCGCGCACGAGTGGGAATCAATCAGTTGGTCGAAGCTGGGGTGTTGCATGCCAACTCGAAAGCACGCAGGAACCGCGTCTGGCTGGTATCCGATGTGATCGACGCTCTTGAAGCGTTTATGGATCGCACGCATCGGCCCCGCACGAACTAACGGCAACGGCTGCAGAGATTCACCCCATCAAAATACGTTGCCTACGCCGCGGAGACGCCAGAATGATTCTCTGTGAGCCAGCAACAAACCCTTGTCGCCCTTGACGCCGAAGGTGTCCTAATCCCCGAAGTCTGGGTCGCTATCGCCGAGGCCACCGGGATTCCCGAGTTGCAGCGCACCACACGCGACGAGCCCGACTACGACGTGCTCATGAAAGGCCGCCTCGCCCTGCTGGCCGAACACCGCATCACCATGTCGTACATCAACGACGTCATCGACGGACTCGACGCTCTGCCCGACGCTTGTGCATTCCTCGACGAGCTTCGCGAGCGGACCCAGGTCATCATCCTCTCCGACACCTTCGAGCAGT
>CALGZB010000021.1 GCA_937934655.1 uncultured Acidimicrobiales bacterium | reverse complement strand
GTCGGCGCGGCCACTGCTGCACGAACGGCTCGTGGAACAGTTATCTCAAATTTCTCATGCCCGTTGGTGGCGACATGCTCAATGCGAGCACCCATGCCTTCGAGAAGCGTTCGAGCCAAGATGAGACCACGCAACTGTTGGTCGGTGGCTGCGGTGAGTTCTGTTGGCTTGAGAAAGGCCTCGACGATGAGTTGCGCCCCGAGTGGCTCGGCGTCGGAGAGAACATCGATCCGGCCCGCGGCAGGGGTTGCCCGCCCGGCAAGGTGAACCCGAGACGCCCCGCGTGAACCGGCGCTTTCGACGAGCGTGTCGATCGCTAGCGCCAGAGCGGTTTGATCAATGAGCACGGAGATCTCTTCCGAGGTCCAGTCACACGCAAGATGTTCGGGTGCTGCGTCGCTGAACGTTGCGAGTGTCTCGCCAAGAGGCACTCGGGCGACGTCGTAGGTGAATTGACCATAAACAAGTGAGGTGGCAGCGCTCAGGCGGCGCGCCTCGGCAACGAGCCGTCGCGGATCGCCGTTTTCGACCTGGGCATCGAACTGCGAGAGCCCAAGACGGAATGCGTCAGAGCGATCGCGGGTGGCTCGACGTTCGACGGCCAGTTCATGTTCGAGTTCGACCTGGCGACGGGGGCGACGAGCGAGCTGTCGATAGATGGAGATTGCCGACGTGGGCAAGAGAAAGGCGACGACGAAGCTGGCCAAGTTGCCGAGCGTTCCCATCCGTCGATCGGCTTCGGCGACGGAGCCGAGAAGCCGTTCGCGTTCACCAGTGAGTTGTTCGATCAAGGTTGAGTAGGAATCGTTGAGGGCAGCGTCGGCACTGTTCTGGTCGGATTCGCTTGAGGTCACCCGTATGGATTCGACACTGGCCCTGGCTGCGTCGAGGAAGGCTTGAGCTGGCTCTACGAGGTCGGTGTCGTCCAGGAGAGCGATTGATTGTTCAAATCCTCCGAGGGCGAGTTCGGCTTCGTTGACCGATGCGGAGACCGACGACGAAGAGTCGCTTCCGATACGGCTGTCGACGCGGGAACCGTGCAGGCCAAGGGCAAGCTGAGCTCGTGCCGTGGTGGCAGCTCGCAGTGACTCGTCGGCCGTGTGAAGATTCTCGGCATCGGTGCTGAGCGACCGAGTTGTTGCCGCGAGCGAGAACACGGCGGTCGACAGTAAGACGAGCGTCAGACCAGCGATCAACGTAACGATCACCGCAGTTCTAAGACTCTTGTCATCGTTCGCAACGTCGTTGGTGACGTGAACCTTTCGGGCCATACCCAGAAGTAACGACCAGAATCGATGCCAGATTGAGCAATTCTGCGTACGGACGTAATCAACACATTTCGGGCAATACCCGCAATGACTCGCAAATCTTGATTTTTGCTCAACGAGTCGAGCCGAGATGCCGTTGAACGTGGGGTATGACTCGCTCACTGCTTGGCGCCTTCGACAAAGAACGAAGCGACGACGTATCGGACCGCGCCCGCACAGGAGCGGTCTCGGAAGGCATCATCGACCGCGCCCTCTTGGCTGTGCGTGTGCTGCTCGGACTCGTGCTTGTGGGCTCCGCAGCATTGCGTGGTGGGTTCGACGGAATCGCAACCAGCTCTCTAACCCTTGCCGCCGTGGTCTCTGTTGGCGTCGTCGTGATCAACGTGGTGAACGTGCGGTTCCGGGTGAAGATGCCGCACCTCACGAATCTTCTCGGCGGGCTTCAGATCGGCGCCGACGTCGTGCTCGCTCTCGTCGTGATGTTCACCCTTGAGGCCGAGACCACGCCGCTTGCCTGGGTCGCCCTCATGCTGCCGGTCACGACGGGCTGGAACCGGTTCGCCGCCAAGGGCGCTGGGGCTGCATGGTTCGCAGCCAGCATTTCCTATGTTGCTCTAGGTTTACGACTTGGCACCGCAGCGGCCAGCGAAACGTCGAACACGCTGTATCTCGCTTACCAACAACTCTTTGCGGTGTTGCTCATCGCTGTGCCAGCGCTGTATCTGGGCTCGCACTTCCGCCAAGAGATCGAGGCGGCCCATGATGCAAACGAAGTAGCTGAGCGACGAGCGGAACAGCTGCATCAGGTGACGGTTGCCGCCCGTTCAATGGGTAGCGAAGACGCGTCAGCGGTCTACGAGAGTCTGCTGAAGGCGAGTCAGGCCATTGGCTTTCTCGGCGCCGACGTCACGTGGGTCGAGGCCGTAAGTGGTAGTTGGTCAACCGGCCACGCCGTCCTCGGGGTTGCGAAGTCGGCGCCACCGGAATTTCTCTCCGACCGGGTGCTCGGTTCCAACGAAACGGTTGTTTTTGACCAGACGGGCGATGGTGCCACCTGCCAAAAATTGCATGACCTCGGCGTTGGTTCGGCGGCTGGACTACCGCTCGACCCGCTTGGTCGAATCGTTCTACGAGTCTGGTCCGACGACCCTATCGCTGACGCTGAGTCGCTGGCAGCTTGTGAAGCCCTCGTTGCTCAGGCCAGCGTTTCGCTGGCGGCAGCACGGGTGTTTCAAGACGTCACCAAGCGTTCAGAAGCGCTGGCATATCAGGCCAACCACGATGTGTTGACCGGACTCCCAAACCGACTCAATGTAATTGGCCGCATGGGTGAATGGGTGGCCCGCTACGACCCGGCGGTGGAAACCATTGCGTTGCTCTTTCTTGACCTAGACGGCTTCAAGGCTGCCAATGATGAGTATGGCCATGAGGCTGGCGATCAGGTGCTTCGGGTCGTTGCTGAACGCCTGAAGTCACTTACCCCTCGCAACGGTGTTGTCGCTCGCCTTGGTGGTGATGAATTTGTTGTTCTTGTCACCGGTCCGCCTCGAGCGGGAGCCCCGCTCGAATTAGGTAACGCCATCTGCGCCCGAATTAAGGAACCCATCGCTGTCGCTGGCGGGATCGCAAACATTCGGGCCAGTGTCGGTATTGCCATCCATGAGGAGGGGACCACTCGAGACGTTCTGCTCGATAGAGCAGATATCTGTATGTACCTCGCAAAACGCGTGGGTGGCGATCAGGTCACGGTGTTCGACGGCTCGCAGTCGCTGGTTCGTCAATCACCCGCTCGTATGGCAACGCCGGACCCGGCCGCATAACTATTCCGACTGTTCCGCAATCCAGCGTTCGTACCGTTGTGGGTCGGTCCAGGCACCCGTCCGGGCATCGAATGCCTTTGCCGCCTCGACCATCAACTCATGTTCGCCAGAGCGGGCGCGGCTCGATGAAACCCGGTCGATGAGCGCGGCAACATCAGCACTCAGCTTGAGGGTGGAGGCATCGCCGGTCGATAGCGGTGGGCGAGGGATGAGAGCGACGTCGGGTAAGTCGTTCATGGCTTGGTCTCGTCTGGCCGGGTCGTTGCCGTAGAACACCGGGTCCTGAATTTGTGTCCATTTATCCGCTCCCATCACCACAACGTCGAACCCTTCGGCGATTTCGACGATGAGCTGCTTCGGGGTGATCAGGAGTTCGAAACCGGGGTTTTCATCAACCAGCTGACGCAGAACCGCGATGCGGTCGATCATCCGTGGACGATTCCCAGCATCGGCGGCTTCTTTCGCCAGAGCGCGCTCAGAAACAGCGAACGTCACCGAGTCGAGACGGCATTGTTTCAACGCCACGTGGGCGATGGCGACATGCGCAATTGTGGGCGGATTGAAGGATCCTGCGTACACGCCTCGGCGCGACGATGATTGGCTGGCTATAGTGTCATTCAATGAACGGAACGCCTCTCCTTCTTCCTCGAGTGCTTGTTGTGGTAGTTACCTAGCACGCGTTCGCCCCCGATCGTGTGCCTGAGCCTCCCATCTGGGAGGCTCTCGTAGTTTTCGGGGTCAATTCGTCGGGTTCCTCTCACCAGGCCAGAGAAGTAACTGAGTAGCAATACGAGCAGAGTTTTCGAAACTAACGACCTCGCCAACGCAGCGGTCGGGAAAGTCGCAGAAGTGCCATGATGACAAACGGTGGTGACGCCCTCATTCGGTCCCTCGAACTCGAGGGTGTCGAAATCATGTTCGGTCTACCCGGCGGAGCAATTCTTCCGGTGTATGACCCGATTATTACCTCGTCGATCCGCCACGTGCTGGTGCGCCACGAACAAGGCGCCGGCCATATGGCACAAGGGTACGCGCACGCGACCGGTAAGCCTGGCGTAGCGATCGTTACCAGCGGCCCGGCGGCCACGAACATGGTCACGCCGCTGCTCGACGCCTACATGGACTCTGTCCCGATGGTTTGTATCACCGGTCAGGTTGCCTACTCGGCTATCGGCACCGACGCCTTCCAAGAAGCCGACACCACCGGCATCACAATGTCGGCCACCAAGCACAACTTCTTGGTGTCCGATGCCGCCGACATCCCCCAAACCATCCACGAAGCGTTCCACATCGCAACCACCGGCCGTCCCGGCCCAGTGCTGGTCGACTTGCCCAAGAACATCGTAAACCCGGCCGATCCGTCGTCGCACTTTGAGTGGGTCGAACCAACGGCACCAGACCTTCCCGGGTATAACCCAACGGTCGAGCCCGACCTCGACCTCATCCGCGAAGCAGCCGCAATGATCAGCGCTGCAAAGCGGCCGGTACTCTACGCCGGCGGCGGAATCCTGAAAGCCCGCGGCGCCGACGCACTGCGCGAACTCGCCGAACTGGTTGGCATCCCAGTGGTAACGACGCTCATGGCCCGTGGCGCTCTGCCCGATAGTCACGAACTCAACCTGGGTATGCCCGGTATGCACGGCAACTACACCGCCGTCATGTCGATGCAAGAGGCCGACCTTCTGGTCGCTCTCGGCAGCCGCTTCGACGACCGGGTCACCGGCAAACTCGATGGCTTCGCCCCCGATGCCAAGATCATCCATGTCGACATCGACCCCGCCGAACTCGGCAAGGTCCGCCGCGCCGACATCGGTATTCAGGCCGACGTGCGCCTGGCGATGGAAGCGCTTATCTCGGCTATCGGGTCGACCAATCAGGCCGACCGAAGCGCCTGGCGCTCGCACCTTTCGGGCTATCAAGAGAAGTTCCCGCTGGTGTACGAAGATTCCGCACCCGGCGATGCGCTCAAGCCCCAGTTCGTGCTCGAACGCCTTCGCGATGGTTCCCCCGAGGACACCATCGTTACCTCCGGCGTCGGCCAGCACCAGATGTGGGCGAGCCAACACTGGAACTTCGAACATCCCTACACCTGGATCAACTCCGGTGGCCTCGGCACGATGGGTTTCTCCATCCCTGCCGCCATCGGAGCGAAGGCCGGCATGCCCGACCGCACTGTCTGGGCCGTCGATGGCGATGGTTGTTTCCAAATGACCGCCCAAGAGCTCGTAACAGCGTCGATGGAGCGCATTCCGATCAAGGTTGCCCTGCTGAACAACGGCTACCTCGGCATGGTGAAGCAATGGCAGGAGATGTTCTACGACGAGCGTTACTCCGAGGTCTACCTTTCGCCTGACCTGCCCGATTACAAGATGTGGGCCGAGGCCATGGGCTGTCATGCGATTCGCGTCGAGTCGCCGGAAGAGGTTGATGCAGCGATCGCCGAGGCAAACGAGGTCAACGACCGCCCCGTCGTGGTCGAGTTCCGTACCGATCCTCGCGAGAAGGTATTCCCAATGGTCGCCGCCGGCGCAACAAACAGCGAACTGATGGTCGACCCGTCCCAGACCGACAAGCTACCCGGGGGAGGGCACTGATATGTCCGATCGATTCCATACCGTCGTCTGTAAGGTCGAGAACAAGGCTGGTGTTCTCGCTCGCGTAGCCGGACTCTTCGCCCGTCGCGGGTTCAACATCGAGTCACTCGCAGTTGCTCCCACCGACGATGATGCATTCTCACGAATTACCTTCGTGGTCGATGTCGAGTCCGCTCCGCTCGAGCAGGTCGTGAAACAACTCGACAAACTCATCAACGTTGTCGACATCCGTCAGCTCGACCCGACCACCGCTATTCAGCGTGAGTTTATGATGATCACCGTCGACGTTGCCCCCGACGACCGGCAACCGGTATTCGACCTCGCCGAAGAGTATGTGGCGGAGGTTCTCGACACCGGGGCCAACGACATGATGATCTCGCTGAGCGACACTCCGGCGCGAGTTGATGAGTTCGAAGAACGACTTCGCCCGTTTGGGATTTCTCAGATCCAGCGCACCGGAACCGTCGGCATGGCAAAACTCCAGCCGTAGTCCTCGGCCTAGTGGCCGGCGACCATCAGGTCGGCGGGCAGACAATCGCACCCGACGCGTTCAACACCGGTTTGGCCTGGTATCTCGCGGCCAATCCGGTCGAGTCTCGGCGTTTCCGATGCCGCTGGCAAACGGCTGACCACCGCAACGAGGGCCTCCACGACGTCGGCGTCCCACTGGGCCCCTTCGTGTTCGCGGAGGATGCTCACCGCTTTGTCTCGGCCCATTCCGGTTCGGTACTGGCGGCTGTTGGCCATTGCATCAAAGGCGTCGCACGCCGCCACGATTCGAGATGCCATGGGGATCTCGTCGCCGCGCAGTTGGTCGGGATAACCCCGACCGTCGACCCGCTCGTGGTGGCCGCGAATACCCGGGGAGAGCGGTGACAGCACCGGGGAAGCGAGCGCACGGTCGGCGCCGCTTACCGGGTGTTGTTTGATGATGGCGAACTCTTCGTCGGTGAGTTTGCCGGGCTTGTTCAAGATGTGGTCAGGGATGTCGAGTTTGCCGACGTCGTGAAGGAGCCCCACGAGGGAGATATGGCGAAGGTCATCGCCGTCGTATCCCAACTCTTCGCCGACGAGGAGAGCAAGCTCGGCGGTGCGTACGACGTGGTCGCGGGTGATGGTGTCCTTGGCTTCAAGATCGGCGACGTACTCATGAACGATGGGTTCGAGGCCCAGTTCGAGCGCCGACATCGGGTCTGAGAGCAGTACCGGCGTTAGGGCTTCGCGGACATCGTCGGTTTTCCGGTACACGACGAGAACGCCGAGGGTGCCTGCGAATACGCCCGTGATATCGAGTAGGTGAGCGGCCCAGAATCCGGCCGAATATGGCTCGGCGCCAAACCAGAGCACTGCGGAGCTGGCGACGAACGCATATCCAACAGCGATGATGAGTGGCCCTCTATTCCGGGCAATCTGGGCGAGTCGCACCTGCCGGAACGACAACATGGTGACGCCGACGATCGAGATGATCGCGAGGATGCGTTCGAAATCGCCGCCGGGACGGTACGCCGGGAACCAATTCGGTTCCAGAAGGGAGATCACCATGAGGAATAACATCACGACGAGTCCGGTAGCGAGCCATGGTTTCCAGTAGCGGGGGAGGAGGGAGCGACGCTGAGCCGGTGGAAGCAGGTTTGGGAGGGCAAAGATGAGTCCTACTGGAATTGCCCAGAGCGCTGTGCCCATCGTGGCCGTGTTGTCGCCAACGACAACCCCTGGTGTTAGCAGGCCATGGGCTAGCGGTAATGCTGAAACCGCCATGAAGAACAATCCAACGGGCACCAGCTCGAAGGTCGAGGAGAACACCGCCCGTAGGAGCACCAGAAGCGAGGTGACGACGCAGAGGCTTGCGGCGATAAGCACGAGCGTGAAGAGGGCGACCGGCGACTCAAACGTGGTTTCCGCTGAGGTCACGACGTCCTGCAGAAGGACGGCTTGAAGAACAAGAGGTGCAACACAGATCGCTACCCACGTGCCGATATATCGCGTTGGTTGGGTCGATATTCTCCGGCCGGACGTCACGGTTTTCTTTCGGCATCCTGGCAGCTGCATTTAGATTATACGCCGTCTGTTTAAACACGACTTGTCTGGTCGGGTTTAGGCGCTTATGGTCGAAGCCAACGCCGATGAACGGCGAACGCAGTCACATTTTTCGCAAGCGAACACAAGAGGGAATGAAACGAATGAGTAACGAGTGGGGATTCGAAACCAGGCAGATTCATTCCGGACAGGTGCCCGACTCGGACACCGGTTCTCGAACTGTGCCGATTTACCAGACCAGCGCCTTCGTCTTTAAGAGCAGTGAACACGCGGCAAACCTCTTCGGCCTCGCCGAGGTCGGCAACATCTACACCCGCATCATGAACCCCACCCAGGCCGTGCTCGAAGCACGCCTCCAAGCCCTCGAAGGCGGCGTTGAAACCGCAATCGGCCTTCCAGGAGCGCTGGCGGTCAGTTCGGGGCAGGCAGCCGAAACGCTCGCCATCCTCACGCTGGCAGAAGCCGGCGACCACATCGTCTCTTCCACGTCGCTCTACGGCGGAACGTTCAACCTGTTCCACTACACCCTCCCGAAGATGGGCATCGAGGTCTCCTTCGTCGATGACCCCGACAACCTCGACGCTTGGCGCGCCGCCGCCCGCCCAAACACCAAAGCCTTCTATGGCGAAGGAATCGGAAACCCGAAGAACGACTGCATCGACATCGAAGGAGTGTCGGCAGTGGCTCACGAAGTTGGCGTGCCGCTCATCATCGACAACACCGTCGCCTCGCCGTACCTGATGAACCCGCTCAAATGGGGCGCCGACATCGTCGTGCACTCCATGACCAAGTTCATCGGCGGACACGGCACCTCGATCGGTGGCGTCATTATCGACGGCGGAACCTTCGACTTCGGCGCCAGCGACCGTTTCCCCAACTTCACCGAACCCGATCCGAGCTACCACGGGCTCTCCTACTGGCCGGCACTAGGCCACGGCGCCTTCATCATCAAGGCGCGCGTGCAGATGCTCCGCGACCTCGGCTCGGCGCTCTCACCACAGAACGCGTTCTACTTCCTTCAAGGGCTCGAGACCCTCAGCATCCGCATGGAACGCCATGTCGAGAACGCCCAGAAGGTGGCCGAGTACCTCGATGCGCACGACGACGTTGAATCGGTACAGTTCGCTGGGCTTCCAAGCAGCGAGCACCACGAGCGGGTCAAAAAGTACACCGAAGGCCGCGGCTTTGGTTCGGTCCCCGCCTTTGTCATTAAGGGCGGAAAGGCCGCCGGTCAGGCCTTCGTCGAAGGGCTCGAACTACACAGCCACGTCGCCAATATCGGCGATGTGCGAAGCCTGGTAATCCACCCGGGATCCACCACCCACTCTCAGCTCAGCGAAGCCGAGCAGGCGTCGGCCGGCGTTCACCCAGGTCTCGTCCGGCTTTCGGTCGGTCTCGAATCAATCGACGACATTCTCGCCGACCTCGAACTCGGCTTCGCGGCAGCGAAAAACGCCTAAATAGGTCTGATCCGGCGAGACCCGCAAAACCGGCTCAAGCGGGCAACCGATTTGGTCGAACAATAGCGAGCAGGCCACATCCGTGGCCGGTCTATCTATTGAGAGCTACCTATGGGTCTCGCCGCCGAAGAAAAAGAAACTGGTCGGGCGCTCCACAAAGTCGATCTGTACCCCAGCACGGACGTTTTTGGGAGCGAGGGCAACACCGAACCGCGCCGCGGGCCGAACAACCGCAAACTTGTGGTTGTCTTTGCCGACCTCAGTGCCGTCATCGTTGGCCTCTGGATCTCTGTTGTCCTGAACGGATGGATCAATCCGACAGATCCAACAACAGCCGCTGTTTACATTGGCCTGCTCGGTATAACCCTCCCGGTCTGGCCAATGGCCTTCACCCACCAGGCGCTCTACAAGGCTCGTTTCATTACTCGCGGAATCGACGAAGGTTGGCGCGGCATCAAAGCTGTCTTCCTCGCCATCGTGGCAATCGGCATTGCCAGCATTGCCTTCGATGTTCAAATTGCCCGATCGTGGTACGCGATTGCTATCCCAAGCCTGCTCGTCGTTGTTGGAAGCGAAAGAATCGTTGCCCGCCTCGTCTTCAAACGGGCCCGAAGTAACGGTCGGATGCTTCGCCGAGTCCTCATCGTCGGAAAAAACTCCGAGGGTTGGCTCGTCAAAGACATGCTCGACGACAACGCAACCCTCGGCTACGAGGTCGTCGGCTTCGTCGAGGATCACCTCGCCGCATCTGGCGGACGCGACGTCACCGACATCGAACTCCTTCGCGACGTGGGCGAAACCCTCGCCGCAGTTGAAGCCGCCGACTGTGGTGGCGTCATCATCGCCGCAACCGCCATGGATATCGGAACCTCCAACCGGATGATTCGTACCCTCACCGAAAACGGCGTCCACGTCGAGCTTTCGTCCACCCTGTGTGATATCGCATCCGACCGACTCACCATTCGTCCGCTTGGCCGAGTACCCATGGTCTACATCGAGCCGGTGCAGCGCAACGGCTGGCGAGCGGTAGCCAAACGTGGCTTCGACGTCGTCACCGCAATGCTGCTCGTCATCGTGCTTTCGCCCGTAATGGCGGCGGCAGCACTTGCAGTCCGGCTTACCAGCCCCGGGCCAATCTTCTTTGCCCAAGAACGTGTGGGACGAGACGGTGAGCTGTTCAAGGTCCTCAAGTTCCGGACCATGGTCACCAACGCCGAAGAACTCCTCGACAACGTTCGCCACCTCAACGAAGCCACCGGCCCACTCTTCAAGATCAAAGATGACCCCCGCATCACCAAGGCCGGGCGCCTTCTCCGCAAAACCTCCATCGATGAGCTCCCGCAGCTCTTCAACGTTATCCGCGGCGCAATGAGCCTCGTGGGCCCCCGCCCGGCTCTTCCCTCCGAACGAGACCAGTGGGACCCAAGCCTCCACAACCGCCTTCGGGTACAACCCGGAATCACCGGCATGTGGCAGGTCAACGGACGTAGCGACGCCGACGACGGCGACTACGGACAGCTCGACCTCTACTACGTCGACAACTGGACCCTCGCCACCGACATCCTCATCCTCGTACGCACCGTCCCCGCAGTACTCCTGCAAAAGGGTGCGCATTGATTTTGGTCGTTCGCTCGCGAGCTCGCTCTCTCTGCGCTTCGCTATGACCCGCTGACTTCAACTTCGGCCTTCGCTGGCGCTTCGGCTCGACTCCCAGCTCTTGGTCTTTGGTTCGCTTCGGCAAGCCTTCGCTCACTCGCTTCGCTATGACCCGTTGGTTTCTACCTCGGCCTACGCTGGCGCTTCGCGTCGGTTTCGCCTGCGGCGAAGCCCTTACCGAGTTGCTTCGCAACTCGCTGTGTCCAACTCGGTAGTAGGTCTCGCTGGTTTCAACCTCGGCCTTTGCTGGCGCTTCGGCTCGACTCACTCGAGGTCCTCTAGGTGCAGTCTTGTTCTCGCACCGTCGCCAGCCGCCGGGCAGACTGTGCACTCTTACCGCTTTAACTACCGACCGAGTCCTCGCCGGGTCTTCTTCTTTAGGGCGCTCTTGCTTAGGTCTGCTTGGTCGGCGAAAGATCTGCCGGCCATGAGTCCGGCGCCGTTTGAGACCGAGACACTGAGCGAGCCGAG
>CALGZB010000020.1 GCA_937934655.1 uncultured Acidimicrobiales bacterium | reverse complement strand
AGCCGAAGTCGGAGCCGAAGTCGGAGCACCAGTCGGAGCCGACGTAGGAGCACCAGTCGGAGCCGACGTAGGAGCACCAGTCGGAGCCGACGTCGGAGCACCAGTCGGAGCCGAAGTCGGAGCACCAGTCGGAGCCGACGTAGGAGCACCAGTCGGAGCCGACGTAGGAGCACCAGTCGGAGCCGACGTAGGAGCACCAGTCGGAGCCGAAGTCGGAGCACCAGTCGGAGCTGGGGCCGGAGGCGCAGGAGCTGGCGGCGCCGGAGTCGGACTCGAAGTAGGAGCAGACGTTGGAGCAACAGACGGAGCTGGGGCCGGAGGCGCAGGAGCTGGCGGAGCCGGAGTCGGCCCAGCAGTAGGAGCAGACGTTGGAGCAACAGACGGAGCTTCCGGAGCCATCGTTGGCATCGGCGTAGGGATTGACGTCGGATAAGGCGTTGGAACCGCAGTTGGGTACGACGTTGGAACTGGAGTCATCGGCGGAACCGACAAGGCGGCCGCCCGCGATGGCATCACGATCGTTT
Organism: uncultured Acidimicrobiales bacterium; assembly: GCA_937934655.1. Classification (GTDB taxonomy): domain Bacteria; phylum Actinomycetota; class Acidimicrobiia; order Acidimicrobiales; family SHLQ01; genus CALLQB01. Next base: position 8,124 of record CALGZB010000020.1, on the reverse strand, counting down.
CCACGACCGGCAAGGCCACGGCGGCAGCCGAACCAACACCGAGGCGCTTCAGGAGCATTCGTCGATCGATCGAATCTGGGAGTTCCTCTGGCGTTTCGCCCTCGGGAGCGACACCGGGCAAAATCAGCCCAGCCTCAGCGAGCTCCGAAAGCCCGAGGAGCACAACATCAACGCCAACCGCTAACGAATCAGCCAACGACGTAATGTCACGGACACCATCGATTGCCTCGAGCAGACCAGCAGCAGCCGGATTTAGGGCATGCGCGGTACCGGCATCCGGCACGAAAGCAACCACCTCTCCCGCCGTCCGCTCTACGAGCACACCAACAACACGAACAGGAACACGACCAGCCATCAAAGGCCTCCGAATCTTCAAACCACGCCGAAAGTAGGAGAAGCGCAGCATTACAAGCTGCGCTTCACAACTACTGAATATGCACGACATGCTACTTCAGGACACGGTGGACCCCAAAATTAGTGCGTAAGAACTTCATCCTTTGTGAAGTTCCACCCGGTCACAGGCTTGTAATGCAGGAAGAGTGAGCCGTAGTGATCTCCCTCAAAAGGTACAGGTCGCGCATGTGCGCACACTGCGCTCTCGTACAACAGCATCTGTCCCGGCTCAAGGCAGACCTCGTGCACCACCCCATGGTGGTCCTCGACCGTGAGAGCCCACGGAACCTCGGCCTCGTGGTCGATGTGCACCACTGAACTAATGACGTGGGTCTCAAAACGGTCAACGTGGCGGCGGAGCTTGTTTCCTCGCCGGTAGGTCCGAATGCCGTAGGCCGCGCTGAGTTCCAACGGGATTCTTGCCCAGGCCTCGTGGGTTTCCTTGAGTTCGGCACCGATCTCGTACCCCAGGTTGCCAATGTCGATGAACCTCGGGTTTCCCGCAGTGAGATACACGGGATCGGAGGTCTCGTCGTACGCGCCGGTGAGCCCGTCGGAATACACCTGCGCAAGCGCATCATGGATCGCCTTGGGAGTCTCGACAACCGCAAAGCCGTCTTCGGTGAACGTCGGGAGTCTCTGTCGCAACAATTCTACGACGCGATCCGGATCGGATTCGATAACCGGCGGCGTTTCGACTGCAGCGTTGTGGTACCAGCCATTAAAGGTCATTCGGCATCCGTCGAGTCCCTCGGCGAGCGTCTTCACCGGTCGAACCTCATGGTGCACCCAGCTCGGGAAAAATACGATGCTGTTATGTCGCGGTTCGACAACCTGATGGTTCGTGCCCTGCATGGCCATCCCGTCCTGGTCGAACCAGTCGTAGATCCAGAGGTCGCCGCCCTCAAACCCCCTGGGCTCAACGTTGAAGTAGTACACGTAGGTGAGCGATCGACTCGCTACCTCTGCGCCACCGTTGTCGTTGTGAGGCCCAAAGAAGTCGCCATCGAAGTGGACGGTGAGCTGACGTTCGGTGTGGTCGAGATGAAAATGCTCCACGTTCAGCTCTTTCCGCATGGCCGGGAGAAGACCGGTGAGCTGGGTCTCGAACAACGGCCACACCGTGTCGAGGTCAAAGAGCGTTTGCGAACGCCGAATCGGATCTTCGTCGCGCTCACCGGACGTCAGAACGCTGCTTGGCGCTAGGTCGGTCTCATGTTCGCGCACAAAGGTCAACAGCTTTTCGACAGCCTCAGCACTGAGAAAGTCATCGAACTGCAGGAATGGTGAAGGTTGTTGATTCATGAAGAGCTCGCTTGCAGAAGTTCAATAATTTCAGAGGCCGCCTCATCGGCTTCGCCTCGCACACCGACGATGGATTGCGTTGCCCCCAACAACGCGGCGACCTTGGTCGTTGGACCAGGGAATTCGCGCGCCCGGACGGTGTTGTCGACAACTCGAAGGGCTGCGGTAGCCGGCGGCATGGTCGAAACATCCCATTGCTCGCCTGGTTGATATTCGATGGCTGCAACTAGCGCAACGGCCGCCGGATCTCCTCCGACCTTGTCGGTGACCGTCTCGGGATGCACGAAGGTGGCTGTGCCGTCGGCGTTGCGGCAGCGCAGCGGACGGTCGTAGGCGTGCACGAGTGCGCCGTCTCCGAAGACCGCATACTCATCGGAGTAGTAGGTGGCACCGGCCTTGAGTAAGGCGGCAACCAACGTCGATTTGCCGGCCAGGGAGCGGCCGGGGAGCACCGCCGCTTTCCCGTCGACGGCGACAACACCGGCATGGACAAAAACCCAGGAGCTCAAGCACGCGATCTCGAAGTGAATTTCGCTTCCGACGGCCTGAACCGCCGTATCTTTTTGCCGAAAGTTGCCAAGAGTAGAGCCGTCGGGCCGAGAGACTTCGTGGCCCAATAGCGTCGCACCATGGCTCTTGGGAATGATCCGGTAGTGAAGAGAAGCGCCTTGCGATTCTTGGTTCTCCGCCGCCGATGAAGGAAGGTGTTCGGCAATTGCCTCAACGATCTCGGGGGGTCCCTCGAGATGAACCGACACACCAAACACGTCGAGAACCACACCTTCAGAAGAGCTCATAGAAATCGAGCCGCCTCGGGCCATTCGCGAAACCACGAAAGGGTGGGTCCACCGATGCCATAACCAATGCGATTCCACGAGAACGGTCCGGCATGCTGCTCCTGAAAACAGCAGTCCTCGTACTGAGGGCCCGGTGGTGTGAAGTCTGCCGTATACAAAAAGCGCGTGTCCGCAAGTTCGAGCTCAAGCCGTCGGCGATGAATCATTCCGGTGAACGTCGACCCGATCGTTCCCACAAAGGTCTTTCCGTGTGCCGCCAACTCTTGGCTGAGAATTCCTAGAGCATTCTCATCAGGCACCGGGAGTTCGTCGAATTTCCCCCGCCACTTGGGAGCGCCGAGGAGCATCTCGTTCGCAAAGATCACATCGGGGAACTCTCGGCGAAGCGGATCGAAGAACGAATCTTGACCCGGCGCATCGGAGCACACGACGAGAAGTTCGGACCGTTCAAAGACCGATCGGAGGTTGCGGACCACCTGTTCGGCCGTGACTTCCCGGTACGAGTACAGGCCTTTCAGCAGGTCGGTTCGCCGAAGGTGTGTGACATTGAAGGTCCCAAGCGATGTTGCAAGTTCATCGGCCAACGCAACCAGTTCAGGGCGCGGCCCGACGGCTGGCAGCACGGTGCGCAGCACGTTCGTGTTTTGTTCACCGACGGCAAAGAAAAACGACGCGAACGAGAGCAACCGGCCCGCGAACTCAATGTGTTCGGCATCGGGTATGGATGCTGGGTCGAGGATGGTCCGCCCCATGGCAAAGGATGCAAGATCTTCCGCCTCGAACGAACCGTCATGCCAGGCGCAGTTCATGAGCCCATCCCATTCCAGGTTCACCGCATCTAGATGCCGTGCCCCGCCGGATGCAATATCGGATCCACTATTGGATCCGGTGTCGGCTCCACAATCAAGGACCGATACAAAGTCGGGAACGGTGAGGTGATCGAATATCGACGTCTCGGGCAACGCGCCCGCCACAATCCGGTTGGGAGCGCCGGCGAGGGCCTGGGGCCTCACCCGAAGAGACCTTCCGGTAAGAGCCGCGAGACCAACACCGATTTCGAGAGCTATCCGGTTATTGGTGAGTCGCCCAAGATCGGTAGTGATCGTGAGCGAGCCGGACCCGGTCAGTCGTCGTCGCCGTCTTCGTCGCTCATGCCAGATTCAAGGCCAGAGCTGAATTCCTTCTGCGCTTGGCCGAGTGACCGAGCCAGACGAGGAACTTGCGAGCCGCCAAATACCAGCAAGAGAAGTACGAGAATAATGAGAAGTTCTGCCGTGCCGAGTCCCATAGTGAGGCCCTTTTCCGTTAGTAGGTCTTGTGAAGAGCCACGCCATCGCAGCCGCCATATACAAGGTCGAGAGTAGAGCAGTGAACGACTTTCAACAAGTCTCAATTACTCTCGATTTTGCGAGGATTACTCGCCATACTGGCCGTGTGGGTAACAAAACATGAGCGGGTATTTTGTCGGCGGAATGCATCGATCGGGAACATCGTTGCTGAGTCATCTTCTCGAAGCGGCCGGGGCCCATCTCGGCCCTCCACAGCTTTTGCACGGCGGTGCTCCCGACAATCCACGAGGATTCGCGGAGAACGTCGAATTCGTCGCCCTCAACGATGCATTACTGGCATCGATCGGGGCGAGTTGGTTCGATGTGTTGCCGGTCATCGACACCGGGTTTGAGGATCTCAACCGGGCCGAGTTCTTCCGGCGTTCTCGGCGGGTGCTCGCACGGGCGATTGTCGACCAGCCGTGGCTGCTCAAGGACCCCCGGCTTGCGTTAACTCTCGAACCTTGGCGGGACGCGGTCGCAAATCGCACCGGTCCGCCAGCTCGACTCGCGGTTCCTTTTCGGCACCCAGCAGAGGTAGCGCTCTCGCTCTTCCGACGCGATGAGACGCCTCTACCGGTTGGTGCTGCGCTCTGGGAGGCGTACCACGTTCAACTCAGTCGGGCAGCGGCAAACCTTCCGCTCAGCGAGAACCTTCCAACAAGCTTGGTGTCGCACCAGACGTTGTTGGCAAACCCGATGGGGGGCCTCGAGCGGATGCTCGACCAGTTCAAGGACAGCCGACTCACGGTGCCCCCGATGGACCTCGTCGACTCCATCGTCGACCCGGCTCTGTATCGGTCCAGCACCCCGTCTGAGCTCGCCGACTCGTTCCTAACGTCCACGCAGAAAGAGCTGTTTGCCGAGCTCGAAAAGGCGAACAGCCTTCGAGATCTTGGTCATATTGAGCTGAGTGCCCCGGCCCGAGAGGTACTGGAAAGGTTCAGTTCAAATCGGAGAGCTCCCGTTCCATTCAAAACTCCCGAGCGTGGCAGCAACCCCCAGCAACGTCGCAAACGCGTTGCGGTTGTCGTTCAAGGCTGCCGCCTGCCAGTGTTCGCCGAATCGCTTTCCGCTATCAGCGAAACCTGGGCGTCGATCGAGCATCCCGATGTCGATGTGTTCACCACCTACGGCAACGGCTGCGACGACCACGACCTCACCGATCTCGAGCACCTCGCTAGCCGGCCGCTTCCTCCCGTGCCAGACGGCGAGGTTCGACGCCATGGGAATCTGCTTCTCACAGGTTGCTCCGACCTCGTCGCCCATCAAACCGATTCGCTGCTGCGTAAACGCCTACTTTCGCTGCGCTACTTACTCGACCGCGACAACCACGACGCGATCCTTTTGGTCTGCGCTTCGAGCTACATCGATCAAGAGGTGCTCGCCGAATACGTCCAGACCATGCCAACCGATCATGCTTTCATCGGTCCTACCTTTGTCGCTGAAGCAACGGGACGGGCGCTGGTTTCTGGGTCGGCGATGATGCTGTCGCGAGACCTTGCCGAGCGCCTCGTAGCCGACACACCAGCGCTAATCACCTCCGCTGGTTTCAACTATGCCGACGACGTCGCCATATCTGACTGGGTTGCCCAGCACCTGAGTGCGAACACCCCAGATCAGATTGTCGCACGGCTTCACGCCGGGAGATCCGCCACCGACGACAACACCTTCAACCAGCCACCGTCGCTCATGCTCGACTACGGCCCCATCGAGTCGGCTGGCCACAAACAAGTGCCCGGGTCGTACCACTACCACTTCGCTACCGATAAGCCGGAAGCGATGAGGGCGTTTCATCGACGATGGTACGCACAAGATGAACAAATCATTGGGCCTCCTACAGCCCAGGCGCAACCCGCAGAGCCGACCATCTTTGTCCACATTGCGTCGTACCGGGACGCCGATCTTCCTCGGACGATCACCTCGGCCCTGGCAACCGCTACCGCCCCTCAACGGCTTCGCTTCGGGATCTGTTGGCAATACGACGAACGCACTTTCGACGACCTCGATCCGTGGCTCGATGACCCCCGGTTCTCCGTCGACGAGGTGTACTACCGCCATAGCCGAGGTTGCACGTGGGCTCGGGCTCGGGCCGGAGCCCTGTTCAACGACGAGACGTATTACCTCCAACTTGATGCCCACATGCGTTTCGAGCCCGACTGGGACACGAAGCTGATCGCCATGCTCGAGGGCCTGAAAGTAACCGCTGAGAAACCGGTGCTGTCCGTGTACCCGCCGGGCTTTACTACCGATGGGGCAGGCAACGACACGTTCCCCGAGCGGGGCCCGATCCAGGTTCTGGGACTGGAGCGCATCAACGAGAACCTCCAGACCCGACAATGCACCACCGTCGCCGACGACCAAACAAAGCCGGGCAAATCTCCGTTGCTCGCAGCCGGCCTGCTCTTCGCTCCGGGTTCGTTTTGCCGAGAGATCCCCTATGACCCTGAGGGCTATTTCAACGGCGAAGAAATCGCACTGGCAGCGCGTGCCTATACATCCGGGTACGACTTCTTCTATCCGAGCGAGAATTTGGTCTGGCACCGCTACGACCACGGCGAACCGCTTCATTGGACCGATCACGACAAGGCCATGACCCACGCTGAGCGTCGCGCCAAAAACCGCCTTGGTCAGCTGCTCCTCGGCGAACACGAATCACTGGGCAAGTACAGCCTCGGGTCGGTCCGGACGCTCGCAGAGTTTGAAACCTATGCCGGCATCGATTTCGCTGCAGCGGCCCGAGGTCAGGCATTGCTCGAACCCGAGATCCGTCGGCTTGACATCGATGTCGACCTCGATGGAATTCCCGAAGCCGACTACGACCTCTTTGTGTTCGCCATTCTCGGCGAAGACGAACGAGAACTCCTTCGATGCGACATCGACGACCCCAAGGTGCTCTCCTTCGCATCGAGGAATGTTGTGGTCGAAGCGGAGTTCGACATCGAACCATCGAAGTACCTGCTATGGCCAAGGTTTCGCGATGGCAGCTTCGGCGACCGGCGCATCAGAACGATCTAACCTCTTCTGTCATGGCTGAGTCCCTCACATTCAATGTGGTTGCTCGGGTTGGGACCTCTCCCCTGTTGCGGCGAACGGGAGACTCACTCGAGGCCGTATCCGCAGAGTCGCTCGGACTATCCAACCGACTCATCGTCGCCGTTGCCGACTGGGCGCAGTTCTTCGATGAGGTAAACGGCGATCTCTCAGATCCCGAGGTTGCCGACGAGTTTGTGAGCCAAGGTTTCAAAATTGCTCACCGGCTTCGGGCCGAGGTCAAAGGAAGCACCGTGCATCTCATTCATCCGGTCGAGGGCAACGCCGTCAAAATTCTGCGAACCGGCCCTCGATAAGTAGGGTCCGGCTATGACATCGATCGTTCTGGTTCACGGAGCATGGGGCGGGTCGTACGGGTTCCGGCACGTCCGACCTCTCCTCGCTGCCCACGGACACCACGTGTTCACCCCAAGTCTCACCGGCATTGGCGAGCGAGCGCATCTCGCGTCGGCCGACATCAACCTCAGCACGCACATCCAAGATGTGCGCAACACCATCTTCTACGAAGACCTCGACGACATGGTGCTGCTCGGATTTAGCTACGGCGGAATGGTCATCACCGGACTGCTCGATGAGTTCGCCGACCGCGTGAACCATATTCTCTACCTAGATGCGGTCATCCCTAACGATGGCCAAAGCGCTATTGACACCCTGGGGCCGATGGCCAGCAAACTGCTCGATACGGTTACCGACCACGCAATTGCGCCGCTCCCCCGCGAGCTCGGTACGCCAGAAGCCACCGCGTGGTCCAATGCTCGTCGCTCGAACCAGCCAGTCGGCACCTTTACCGAACCGGTGCGGTTGGGTAAGCCAATCGAAGAGCAAACCCTTACGCGAACCTTCATCAAAGCAACCAAGGACCCAAACGAAAGCCCAGACTCTGGGTTCTGGCAAGCAGCCCGGCGGGCGCAGGAATCATCAGCGTGGAACTATCACGAGATCGCCACCAATCACATGGTGCCGATGACCCGTCCGGAAGAGCTCGCACAGATACTCCTCAACCTCGCCGAAAGCTAAAACCTGGCCCCTTTGGGCCGCCCGCTCGCCGCCCATCAACTGATGAGAACTTCGGCCTCAATCTCGACAGGGATCCCGAACGGCAAAGAACTCATGCCCACCGCCGAGCGAGAGTGGGCTCCGACCTCCGCCCCGAAGATGTCGAGGATGAGGTCGGAAAATCCGTTGATGACCGCTGGGTGTTTTGTGAACGATGACCCACAACGCACCATCCCAAGCGCCTTAACCCA
>CALGZB010000019.1 GCA_937934655.1 uncultured Acidimicrobiales bacterium | reverse complement strand
CTCTCTCTGCGCTTCGCTATGAGTCGTTGGTCTCGACCTCGGTCTGCGCTGGCGCTTCGACTCGACTCCTTGCTTTTGGTCGTTCGCTCGGCGGGCTCGCTCTCTCTGCGCTTCGCTATGAGTCGTTGGTCTCGACCTCGGTCTGCGCTGGCGCTTCGACAAAACATGTCTGGGTTCTTCACAGAATCTTGAACTCTTCTGGCCTTCGATTTCACAGACTTGAGGCATGGCACCTCTTGAACCCGTGTTTCGTTCTCGGCCCGCACCGTCGATGTTGGTTGCGATTGGTCTCGGCGCTCTCACGATTGTGATCGCTTGCACGCAGCTGGCCTATGTCATCGCAGACTCGGGCCCAACGATCTTTGGGGCGAGGTCCCAAGTGCAGTACCAGGGTTCGAGCTGGGTAGAGACGCAGTCCGAACGAGTCAACAGTCGGACGTTGTTAGAGCCCATCGCCATCGCCCACGACATCCCGATTGTCGACTTCGAATCCAATTGGGAAGCAGGCCAGGTTCTCGGTACCCAGATTCTCCAATTCGAGTACCACGACGCCGACCCCGACATCGCGCTGTCGGTTGTCGAGGCGGTCACCGCTCGGTATCTAGCACAGGCTGAGGCGGCTGCCTCGGTGCCCAATCCGGCTGCGGAGGCATACGACGAGCTCGAAGTTGAGCTAGTGAGCGAGTTGGCTGTGGTCGAGGCGAGGATTGCCGATCTGATCGACCTTGGAACGTCACCCGAACTCACGTCGCTGCTCCAGGAGAAGGGCTCGCTACGTGCTGCCATCGATTCGGTCCGACTCGCGCAAGCGCAAATCAACCTGTTTGGTCAGTCGACCCTGGTGCCCCAACTGGTTACCGACCCTTTTGTCCTCAGCCAGCCGGTCGGGCCACTCCCAGCGAAGCGTGCGGTGTTCGGATTCCTCGGAGGGTCCATCTTGGCGGTCGGCCTTGGATTTCTGGCGCTCCGGACCGCTGCGAACCGGCGACAGCTCCCTCCAGCTTTCGCCGTGAACTCAGCCGGGTTGCTCGCTTCAGGGCACACCGTCACGGCGGCGGTCACGGCGCAAATCCACTAGATCGTCTTCAACAGCGATTCGTGGACGGACAGATCAACCAGGCCGAATTCGAGCACCACCGAGCGGTACTGAGAAACGATAAGAACATTCCGGCAGCGCCAGCCACTATGGCCCCGCCCGAACGTGAACCCGTCGTTGACACAGATCTCGACGACGAGAACTAATCGTTCCCGGTTGGCCGGTCACTGGATTCCGCCTCCAGCGGCCGGCCATTTGCCGTTGTAGGGGGTGGCTAGTTTTTGAGTCCCCGGCTAGCTCATGACCGCTGGTCAGGGGGCAGAAATGTAATGAATGGCAAAATCCATCCGCTGGCGTTGCATTACTTCGGAGTGATTCCGTAGAGTTAGCACTCGCTTATTGAGAGTGCTAACCGCCATGGAGGCGAAGTATGAACCTGCAACCGCTTGAGGACCGCATTGTTGTGCGGCCCGCAGAATCCGAAGAGACCACTGCTAGTGGTCTCGTCATCCCAGATTCGGCCAAGGAGAAGCCCCAACAGGGCGAAGTCCTTGCCGTTGGTCCCGGACGCCGTTCCGAGACCTCGGGTGAACTGATCCAGATGGATGTCGCAAAAGGCGACACCGTTGTTTACAGCAAGTACGGCGGAACCGAGATTAACTCGGCCGGCGAAGACCTGCTCATCCTCAACGCCCGCGACGTTCTCGCGATCGTGAAATAAGGAACCCACATATGTCAAAAATCCTGAAGTTTGATGACGAGGCCCGCCGCGGTCTCGAGGCCGGCGTAAACAAGCTCGCCGACGCCGTCAAGGTAACCCTCGGCCCCAAAGGCCGTAACGTTGTCCTCGACAAGAAGTTCGGCGCTCCGACCATCACCAACGATGGTGTATCCATCGCTCGTGAGATCGAGCTCGAAGACGCCTTCGAAAACATGGGCGCACAGCTCGTCAAAGAGGTCGCAACCAAGACCAACGACGTAGCCGGTGACGGAACCACTACCGCAACCGTTCTTGCTCAGGCTCTCGTTCGCGAAGGTCTCCGCAATGTTGCTGCTGGCGCAAACCCAATGGGTCTCAAGCGCGGCATCGAAGCAGCTACCACTGCTGCCGTTGCTTCGGTTCTTGCACAGGCTGTACCTGTAGCTTCCTCGAAGGCTCAGATCGCCAGCGTTGCGTCAATCTCCGCTGCTGATGAGTCCATCGGTAAAGTCATCGCTGACGCGATCGACAAGGTCGGCAAAGACGGCGTTGTAACCGTTGAAGAGTCCAACACCTTCGGCATGGACCTCGACTTCGTCGAGGGTATGCAGTTCGACAAGGGCTTCCTTTCGCCGTACTTCGTCAGCGACCCAGAGCGTCAAGAAGCAATTCTTGAAGACCCATACATCCTCTTCAACCAGGGCAAAATCAGCTCGGTACAGGACATGCTTCCCGTACTCGAGAAGGTCATGCAGTCCGGCAAGCCACTCCTCATCCTCGCCGAGGATGTCGACGGTGAAGCTCTTGCAACCCTCGTTGTCAACAAGATCCGTGGAACCTTCACCTCGGTAGCCGTTAAGGCTCCCGGTTTCGGTGAGCGCCGCAAGGCAATGCTCCAGGACATGGCCATCCTCACCGGTGGACAGGTCATCGCCGAAGAGGTCGGACTTAAGCTCGACAACGTCGAACTCGACATGCTTGGAAGCGCCCGCAAGGTCGTAATCACCAAGGACAACACCACCATCATCGAAGGCGCAGGCAAAAAGGCCGACGTTACCGGTCGTGTTGCTCAGATCCGTGCCGAAATCGACAACACCGATTCCGACTGGGACCGCGAAAAGCTCCAAGAGCGTCTCGCCAAGCTTGCAGGCGGCGTAGCCGTTGTGCAGGTTGGCGCAGCAACCGAGGTTGAGCTCAAAGAGAAGAAGCACCGCATCGAAGACGCCCTCTCGGCAACTCGTGCGGCCATCGAAGAAGGCGTGGTCGCCGGTGGCGGTACCGCTCTGCTTCGGGCACGTGCAGACGTTGCCAAGGTCGTCAAGAAGCTCAAGGGCGACGAGAGCACCGGTGCTCAGATCGTTTACCGTTCCCTCGAAGCACCAGCCAAGCTCATCGCTGACAACGCTGGTCTCGAAGGCGCCGTTATGGTGCGCGAAGTTGAAGCAGCCGAAGGCAGCTTTGGACTCAACGCAGCAACCGGCGAGGTCGTTGACCTCATCAAGGCTGGCGTCATCGACCCAGCCAAGGTGACCCGTGCAGCGCTGCAGAACGCAGCCTCCATCGCCAGCTTGCTTCTCACCACTGAGGTGCTTATCGCTGATAAGCCTGAAGAGGGTGGCGCAGGCGGCATGCCTATGGGCGGCGACCCAATGGGTGGCATGGGCGGAATGATGTAAACCCTGCCTTCGGGCAGTAATCCCTTCGGGGAGTCGTCCTTCGGGACAACCAAAGTTCGTCCCCATCGGGGACAAAGAAGTACAGCAGTAACCGAGACCCCGCCCGGAAGGGCGGGGTCTCGTCGTTTTCACCCCCCGTTCCCGAACTGGTACACGTTTTGGCTGCTGGAGCGACCAGAGCCTGTACGGCTTCGGAAACGGGATCGAACCGGTACAGGATTTGGCTGCTGGTGTGACCAAGAACTGTACGAGTTCTGTGGTTAGGCCGCTCGGGCGAGCTCTTGGGCCCGCCGTATCTTGGAGGTTATAGCCTCGCTGTCTTGCCAAAGTTGCCATTCGGTGAAGCGCAGCACCTGCCACCCAGCTGCCAGCAGAGCAGCGGTCTGGCGTTGGTCGGCCTGTTGGTCGAGTAGCGCAGAGTGAAATCGATCGCTGTCGATCTGGACAACGATCCGGTGTTTCTCGTGTGCGAAGTCGACTCGGCCAAGCCATTCGACGTCGCTTCCTAGGTTTCGTTGGCGGACGAACCCTCGTATTCGCTTCTTCTCAAGGATGTCTTGGAAGCGTGACTCAAGACCTGACTCGGGGGCGATGAATTCTGGCGGCCGGGCTTCGGCTAGCTCGCGCATGAGGACGGTGCCCCTCCGACCGCGCTTGCCAAAGATGTTGATCGAGTCAGCCAATGTTCGGCCCGTTAGTAACCGCCGAGCCCACAACGTGTCGATGGCTCGCTCGATCCGTTTGGGGTGATACGACCCGGATGTAGCGAGCGACCAAACTGTCGCTATTGGGGTAAGGACTGGCACGCCTTCAAGAATCACGATGTGTGGCGTGACGTCGAACGTTGGCAGATGGAGCCGAGCCAGCGGGAAGTCTCGCCCAAGAGCGGCTCGTTGCGTTGTGACCTCGATGGGTGCGAGTCGGAAACCTGGGACGTCCCACAGAAACGCTGCGCTGCTGTGAGAGACGGCGGCAGGCCGGTCTATGTCGAGTACTGCGGCGAGCGCTCGTTGACTCGGGCCTTCGCTAGCTCCAGCGATGCGAAAAACCCGGCGGGTGATCGCTTCGATAGTCCCGGTCGCAATACCGTGTCGTATGGCCGCACGCGTCCAGCCAGTTTCGAGCAGCTGCTCGATGGTAATCAGGCTTTGCTGACGTCGAGTGATGTCGCGAGTCCGGGCACCGCGGATCTGAACTTTCGATACGTTTCGCATCCATTCAGTTCACCGCACGGGTATGACACTCCCGCCCAGAACCCGAACTGGTCCACATTTCGGCTGCCAGATCGACGAGATCCTGTGCGAGTTCGAAGAGGTGGCCGAACTCGTCCAGGTTTTGGCTGTTGGAGCGACCAGATCCTGTACGAGTTCGGGTGGGTTAGTTGATGGTGAAGTTTACGCTTGGGCGGGGGAATGGGGTTTTCTTGCCGGCGCTGTCGGTTGCGATGACGTTGGCTTTATAACTGCCGGCGGGGAGCAGAACTGAGAACGTGTACGCCACCGATGGGCCGGTTGCTGGAAGCGGAACGTTCAGCGAATCCCACGACGTCGCCCACGTGAAGTCGGACTGGAGCCAGAGCCCATTGGTACGGTTGCGGATAGCGATCTCGACCGATTCCACGCTCTGGTCATCGGTTGCCACGCCGGTAAAGGCCACGGGACCAGCAACGGCCTGGTTCGCAGTTGGTGTGGAGAAGTTTGCTGTAGGGGTCTGCGTGTCAACCACCGAAGACACGAAAAACTGCACGGGCTCTTTCGGTGTGCTGCGGTTGCCTGCGGGATCCTCTGCCCAGAAGTAGGCCCGGAAATCTCCATCGGGAAGGTTGGGCGTTGCGGTCCAAGTGGTGGTCGTTGCGCCGGGGTTCGAAAGGGAGATCAGATGTTTCTCCCAGGCGCCGAATGTGCCGTCGGACCGGTACCAGCCAAGACCATTGCGGCTTCGCAAGGTCATGTACACCTTGGTAACTCCGATGTTGTCGCTTGCTGTGCCGGTGAGTGAGACGGGCAGGCCGAGCGTCTCGCCGCCAAACGGAGCCGTGACGTTAAGGGCCGGAAGAACGGTGTCGGTGGCTGACCCAAAGTCGAAGAAGGCATGGCGGCCCGTGGTGAACACGCCCACCTGCGTGCGGTCGTGGCCGAGCAGGAGGCCGCGGTCGATTGTGGTGAGCGAGCAGACGCAGCCGGCCGAGTTGGTTGCTGGCGCCCAGTCGAAGCTCTTGCCGGTGGCCGGATCGAGGGCGCCAACCTGGTCGCGCCAAACGATGTCGGTGCTGAGGTCGGCGACGTCGTTGACGTTGCCGATGTTGTAGGTGCGGAGTTGATCGCCGGGATAGGGATCGGGCGAACCCGGAGCTTCCTGGACCCGGAAGTGACCTCCGGTGTAGACAGCGGTATCGCTGATGCCCACCGAGTACACGCTGTCGAAGTGGCGCGAGATCCAGTCGGGTTCGACACCTGCGGCTCCATCGATTGGCCAACGAATGGCAGTATCGCAAACCGGTGGACGGTCGTGGCCCTTGCTCACGATGACGAAGTAGGACCCATCAGGCGAGATCTCTCCATCGCGGAGTGACAGGTAACCGCCAGCGCAGCGGTGATACCAGTCGTGGTAGAGGTCGGTCTGCCATGGCTTCACCGTTGCAACCGTGCCACTGATATCGATAAGCGCAGCTCCGGCACGCTCGACGCCGGCAACGTTGGTGCCGGTGTGGACAACGAGAAGGGTATTGCCGTCAGGCGTGATGTCGAGCGCCTTCACCGAGTAGCCGCCGTTTTTGCCGATGCCGTCGGTGATGGGCAGGTCGAAGAGCGGATCGATATCGCCGGTAACTGCGTCGACGGCGCCAAGCTTTGAGCGCAACTGGTTCTCGACTTTGAGGAACGATCCGCCAACAAAGACTTTGCCGCCGGCAACAGCGAGTCCGTTGACCTCGGCCGAAATGTTTGCGTTGAATTCAGGGATTACCTCGCCTGACGCATCGAGTTTGATGATCCGTTTGCGGGTGAGCCCGTCGACCGTGTTGAAGCTTCCAGCGGCGAAGATCGAAAGGCCGTCCTCGGCCACCTCGACCTCTCTCATTGACCCGTTGATCTGCGGGTCGAACGAGGTGATCATGTCGCCGGTATTGATGTCGTAGGCCATCAGGTTGGCTTGGTCGTAGACCGTGCCGTCGGTGTCCTCAACCTGCTCGAAGTCACCGACCACGACGATCATGTTGTTCCATTGCTCGCTGTCCCAGACCACGCCATCGAGAACAACAGGCGTGTCGTTGCGTGGGTCGTCGGGGACGATTGCCCCGCCATGGTTTTGGCCGGCTGCTGGTGCCGCCAGTGTGGCAAAGGAGAGCAGGGTGCCGAGTAGTGCAAGCACGGTGAGGGAGAGCGAGAAACGACGCATGTGATTCCTAACGGCACTTTCGGTCCAGATCTTTGTGGTTTTGGCGAAAAGGTGGTCGAGGCTTACCCAAATTCGCCATTCTGCGCCGTTTCCCATTCATCTTTGGGCTTTCGGCGGCGGTAGGGTCTGGGACTTATGGAAGACCGGCCAGCACCTCGAGGCGGCCCCCAGCACATCCCACGGCCAGACGGTTGGCGGCTGGGTGCTCCGGCGCCGTGGTCGCATCTCTCGTCGTCGGACCGTAAGGTCGATCTCGACCGAATCGTCGACCACTTTGCTCAACGGGGTCAACCGAAGAATCGCGCTGCGGTAGAGACATCGGGGCAGTCGGCAGTGCTTGCGTGTCTCTATCCCGACGAGGATGGCGCGCTCCGAATGATTCTGACCCAGCGGTCGCCAAAGCTTCGGTCGCATACCCTTGAGGTCGCGTTTCCAGGCGGGCGTGAGGATGATGAGGACGAGAGCCTTTGGCACACCGCCCTTCGCGAGGCCCATGAAGAAGTTGGCCTCGACCCCGCCCTGCCAAGGATGCTTGGCGAGCTTGATCGCTTCGTAACGGTTGGTAGCGGGTCGCTGATCCACCCGTTCGTGGCTGTGGTCGATGAACGCCCGTCGCTCGAAATGAATCCCGACGAGGTGAGCGAATTGATCGAGGTCACCCTCGATGAGCTCCTTCTCGATGAGGTGTGGCGAGAAGAGGTGTGGCGGCGCGGCGAGAAAGACTGGTCGATCACGTTCTTCGAGTTGCACGGAAACACCGTGTGGGGAGCCACCGCGGCAATCCTGCGACAGTTTCTGGCCGAAGTAACCGACGTACCTGATGATCGCTGGGGCGAATGAGTAACGAATCCGACCGAGTGGCGAAGAAGAAACCACTTCTGCCGCTACCAACCCAACCCGAGGGCGTGCCGTGGCCCGCCGATTCGTGGCCCGAAGGGCCGCTCGATCCGGCGATCGATGCCGGTCGGGTCGAGGCGTTGACCACAAGGATCGCGGCCGATCAGCCCGAGGAGTACGGCCAAACGCTGGCGATGCTGGTGGTGCACCGAGGTGAGGTTGTGGCGGAGTGCTACGGCCCCACCGCCGACGCCGAAACCACGCTGATTTCGTGGTCGATGGCCAAAAGCATGACCCAAACCGTTCTCGGCATGATGATTGGTGACGGACTCCTCAATCCCGATATCCCCGCACCAATCCCCGAATGGACCGATGATCGGCAAACGATCACGATTCGTCATCTACTTCGGATGCGGTCGGGCCTTACGTGGAACGAGGACTACGTCGATGGCGATACTTCGCATGTCATCGACATGCTGTTTGGCACCGGCGCCGCCGATATGGGGGCCTACGCCGCTGCGCTTCCTTTGGCGCATGAACCGGATTCCGTGTGGAACTACTCGAGCGGCACCACCAACATCTTGAGCCGAATCATCCGAGACACGCTCGGCGGAGCGGAGGCGTATGCCACCTATCTGCAGGAACGATTGTTCGATCCGCTCGGGATGAGTTCGGCGACGCCAACCTTCGATGACTCTGGGACCTTCGTCGGATCGTCGTACGTGCACGCAACCACCCGTGATTTTGCCCGGTATGGCCTCTTTGCGCTCCGCGATGGCGTTTTTGATGGGCAACGTCTTGTCCCCGAGGGATGGATGGATGCTGCCCGCACCATGCATGCCTGGGACGCTGAGGACGACCAAGGGTATGGCGAGCACTGGTGGGTGCTTGACGACGCCCATGGCACCTTTTCATGCAACGGCTACGAAGGGCAGCGGATCACCTGTGTGCCAGCGCTCGACCTGGTGCTCGTAAGGCTAGGGAAGACTCCGATTGACCTCGGTCCCGGCTGGCGGCATCGGATGACCGAGCTCATCGAGTGCTTCAACATCTGAGCAGACTGCTGGCCTTTCGGCCAAGAATTTGCCTTTCAGCCAACAATTCGGCGCACGACGTCTACCCAAGATCCCCTGTGCGACTAAGGTCGAATCTTTCCACCAACCGTCAGAAGTCCGACCCTCAGTAAGGACAGGCAATGGCCGAGATTGAAATTGGAATGGGCAAGTCCGGACGTCGAGCCTACGGGTTCGACGACATTGCGATTGTGCCAAGCCGCCGAACGCGCGACCCCGAAGATGTTGACATCTCCTGGAAGATCGACGCCTACAAGTTCGAGCTGCCTCTTATGGGCTCGGCGATGGACGGTGTAATTAGCCCGGCAACCGCGATCAAACTTGGGCAACTCGGTGGCGTAGGCGTTCTCAACCTCGAAGGTTTGTGGACCCGTTACGAAGATGCCGACACGGTCCTTCACGAGATCTCAAAGCTTCCGGTCGAAAAGGCCACCGCTCGTATGCAGGAGCTTTACCAAGAGCCGGTAAAGCCCGAGCTCATCACGGCGCGAATCAAAGAGATCAAAGACGCTGGCGTTGTGGCCTGTGCGTCCATTACTCCGCAGCGCACCACCGCCTACATCGATGCGATCATGGCTGGCGAGCTCGACATGCTGGTCATTCAAGGCACTGTCGTTTCGGCCGAGCACGTCTCGAAAACGGTCGAGCCACTCAACCTTAAGACCTTTGTTCGGTCGCTCGATATTCCCGTCATCGTTGGCGGTTGCGCAAGCTACTCGGCTGCCCTCCACCTCATGCGCACAGGTGCAGCCGGCGTGCTCGTTGGTGTCGGCCCCGGTCATGCATGTACTACTCGAGGCGTGCTTGGTCTCGGTGTTCCTCAGGCCACTGCTATCGCCGACGTCAAAGCCGCTCGAATGCGTCATCTCGACGAGACCGGCGTCTACGTCCATGTCATCGCCGATGGCGGAATGGGTACCGGTGGCGACGTTGCAAAGGCAATCGTTTGCGGCGCCGACGCCGTCATGATTGGTTCGCCTCTGGCCGCTGCCGAAGAAGCACCCGGCCGTGGTTACCACTGGGGCATGGCTACCTTTCATCCAACCCTTCCTCGAGGCGCTCGGGTCCGCACCACGGTTCGTGGTTCACTCGAGCAGATTCTCGTCGGGCCAGCCAACGAAAACGATGGACGCGTAAATCTCTTCGGTGGTCTCCGTACCTCGATGGCCACCTGTGGTTACACCGACATCAAGGACTTCCAGAAGGCCGAGGTCATGGTGGCACCAGCGCTGCAGACCGAAGGCAAGAAACTCCAAACCGAACAAGGTATCGGAATGGGCAACTAGCCCAGTCGCCGCCGACGGTTTGACTCCTGCCCGTCTCGGGCGAACACCACCGGCCCGGAGGGGCAAATTTCAATGGACACCGAAGTTGCCGAAACGGTTCTCGTTATCGATTTTGGGGCGCAGTATGCGCAGCTAATCGCTCGGCGAGTTCGCGAGCTCAATGTGTACAGCGAACTCGTGCCCCATGACATCACTGCCGCCGAACTTGTGGCTAAGAAGCCGGCGGCCATCGTGCTGTCGGGCGGCCCGAAGAGCGTCCATGTCGACGGCGCTCCACTCCTTGACCAAGCGATCTTTGATCTCGGCGTGCCGATCTTTGGTATGTGTTACGGCGCACAAGTTATTGCCCATCAGCTCGGCGGTACTGTTGGCCGTAACGAACAAGGCGAATACGGCCGAACCGAAATGTCGGCCATCGATGGCGCTGACTCGAAGCTTCTCGCCGGCCTTCCGGCCGAGCAGAGCGTGTGGATGAGCCACTTCGACGCAATCACTGAAGCTCCCGAGGGCTTTGTTGCTACGGCTAGTACCGAAGCCTCGCCAGTTGCAGTGCTTGAAAACCATGAACGTCGGATCTATGGCGTGCAGTATCACCCTGAGGTCGGGCACACACCCCACGGCATGGAGGTGCTCGGTTCCTTCTTGCATGACATCGCCGAGTGTTCACCTACGTGGACCATGGGCAACTTCATCGACGATGCCGTCGAGAAGATCGCAGCACAGGTGGGAACCGGGCGTGTGATCTGTGGATTGTCTGGCGGCGTCGACTCGGCCGTTGCCGCGGCACTGGTACACAAAGCCATTGGTGCCCAGCTCACCTGTGTGTTTGTCGATACCGGTCTCATGCGAGCCAACGAGGGCGAGCAAGTCGTTGAGACGTTCAAGCGTCACCAAGGCATCGAGCTGATCCATGTGCGGGCCGAAGACCGGTTCTTCAACAAGCTCGAAGGCGTCGAAGATCCTGAAGATAAGCGCAAAGCTATTGGCGAGATCTTCATTCGTGAGTTCGAGGCCGCATCGGAGGGCATTGCCGACGCCAACTTCCTGCTCCAGGGCACCTTGTATCCCGACGTCATCGAGTCGGGAACCAAGGACGCGGCCAAGATTAAGAGTCATCACAACGTTGGCGGACTGCCCGACGACATGGAGTTCGAGCTGGTCGAGCCACTGCGCAGCCTGTTCAAAGACGAAGTTCGCCAGGTCGGAACCGAGCTCGGCCTTCCTGATGAGATCGTGTGGCGTCAGCCGTTCCCCGGACCTGGTCTCGGCGTGCGTATCATCGGCGAGGTCACCCGTGAACTCGTGGCGATTCTGCAACACGCAGACCTGATCGTGCGCGAAGAGATCGCAAAAGCGGGCCTCGAACGGTCAATCTGGCAGGCATTTGCCGTGCTTCCCGACATTCGTAGCGTTGGCGTGATGGGCGATGAGCGCACCTACGCCCGCCCCATCATCATTCGAGCAGTCACCAGCGAAGACGCAATGACCGCTGATTGGGCTCGGCTGCCATACGACCTGCTTGAGTCGATGTCGAGCCGCATCATCAACGAGGTCGACGGGGTGAACCGGGTGGCGTACGACATCACGTCGAAGCCGCCGGGCACTATCGAGTGGGAGTAACGCCACATGGCGCTTGACCCAATCGATGCCCTGACCCGATCATCGGCATTCTTCGGCGAGCATGTCGCGCTTCTTACCGACGAAGACCTCGAGGTCCCAACGTCGCGTGACGGCTGGGATGTGAAGGCCCTCGTCGCCCACTTGGTCTTGAACGATGCGGTTGCAAAGGATGCCCTACTCGGCATCCGAACCGGCCCGATCACCGAGTTCGATCCGAAGATTCTGGGCACCAGCCCCATCACCGTTTGGCGCGGCACCGCGCTGGCGATGATTCAGGCGTTCGCCGCCGAAGGAGCGCTCGACAAACTCCTCGACTTTGGCGAGAACCCGCTTACCGGTTTGCAGCTGCTGGGTTTCCGAGCCAGCGAGTCGCTGCTTTCGGCGTGGGACCTGAGTGCGGCAATGGGACAACCCAGTGATCTCCCCGACGACTTGGCCGAATACGTGCTCGACTCGTGGCTGCCGTTTTTGCAAACGATTGAGAACCCGGCCTACGCCGGTGATGGTCCGCTCGAACCGGCGGCAGACGCAACAAGCGGTCAACGTCTCTTAGCGTTAATGGGCCGATCGCAGCCCGAGTAGCGATCGAAGCTAGGCGGCGGCGAGGTGTTGCAGCTGCGTGAGCGCTTCCCGAACGTCGACACTCTCACCATCGGCGAGAAACTCAACTCGACCCTCGGTGACGAGCTGTACTCGTTCGTTTCGAGGCAGGTCGTTCCATTCGGTGCATTCAACGAGTTCGAAGCCAAACTTTCGACGGATTGCGATTTGATCGATCACAAAAGGCCCGCCAAGTCGTCTTCGCTGAGTTGCTCAGGCGTTTCGTTACGTTCTTGCGTGTCGGCTATCGCATCACCATCGCGTTCTTCGGTTGGTGAAAGCCGGATCCCGACCGTACGTCGGACAACAAAGAGGAATGTCCCGGAGGTGACGGCCGCCCAGCCGATGATGGCCGCAATGCCTATCGCCTGAACCCCTAGTTGCGTAACGAGGCTGTCGAAGGTTCCGCTTTCGGACACGATTGGTGCAAGAAGAAGACCGAGAACGGCGCTTGCACCATGGACGGGAACAACGTTGAGGGCGTCGTCGATCTTGAGCTTGAGAAGAACCCTCGATGCGGTAACGAAGACAGGGCCAGCTGCTAGACCCAGGACCAAGGCGCCCAACACGGTCGCATGTGCGGCGCTTGCCGTTACCGCAACCATGCCACCGAGGGCGCCGCCCATCATTGCGCTGGCAAGATCTCGCCGTTCTCCAACCTTCCACGCCCAACAGAATCCGCTGATGAGGCCAGCGCTGCCGGCGAGGTTCGTCACAAAGATGATGCGGCCGATGTTCTCTGGAGTGCTGAAGCCGCTTCCGCCGTTAAAGCCCCACCAGCCGACCCAAAGCAGCACTGTTCCTAGTGCGCTGAAGGACAGGCTCGAGGATTCGAATGCGGCGACGGTGCCATCGGAACGAAAGCGGCCAAGTCGAGGACCGACGGCTTTGACGCCCATGAAGGCGACCGTTGCACCGGTGAGGTGGACGACACCGGCCCCCGCGAAGTCACTAAAGCCGAGCCGCTCAAGCCAACCGGTCGATTCACTGATCATCTGCCCGCCCCAGACCCAATGGCCGACGACGGGATAGATGGCAACGGCCATGAGTGCCGACAGGGCGACGTATACGCCGAAGCTCACTCGCTCGACAAGAGCCCCCGAGACAATGGTGACCGCGGTGCCTGCAAATGCCGTCTGAAAAATTAGGAAGGTGTAGGGGGACATGTCGAGTGCGAGGGGAAGCGACTCGAAGTCGAGGAACCCCCCGGAGCCGATGATCCCGAATGCGGATGGGCCGAACATGACTGCTGATCCGATGAGGGAGTAGAGCAGCGTTACGAGCGCCCAGTCGATGAGGTTCTTCATGGCGACGGCGGTGCGATGCCGTTCACGAGCAAGTCCGACCTCAAAACAGAGGAACCCCGCCTGCATCAGCAGGACCAGCGCAGATGCAACTGTTACCCAGAGGTCGGTGGTATTCATCAAATTTGGTATCGGCTGCCAACGCCCGCAGCCTTAGCGATACGAAGCGTCGTTCAGTAGCGCGGCATTCCGTTAAGGCGACGGTGAGTTCGGACGTTATAACGAGTGTGTCGATTTCGTCGCCAAGCGATGCTTCTCTGTGCGATGCCCTAACGGGACTCGTCGGACGCGCGTACCTGGACGAGTTGCTTGCGCAACTTGTGAGATCGTCGGTCGAGCAAGCCTTCGCCGTTCTCTTCGTCGACCTTGACCGGTTCAAACGGGTAAACGACTCACTCGGACACCAGGCGGGTGACGAGGTGCTAAAGGTAGCGGCGTCCCGGCTTCGAGATGCTGTGCGAGACGGTGACGTTGTTGCCCGATTCGGCGGCGACGAATTCGTGATTGTGATGCCCGACATTCAATCCGTGGCGGTAACGACAAAAATCGCAAAGCGCGTTGTGGCGGTGCTCAATGATCCAATTCATATCGGCGGGCGGCTGAGCGGCGTCGGAGCGAGTGTTGGTATTGCTTTGAGCGACGGGTCCTCGTCGAGCGCAGACATTTTGCGTCAAGCAGACATGGCGCTGTACGAAGCGAAGGCCCGCGGTAGAGGCCGCCACGTGATCTTCGATCACCGACTTGCCGAGCAGGCAGATCGTCGGATGGATGTAGAGTCGGCTGTCCGTTCGTCGGTCGAGCTTGGCTGTCTCGATGTTCACTTCCAACCAATCGTTTCCTTGGTCGATGGGACGGCCGTGGGGATCGAAGCTCTCGCCAGACTCGATCATCCGGAAATCGGTGTCGTGTCCCCCGCCGAGTTTGTACCGTTAGCTAGTGAGCTGGGGTTGATGGGCCCCATCGGCCGTTGGCTCCGCCACTACACCTTCGACAAACATCGACAGTTCCGGCCGGAGGCTCACCTCTCGCTGAACCTCTCGGGTACTGAACTTGAGCGACCCTCGTTGATCGAGGAAATCCTCGAAGATGCTGAGGGATTTGGCATCGACCCATCGAGGGTTTGTTTTGAAATTAGCGAGGACATTCTCATCCACGAAAAGATGAAATCGCTTCGCACACTCAAGCGGCTACGTGACCTTGGGTTCCTCCTGAGTCTCGATGACTTCGGGACGGGGCAAGCGTCACTCACGGCGTTCCGGGCGATCGACGTGGATGAGGTCAAGATCGATCGAAGTTTCGTTTCGGGTGTGGAGGAGAACGCCGTCGATCGGTCGATCTGCCACGCCGTAACGGTGCTCGCCAAAGGCGCTGGGGCACGCGTGGTTGCCGAGGGAATCGAGACCGAAGGCCAGTTCAATGTGCTTCAGGAGATGGGTGTCGATTTTGGCCAGGGCTACTTGTTCGGGAAGCCGGAACCGCTGATCTAGACCGTCTCGCTCATCCAGCCCGTCTCGCGGGGCGAAGTTTGGGCGGTTCGTTTTCGGGATCTGGACTTCGGGGTTTAGCCTTAATGCCGTCCCGAACCTGGATGATTCCAGAGTGAGTAGCTGTCGAACATCGGGACAGAAGGACTTGGAATGGCCCCGCCGGATTATCCGATCAAGGTCGGAAGCATGCTCTACACCCTCGTCGATCCGAGTGAGGGTCACGAGGTTGCCTACAACCGTTGGTACGAGCGCGACCACTACTACGGCGGTTGCATGATCGGGCCTTGGCTCTACGCCGGGAGTCGTTGGGTTGCCACCCGCGAGCTCAAGGAACTTCGGTTCCCGAAGGACGAGACCAACACCGTCACCGAACCGTACGACCGGGGAACCTGGGTAGCCATCTACTGGGTACTCGAGGGGAAACACGACGAGCACTTTGCGTGGGGTGCAGGTCAGGTGAAGGAGTTGTACAAGGACGGTCGCGGCTTCAACGAGCGACGCCATGCTCACACGGTGCTCTACATGTACGCCGGCACCACGACCTACCGCGACGCCGATCCGGTGCCTGTTGAGCTTGCGCTCGATCACGGTTTCGCCGGCCAGGTGTCGTTCGCCATGGACCGCGCCGACGGTGTGAGCGCCGATCAGCTTGGCGATTTCCTTCGGGACGTTGCTATGCCGGGTCTCATGGAGGGAACCGACATCGCCCAGGGCTCGACGTGGATTCCCGTTGAACGCGACGAGATGACGAAGAATGCGCCGATGGATCTTGGTAGCGACACCGGAAGCGCCGAGAACCGCACCATGCAGTTGTTCTTCACCGATGGTGATGTGCGCGACAGCTGGGATCGGTTCAAGCACTACGCCGAGGTCATCGACGAATCAGGATTAGCCAAGGTCGTGTTTGCGGCTCCGTTCCACAAGACGGTTATCGGCACCGATAAGTACGTCGACGAGATCTGGTAGCCGACGGCTGCACGGTCCTCTTATGGGAACGATCGATGATCGACTCGCCGAACTGAGCCTTGTGCTCCCTCCGCCCATGGTGCTTCCTCCAGGGGTGGTTCTCCCGTTCGCGTTTGTGATGGTTCGGGGCGACCGAGCGGTCATCAGCGGCCACGGACCCCAGAACGCTGATGGAACCGTGGCCGGCCCGTTCGGTGCGGTCGGCGACGACCTGACCATCGAACAGGGTTATGACGCGGCGCGGCTCGTTGGTCTTTCGATTCTTGGGAGCCTGCAACGCGAGTTGGGTGACCTCGATCGGATCACGGGTTGGGTTAAGGCGCTTGGGATGGTGCGTTGTGGGTCATCGTTCACAAAACACCCAGCGGTTATCAACGGCTTTTCCGACCTTATCCTCGACATCTTCGGGGCGGAGGTCGGAGCCCATTCTCGGTCGGCAGTGGGCATGAGTTCATTGCCATTCGGGATCCCTGTCGAGATTGAGGCCGAAGTTCTCATCAGCTGATGGGTGGAGGGTCGGCGGCCACACGACGCCGGACGCTAGTTTCCGGCGAGGTCGAGCAGTATTTGTGCGAGCTCTTCCGGACGGGTCATCGGCACCATGTGATTGGTAGCGATCTCGTGATAGTTCCACGCTGATGATTCCTGCGCCCGTCGGGCTGCTTGCCAGAAC
>CALGZB010000018.1 GCA_937934655.1 uncultured Acidimicrobiales bacterium | reverse complement strand
GCTTGGTTCGATCCGGACGACGGTATGTGCCGCCAAGGCAACCCCAACGTGCTCACCCTCGACAAAGGAACATCGCGGCTTGCCCAAGGCCCCACCGCACATTCGTGTTTGGTCCAGGTCGAAGCGTTGGACGGCGATGTGCCGGAGTCGCACGCCCATGAACCGCCGACGATTATCGAGCTCTGAGATCGAGAGACAGACCTATTCGCAGGACTTTGCCCGGGCCTTGTCGCTGCAGCGATCGAACCCGGGTCCGCCCCATAAGCGATCTTTTCCACGGCCACCGAAGAGCGAGTCTTCGCCACGGCCACCATAGAGCTTGTCTGCGCCGCGACCACCGAGGAGCACATCGATCCCAGCGCCACCCCGGAGCACATCTCGTCCGGTGAATCCGGAGATGACGTTCTGTGAGGCTCCGCCGCACAGATAGTCGCGCCCTGCTGTTCCGAGGAGCCTCCCGGCGTCCGACACCACAACGTTGTGCACGGGAGAAGCTTTGCCGCACGGCGTGGTTCGGCCAAGCTCGAGCGCTAGGTCGACAACTTCGGCCACCTCGAGCGGAGAAGGCTCGGGATCCGGCCGGTCGGGTAGAGGCGGTGGTGTTGTGGGGAAGCCCGAGAAGCTCGGCGAGTTGGCACCCTTCACAACACCCCAGATAATTCGCCCGCTGGGGTGAATCACAATCACTTCAACCCGGTGGCCCGCATCGGCTGTCAAGACCACGGCACCGTTGGCGGCCGTCGATGTAGCTCTCTCGCCGATACGAGGAAACCCATCGAGGCTCAATTGATGTACGAGCTGGCCCACAATGAAGATGGCCTGCTCACCATCGACATTGTCTACTCGGGAGCGATGCGACTCGATAAGCACTCCCGAGCTGTTGTCGGCGCTGCACGACACAAGACTCCTGCGTTGCAGTGATGTGTCGGCTGCGTCCCCGCCAAGCGCAGCGACCAAAGCCGCTTCGATCTTCAAGCTGACCCGGTCGGTGCTGAGGTTTTCGCCGACGTGAAGGGGCGGGTCGTATTCGGTGAAGTCGCCAATCCAGCCGTCGTCGGGCATGTCGGGCCAAGGCCCAACCGGGGCTCCCTCACACGGATTCTGGGCCGGCATTGTGGGGACGACAATCGTCGGCAGCGGCCCCGGCACGTTCGTTTCAGTCGATGATGCAGGTTGAGCGACGGCATCGGTCGGCGATGACATGGCGGCCGAAAGCGCCGCTATGAGCATGACCGACGAGACCACGCAGGTGGGTAGGAGGAGAGAGCGGCGCATGCGAAACGGTAACGGTCGCTTGGCACTTTGTCTGGTCGGTGGCAACTGGTGCCCGGCGATTCGCTTTGTTAGGAAGTGCTTCACGACCACCTGTGAGGCCTGATGCTTACCGTTGAATCGCTACTTCCGTTAGGCAAGCTCGATCCAGGGCTGCGCGAGCCCGAAACGCCGCTAGATATTCGTGACTTCGCCGCCGGTGCAGCCCTGGCCGAATCAGTCGGGCTCGATGCGGTGCTGGTGGAAGAGACCAAGGATGATCCGTTTCAGCTTCTGGCGTTGGGCGCAGCTGCCACCACCAAAATTCAGGTTGGCACGTCGGTAGCGATGGCGTTTCCTCGGAGCCCAACGGCCACCGCTATGTCGGCATGGTCGCTGCAAAAGCTCTCGGAAGGCCGGTTTATTCTGGGCCTCGGCAGCCAAGTGCGGGCTCACGTGCAACGCCGTTACGGATTGGAGTGGCACGCACCAGCTCCCTGGATGCGCGACTACATCCTTGCCATGCGTGCAGTGTGGGATTGCTGGCAGAACGAAACCCCGCTCAACTTCGAAAGCGAGCGCTACAACCTCGATCTCATGGTGCCGCTCTTTAACCCCGGACCGATCGATCATCCACACATCCCCGTGCACGTGGCGGCCATCGGACCGTACATGTGTGGCGTCGCCGGCGAGGTTGCCGACGGCATCCGGCTGCACCCGGTGTGCACCCCAAAGTTCATCGACGAAGAGGTGTTGCCATCGATGGCAAAGGGAGCTGCACGCGGAAACCGCGATGTCGATGAGGTTGAGGTGTGTATGAAGCCACTTATAGGCACCGCTCCCGACGAGGAGTCGTTAGAAAAGGTCATCCACACCGTGCGGGCCCGCGTGGCGTTCTACCTCTCTACGCCGTCGTACCGGCGAACGTTTGAGCTTCACGACTGGGGCGATATTGCCCGCCAAGCATCGGTGCTGTCACGAGAGAAACGATGGGAGGAGCTGCCAGGTTTGGTGAGCGACGAGATGCTTCACACCGTGGCCGCTGTTGGCACCTACGACACCATTGCCGGCGAGCTACGCGACCGTTACCTCGGCCGGGTCGATCGGATCGAGTTTTCAATTCCGGTACGTAACGACGACGATGCCCAGCGGTTCCGCGAAATTCTCGCCGACGTTCGGGCCTAAAGCTCCGCTGGCCGGAGAGATTTGTCAGTGGGCTGAGCTATCGTTTCGGCCGTGCAGTTGGAACTCGGTCCTTACCCCTTCGACATTACCTATCGCGCCTTAGTGATGGGCATCCTCAACCGCACGCCCGACTCGTTTTTCGACGGCGGGCAGTACTGGGATTTCGATGCGTTTCTTCGTAAGGCCGAAGGTCTGGTTGAAGACGGTGCCGACTTTCTCGACGTGGGCGGCTCAAAAGCTGGCCCGGGTCCTGAGGTAACCGTCGCCGAAGAACTCGAGCGTGTGGTTCCAGCTATCGAGGCGCTCAAAGCCCGGTTCGATATTCCGCTCTCGGTCGATACGTTTCGTGGGTCGGTTGCCCGGGCGAGCTACGAAGCCGGCGCCTGCATTGGCAACGACATCAGCGGATTCGCCGACCCAGAATTTCTCAAAGCCGCAGCCGATCACGATGCATCGGTCGTTGCCTGCCATATCCGGCTTGCCCCTCGGGTTCCCGACCCAACACCCGACTACTCATCCGACGGTGGGGTAGTGCCAGCCGTTCGAAAGTTCTGCGCCACCCGAGCACAATGGGCGCTCGACGCCGGTATCCCGCACCAACGGATCATGGTCGATGCTGGACTCGACCTCAGCAAGACCCCGGCGATGTCGGCCGAGTTACTTCGAAACTCCGACGACCTCGTGGGCCTTGGCTTTGCCGTGTTCTTGTCGCACTCCAACAAAGGCTTCCTCGGCGAGCTCGTTGGCACCGAAGTCGATGACCGCCGGGAAGCAACGATGGCGGCGAGCGCCTTGGGCATTGGGCTTGGCTGTCGGATCCTTCGAGCCCACGACGTGAAGGGCAACCGTCGCGTCGCCGACACCATGGCCGAGTTTCTTCAAGCCCGCGCCGAACAGGAATCAGCGGCATGAGCTCGGCGCCGGTAACGCTCATCAGCGGCGACGATGATGTGCTTTTGGCCGAGGCACTCAAAGCCAGGGTCACCGAACTCTTGGGCGACGCCGACCCCTCGCTCGCCCACGAAGAGCTCACCGAGGTCGACTTCAAAGTCGACGGCGGCGGCTACGAGATCGCTCGGCTCGTCGATGCTGCGCAGACTCCGCCATTCCTTACCGACATTCGGGTCGTCACCGGGCGCAATCTCGCCCGATTCACCAAAGCCGACCAGGTCGCCCCACTGGTGGCCTATCTCGAAGCGCCGCTCGAAAGCACCCGACTCGTGCTGGTGTGGGAGAAGGGCATCAATCCAAAACAAGAGCGGCTGGGAGCGATTCCTAAGAGTTTGAAGACGGCGCTCGAAGCGATGGGCGGAGCGGTTATCGAGACCGCGGTTCCTCGAGGAAAGGCCGCGAGCGGCTGGCTCGAAAAGCGGCTCAAGGACTCGACCATCACGCTCGACCGCCAAGCCGTCACGCTCATTGCAGAAACGCTTGGCGAGGATCGCTCTAAAGTCGTCGGGTTGCTGACCACCCTCGAGTCGGCATTCGAAACCGGCACGTCGGTCTCGGCTGATGATCTCGGCCCGTTCCTTATCGAGAAAGGCGCCGTGCCTCCGTGGGAGCTCAGCGACGCCATCGCTGAGGGAAACATCCCGAAGGCACTCGACAAGCTGCATCGCATGTTGGGTGGCGGCCGCCACCCGCTGCAGCTCATGGCAACCCTTCAAGGCACCTACAGCAAACTGCTCCGCCTCGACGGCGCAAACGCCCTCGACGAAAAGTCGGCGGCCAAGTTGCTCGGCATGAAGGGCTCGACCTTCCCGGCCAAGAAGCTCGTGAACCAACTCCGGTCGATGGGTTCGGACAGAGTCGGCCAATCAATCGAACTGCTGGCCGAAGCCGACTTGGCCTTACGCGGCGCAGTTGCGTGGCCCGACGACCTCATCATGGAAGTCCTCGTCGCTCGGCTTGCGCGTCTGGCCCGCTAGCCATCGGCGAAGGGCCCACCGGAAGCGAGCTGAAAGTACAGCGCTCGACCAAAACGGCAAATGAGCCTTGCCCAAGGACAAGACCCATCTGCATGCGTTCTCTCAATGCTGCGTTCTCGTGAACGCAGGCAGCACTAGCTAGCTGCGTTAGCTGGCGGCGGAGCGAGCCATTGCCTTGGCAAGACGGCTCTTGCGGCGGTCGGCCTGGTTCTTATGAATGATGCCCTTGTTGGCAGCCTTGTCGATGGCCTTTGAGGCATCGCGGAAGGTCTGCTCGGCGTTGTCGTCGCCGGATTCAGCAGCGGCGAGCGCGTTCTTGATCCGGGTACGCATTTCGGTGCGTACGCCGAGGTTGCGTACACGACGCTTCTCGGTCTGACGGTTGCGCTTGATTTGGCTCTTGATGTTTGCCACGAAAGTTCACCCTGGCTGGTAGAAACGAATTGGTCGGCCAGAACTGGCCCAAACAACAACTCTATCTACCCAGCGGGTACTAGGGGCAAGATCGGCGCAGTGATCTTTGGCATGACCGTCCGAACACCTGTTTTGGCTCCCGAGCCGATACCTTCGCATCCGTGGATCTCGACAAGCTCAGGAACACGTGCATCATCGCGCACATCGATCACGGCAAGTCGACCCTTGCCGACCGCATGCTCGAACTCAGCGGAGCGGTGGAGATGCGCGACATGCGCGCCCAGTATCTCGACACCATGGACATCGAGCGTGAGCGTGGCATCACCATCAAGCTCCAGAGTGTTCGGCTCAACTGGAAAGATCACGTCATCAACCTCATCGACACCCCGGGTCACGTCGACTTCGGGTACGAGGTATCAAGGTCGCTCGCTGCATGCGAAGGCGGCATCTTGGTGGTCGACGCCGCCCAGGGCATCGAAGCCCAGACGCTGGCCAACTGTTACCTAGCTCTCGAGAGCGATCTCGAGCTGGTAGCTGTTCTGAACAAGATCGACCTCCCTGCTGCCGATCCTGATCGCTACGCGATGGAAATCGAGAACGTGCTCGGCATCCCGGCCGAAGACATTCTCCGCATTAGCGCAAAGACCGGCGAGAACGTCGAAAGCGTGCTCGACGCAGTACTCGAGCACATTCCGGCTCCGAAGGGCGACGCCGAAAAACCTCTTCAGGGATTGATCTTCGACAGCCACTTCGACAAATACCGGGGCGTTGTCAGCTCGATTCGAGTGATGGACGGCGTCATGAAGTCGGGCGCCAAGCTGAAGTTCATCCAAGCCGACTCGGTCCACGAGGCCGACGAGATCGGTGTTCGGACTCCCGACAACGAGCCCATCGACCAACTCGGCCCAGGCGAGGTTGGCTACCTCATCGCCGGCATCAAAGACATTGGCGAAGCAAAGTCTGGTGAAACGGTCACCACTGCAGTGCACGGCGCCACCGAAGCACTCGACGGATACCGCGAACCAAAGCCAATGGTGTTCTCGGGTCTCTATCCAATCGACGGCGACGAATTCGCACTGCTGCGCGAGTCGCTAGAAAAGCTTCAGCTCAACGACTCGAGCTTTACCTACCAGCCCGAAACCTCCGGAGCGCTCGGTCACGGTTTCCGCTGTGGATTCCTCGGACTGCTCCATATGGAGATCATTCGTGAGCGCCTCGAACGCGAGTTTGGGCTCAGCCTCATTGCCACGGCACCGTCGGTTGAGTACCGCGTCAACATGCCGCACGGCGAAGTTGTAGCGGTCGACAACCCGAGCGCAATGCCGTCGCCCGGCGAGTTCGAATCGATCGAAGAGCCGTATCTTCGGGCCGCCATCATCACACCCACCGACTACACCGGTGCGCTGATGGACCTCTGCCAAGGCCACCGCGGTGTCCTGGACAAGATGGAATACCTCTCGCCCGAGCGCGTCGAAATCGTCTACCGCATGCCCCTTGCCGAAGTGGTCATCGACTTCTTCGACCAGATGAAGAGCCGCACCCAGGGATACGCAAGCCTCGACTACGAACCGGACGGTTACTCGCCGTCCGACCTCGTTCGAGTCGACATCCTCCTTGCCGGTGATCCGGTCGATGCATTTAGCTCAATCGTGCACCGGGAGAAGGCCTACAACTACGGCAACCGAATGGCCACCAAGCTCAAAGAGCTGATCCCTCGGCAACAATTCGAGATTCCGATTCAGGCCACCATCGGCGGCAACATCATCGCCCGCGAGACCGTTCGGGCATTTCGCAAAGACGTCACCGCTGGCCTGTACGGCGGCGATATCACGCGAAAGCGCAAACTTCTCGAGAAGCAGAAGCAGGGAAAGAAGCGCATGAAGAGCATCGGCTCGGTCGACATCCCCCAAGAAGCCTTCATTAGCGCTCTAAAACTCGACGACTAGCTCTTTGGTCGTTCGCTCCCGAGCTGGCTTCGCTTTGCTATGACTCTCTAGTCTCAACCTCGACCTTCGCTCGTTTCGCCAGATCGAGTCGAAGAAAACGTTGACGCAACTGTCAACTGGTTGACAAAACGAAACCGTCGCTCCTACAGACTGAAGAAAGTCATTCGTCTGGAATGGCATGGCGAGGCGGCCCGACGAATTGTCGAGGACGCTGACATAGGCGGATTTTCGTGGCGGCGAATTTACTCCCGACGCCCTTTGGCGCGGCTCAACTGGCGACCCTTGTCGTCCTAACGGCGAGGATCACCTTGGCCGTTCTGGCTGGTGTTCAGGGTCTTCGGCGTCGTCGTGGAGTCAAGACACTCGCCGGATATGTCGAATATCCGTTTATGAACAGGAGCGGGACGAAGATCCTTGTTGGATTTCTAGCCATCCTGTCGCTGCTGGCGACAGGATGGGTCACGGCCCTGCCGGTTGATGCTGCGGTGGCGAAGTGCATGGGCAAGAAGGTGACGCACCCAGGCACGCCTGGTGACGATGTTCTCCGAGGTACGTCCGGCAACGACGTGTTCCTAGCCGGGAGCGGCAACGACACCATCTTCGGTCTGGGCGGAAACGACCGGATCTGCGCTGGCCCTGGCGATGATGAGGTCCGAGGTGGCAAGGGCCGCGACAAAATAAACGGCGGGTCAGGAAATGACCAGATCATCGGCGGCAAAGGTCGCGACCGGATCTTCGGCGGCCGAGGGTCAGACACCCTCGTTGGCAATGCCGGCAACGATGAGATCAACGGAGGTCTCGGCACCGACTCCTGTGTTGGTTCCAAGAATCCGACCGATTGCGAACCAGCGGCGCCCACCGATACCGAGCAAGCGCCCCTGGCGGGATGCGACGGAGACCATAATGGCGTCATGGAACTCATGGCTGGCCTTGCCCAACGGGATCGCGAATGGGCAGGAGGCGACCTGATGTCGGTCGTCGAGCTCCCAGACGGCGATCGACTTTTTCTGTTCGGCGACACGCTCCAGGGAGACGTGGATAAAGACGGCGCTCTCCAGCCGGGATTCCGAATGATTCGCAACAGTGCGCTTCGCCAGTCGGGATCCTGTTTCACGCCGATCAAACCAGCAGGAGGCGCTGGTTGGATTCCTGGAGCTACCGCCACTACGTGGCTTTGGCCCCAGGACGGGGTTGTGCACGGTGATCAGCTCATTGTGTTTCTGGTTGAGGTGAAGAAACGCAAGACCGGGGTCGACGGATTGCAATTTGAACCAGTGGGGGGAGCGGTTGCTTTCTTCGACGTCGACGATCTCACCGAACCAACGCGGCTCGTCCGCGGCACGCCGCACCTCGACGGTTATGCGTTCGGGGTAAGTGCCATCGAAGAAGGAGCATTCCTGCATGTCTATGCTCACGGGCCATCTCCTGCCGACGCCAAGTCGGCTCTTGATACGGGAACGTTCGTGGCAAGAGTGCGAACCACAAAAGTCGCAGACTTCTCGCAGTGGCGGTTTTGGAACGGGAAGCAATGGCAGAAGAAAGCTGAACGGGCGGCGGCGATTAGCCCGCACCGGCTAAACGTCAGCGCGGAACCCGACGGCTCTTTTCTAGGCACCACGGTGGCCTTTGGCACAAAGGTGATCACTACATCGTCTGCGCGCAGCGTTACCGGCCCCTTCAACGCTACCGAAGCAGCTGATATCGATCTCGCTCCAATCTGGCCCGACGCGGAAGGTTGGGCGTATCGCCCCACTGTTCTTCCCGGCGCCGACTCTTCGGGAGGCCGCACGGTGGCCGTGAACTTTATGCCGTGGAAAACCAGCGACATGCTCGCCAACGTTCACCTGTATGGACCGAGATTTGTTAGCGCGTCGGGGCTCGGCGTTCCCTGATACGAGTCGGGTTCAATCTTGAAGGTCGGTGTAGCCCGTTAGCACTGAAAGCGGCGGGGTCGGTAAGGTCTGTTCATGGCCGACACCGCGCAACTTGACGATCGCAAAGCGGCGATCCTGCGCACCGTTGTGGAGGAATACGTCGCCACGGCGCAGCCGGTCGGATCCTCACGAGTAGCCGAAAAGGCTGCCGTCAACGTTTCGTCGGCAACCGTTCGCAACGAACTCGGCCATCTTGAATCCGAGGGATACCTCCATCAGCCGCACACCAGTGCCGGACGGATCCCCACCGACAAGGGTTACCGGTTCTTCGTCGATCACCTCGCTGGCCCGCCCACACTCGGACGAAGCCAAAACCTCGAAGTCAAAGAGTTCTTCGATCACACATCAAACGAACTCGAACACATGCTCAGCGATACCACCCGTCTGCTGACCCGACTCACCAACTACGCCGCCGTCATCACCGGGCCAGGCACCGACGTCGCCACCGTTCGCTCCGTGCAGTTGGTCGATCTCAGCGAACAAATGGTTCTGGCCGTGGTCGTGATGTCCAACGGCAGCATCGAGAAGCGGGCCATCGATATTGATGTCGACTCCAATGTCGAGATTGAGAGCGCCACGCTCGGCACCGCCAGCGCAGCGCTCGACGAAGCCTTCCGAGGATTTACCCTTGGGGCACTCCCGGGCTGTGAACCGGTAGGAATCGCCTCGGTCGACACACTTATCGCTCTCACCTCGAAGGCCATCGCCGAAGAGGAACCCACCAATCCGGTATATGTGGGCGGCCGAGCGGTTGTCGCTGAGTCGTTCGAAGCGGTCGATACCGTTCGCGAAGTGCTCACCATGCTCGAGCGGCAGTTCATCATCGTGTCGCTCATTCGCGATGTTCTTGGTCGGGGCATGTCGGTAGCCATCGGGAATGAAACCGGTGTCCAGACGCTGGCCGAGTGCTCCTTGGTCGTGGCTCCCTACGAAGTCGAAGGCGAAACCGTCGGCACAATCGGACTTCTCGGCCCCACCCGAATGAACTACTCGAGGGCCCTCGCTGCCGTTGCGGTAGTCGGTACCTCATTGAGCGACCGACTGAGCTCCGGATGACTTCGCTCCGCGGGTAGGAACTCACCCCGATATAGCGGCATGCTTAAGACACATGGCTGATGACTACTACGACATTCTCGGCGTCTCGCGCGATGCCGACGATGCCACGATAAAAAAGGCGTACCGCAGCCTCGCTCGCGAGTATCACCCCGACCGCAACCCCGGCAATGCTGAAGCCGAGACGCGCTTCAAAGAGCTCGCGGTTGCCTACGAGACCCTCAGCGACCCAGAGAAACGCGCCAACTTCGACCGATTCGGCGCTGGTGGCCCCGGAGGCGGAGGCCAAAACGTTGGCGACATGTTCGGCGGCGGCATCGGCGACTTGTTCGATGTGTTCTTCGGTCAAGGCGGCGGTGGTGGCGGAAGCCCATTCGGTGGGGGAGCCACGCCTGATCGACGGGCAGGCGAAGATCTCGAAACCGTTCTCGAGGTGCCCTTTGAGAACGCCGTCTTTGGTGGCGAACTCAGCATCGATGTCCAAACCGCTGTTGGTTGCGACACGTGTGAAGGCTCGGGCTGTGCGGCCGGAACCACGCCGGTGCGCTGCTCCCAATGCGATGGCGCCGGTCAGGTTCGGCAAGTTCGCCGCTCGATCCTCGGCCAAATGGTCAGTGCTGCACCGTGCCCCGGATGTTCGGCGACCGGTCAGCAAATTCCCGACCCCTGCACTGCATGCGGGGGAGAGGGACGGGTTCGCGACTCGCGAAACTACACGGTCGATGTCCCCGCTGGCGTGGGCGACGGCTCGACGCTCCGACTCACCGGACGTGGCGCCGTTGGCCGGCGAGGCGGATCCACCGGCGACCTCTACGTCCACCTGCGGGTCAAGCCGCACGAGCGTTTCGTGCGCGAGGGCTACGACCTCGTCGATCTTCTTCCTGTGGGCATTGCCCAGGCCGCTCTTGGTGCTGCGATCGAGTACGAAACGCTCGACGGCACCGAAGACATGGTCATCAAGCCCGGCACCCAGACCGGCAAGGTCATGAAGCTGCGCGGTCGGGGTGTGCCACATCTCGATGGGCGCGGTCGAGGCGACCTCCTTGTAAAGGTGGAGGTATCGGTGCCCGAAAATCTCACCACCGAAGAGTCAGAGTTGCTGCGTCAGTTCGCCGAACTTCGCGGCGAGTCGGTGGCGCCAGAAGCCGGATTCTTGAAAAAGATCCGCTCGGCCTTTAAGTAACTCTTAGTGACGGCAGCGGGAGAGTCGAGACTTTCGGGGCCCGACGGCTCAGGAGGCCCGCACGTCTTCGTCGATGATCTTGGTTCGCCGCTCCTCTCTGACGTCGATCATCACCATCTAGCCAAGGCGCTTCGAACTCGCGACGGCGACCCGATCACGGTGTCCAACGGAGCCGGACAATGGCGAGCCTGTCGATTTGGGCCAAACGTAGAGCCGACGGGCGAGATTCTGTCGGTCGCCGAACCGGCCTACGAAGTTGGTGTCGCATTCGTCCTTGTAAAGGGTGCTCGGCCAGAGCTCGCTACCCAGAAGCTCACCGAACTGGGTGTCGATCACATCACACTGCTTCACGGTGATCATTCGGTGGTTCGCTGGGAAGGCGCCAAAGTAACGAAGAACATCGAACGTCTCGACCGAATCGCCCGCGAGGCATCGATGCAAAGTCGCCGAGTCCGTTTGCCGACGATCAGCGGCATGCAAACAATCCACGATCTCGTCGGGTCCTCGGCCGGAGTCGCGATCGCCGAACCCGGGGGTCGCAACTTCGACGGATCCGAGCGGCTCGTTGTGATCGGGCCAGAAGGCGGGTGGTCGCCGGGGGAGTTGGCGCTTGCCCAAGAGGCTGGCGAGTCGGGCCGAAGCGGTCTGGTTTCGCTCGGCTCTCAGATCCTTCGTGCCGAAACCGCCGCCATTGTGGCGGGCACGCTGTTGGGCCACTTGCGCGACGGGACACTATCGCCGCCGCTGTCGCCGCTACTGTCCCCGCAAATGTCGCCGCCAAAGGCAAAAGATCAACCACGCTAAGTGTTGAGAGTTGCCTCGGTCACGTCCGGGTGTGGGTTTGGGAGGCATCCAGAATTGCACGCTGCGTGTACCTTGCGTGCTTCTCCGTGGTGATTTTGTGATGGTTCGGTGCAAAAACGCCGGAAAAGTAACGTTGCGTCCGCTTTTGCGCGCTCTGAGTCGTTTGACCTACTCTTGCGGTATGTCACGCTACGTGTGCAGGACGGTCGTCCTGTTTACGAAGCGTGCGGGCCAAAGCTTCTCGCCTAGCTTTCACGGGAACTCCCTTCCGGAAAGTAGCCGAGCTGCTTGAGTAGGAAATAGGAATTGATGGAAACTGACGAACTTCTCGGTGACTTGTATTCACAGAAGGTAGGCGATCGACTTCGGGCAATCCGTCGTCAAAAGCGACTCTCGCTTCAAGAGGTCGAGGCATCTTCGGATCAGGAGTTCAAGGCGTCGGTTCTTGGCGCATACGAGCGTGGGGAACGAGCGATCTCGGTGCCACGGCTTCAACGCTTGGCCATGTTCTACAACGTGCCAATCGATCAGCTTCTGCCGGTCGATGTCCCTGACTTCGGCGTCGAAACCCAAACCACTATCGACCTCACCGAGGTTCCGGCTCGCCGGCCAGCAAAGTCGGTAACGATCGACCTTGCCCGCCTCGACGCACTGTCGGGCCCCGAGTCCGAGATGCTCAACCGATACCTCCAGATGGTCCAGGTACAGCGCCAGGACTTCAACGGTCGCGTGCTCACCATCCGCCGTGACGACCTTCAGGCAATCGCTGCGATTCTTGGCACCGTTATCGAGGGAGCGGTTCCGCGACTCGAAGAGCTTGGACTCTGCTACCTGCCTCCGCAGGGCTAGTTCGAACCAGCGCGTTCGAAGCGGCACTGGGCCGCCTTCGGCCAAACGTCACAACCTAATGCGCGTGCAGCGGCGGAGAATGTGGAAAGCTCCGCACCGGAGGAATACCGGTGGAGCAATCGCGCTCACAACAACCCCTAGAACTGCGACAACGCGTCGACTCGGCCGACGGCCGTGGCGAGGTGACTATTCGCGGTACCACCGAAGTGGCGCGCCGAATCGATGGCGATGTCACGGTCACCTCGGGCGATGTTCTTGTTAGTGGCGTAATCACCGGCAGTCTCTATGTCGTCGGCGGTCACGTTCGGGTCGTCGGCACCGTTGGCGGTTCTGTCGAAAACCTTGGCGGCGTCGTCGAAATTCTTGGGGTGGTTGAAGGCCAAGTGCTTGGGCCGCCTCCGGCCACCCGTATTTCTGAGTCAGCCATTGTCGGCCAAACAACTAACGATGTGCCGAACGCTCTGCGGTCGCCCCCCGCAGGCTCCGAACGTTACGACTCTGCTGGACGGTGGCGAATAGGAACCGGTCTTCTCGGCGCTGTTGCGGCCATAGCGCTCACTGGCGTCGTCATCTTCGGTGCCAACGACACACCAACCTTTTCCGAGCAAGCAAGTCTCGCAGTGGTCGAAGTCGACCGGTCGGCTTCCGAGTTGCTCGACGTGGCTGGAGCCGTGGAGTTTCGGGCCCCCGAACCAATCGACCCGCTTTCAACCGCTGAGTTCGACGACGAGATGGCCCGAACAACGTCGTTGCTCGGTGACCTCCCCAGGTCGAGCCGTTCCAATGACGTCGCAACCCCCGGTACCTGGATTGTTTCCCCCTCGGTCAGCGACGGCTGTCTTCCGTGGGAACAGCTTGTCGACGAAAGCGTCGAACTTGTCACGGTCAGCCTCGATCCCTGCGAGGTTGCGGGCCGCTGGACCGACGTGCTTTCGGCCGATGAGTTCGCCGATGCCGACGGGGTCATCGTGCAGCCACTGGTGCCGGTCGACAACGTTGTGCAATCCGGCGGTGGCCAGTGGGACGACGACACAATTCGCGCCTATCTCACCGACAACACCAGCCCCGAAACTCTTCAGGTTATGAGCGAGCGTCGGGTCGTCGAACGCAACGGGCAAGCCCCGGATCGTTGGCGCCCGTCAAACGAAGCGGTGTGGTGTGCCTACGGCACCGACTGGATCAGCGTGAAAACCCGTTGGGGGCTTACCGTCAGCGCCGCCGAGGCTCGGTGGCTTCAAGAAATGATCGATACGTGCAGCGATGCTGGGTCGAACGGGCCCAATCCAACCCATGCGCGATCCGATCGGCCAGTTGCGGCGATCGGCCTTGTCGACGGACTCGGCGATGGTGACGGTGGCGACGAATCCGGCTCCGAAAGCAACGAGTCAACGTTCTTCTCGTGCGACGACAGCTACCCAGGGTTGTGCATCCCGCCAGCCCCGCCGATTCTCACCTGTGATCAGGTAGGAATCGCCAACTTCGCAGTCGACGGCGACGATCCCCACGGGTTTGATGCCGACAACGACGGTGTCGGCTGCGCGACTTCTTAGGGTGCGCTAGTAAGGTCTTCAGCCATGAGCTTGTGGACCCCAGACGGTGAACACCCCGTAGACAAAAACCCTGCCCCTAGTCCGGCATCGGCCGCCCAGCAGGCGCCGCCGGCCCAGCAGGCACCAGCCGGAGCCGCTCCGGAAATGCCCGATGGCATGCCCGACTTCGACGATCTTTCCCCCGAAGAACAAGAACAGGCCCGCGAAATCGCTGCCGAAATGGCCGAAGCGCAGGCTCGTATTGCCGGGACTCCCGCCAACGTTGTTGTGGCCAATCACGCCATGGGTATGTACGAGCTGGCAGCGATCCACCTGTCTCAGCAGGAACCGAACCTTGCAGAGGCGGGTCTGGCAATCGATGCAATGGCTTCTCTTGTCGAGAACCTTTCGGGTCGACTCGGAGAAAACGAGCCGACCTTGCGCGAGGCGCTTGGTCAGCTGCGGTTGGTCTTCGTGGAGCTTTCTGCCGACACACCTGCGGCGGAGTAGTCCAACGGGCCCGGGTTCGGGCTACAGTAAACACTTCGTTGAGCTTCGGCTCGATGAGTCGTGAGTGATCACGGTGAGTATTACAACTGAGAAAGCAGGCTCCCGCCTCACCTTCGTACGGTTTACGTGCTCAGGTTCAACGATTGTTCTCCAGCATTCGCTGGTGCGCATCAGCGAGCGGGTTCCCGAAATCTTGGGCCCGCTCCGATTCGTTTTTGGGGTGGGTTTGCAACAAACACCCTCGAGAGGAATTAACTGCATGCGGAACGAGCGTCGTTAAGTGGCCCAATCAGACGAGCCTCGGATCAATGACCGTATTCGAGCACGTGAGGTCCGACTAGTCGCCGCAGATGGCGAACAGGTCGGAATCAAGCCGCTTCCCGAAGCTCTGGCAATGGCCAGGGCCCAGGATCTTGACCTTGTTGAAGTAGCCGACAAAGCACGCCCACCGGTGTGCCGAATCATGGACTACGGCAAGTTCAAGTATGAAGCAGCACAGCGTGCCAAGGAATCGCGGAAGAAGAGTACGAACGTCTCTGTCAAAGAGATGAAGTACCGAACGAGAATCGGCAAAGGCGACTTCGACACGAAAACACGAAAAGTCGAACAGTTCCTCTTCGAAGGCAACAAAGTCAAAGTGACCATTATGTTCCGGGGCCGCGAAATGCAGCACCCAGAGCTCGGTCGCAAGATTCTTGACCAAGTCGCCGACGTTGTCGTGCACGCCGGAACCGTTGAGGTCTATCCCAAACAGGATGGCCGAAACATGATCATGGTTCTAGCCCCGGACAAAAAGGCGCAAGCCATTTGGAAGTCCGAACGCGAAGCTGAGGAACAGGCTTTCCAAGCTGCGGAAAGCGCCGTCGATGACAGCGCCGAAGATGCAGCTCCGGAAAGTACAGAAGGCGACGACAGCGCCGAATAGCCGCTTCTGGCGGTTCGGTACATCACTTCGTCCCCTCTGAGGCCGGTCGACCCCGACCCCCGGCCTGGTCCTTCCACGTCTGGAACCCGCGTCTGTAACCGGCGTCTGGAACCGGCGTCTAGAACAAGGCGCAATTCTTACTAAGCACTCGCACACAAGAGGTAAATGCAATGCCCAAGATGAAAACGCACAAAGGCGCGAAGAAGCGCTTCAAGACCACCGGCACCGGCAAAATCATGCGCCGTAAAGCCAACAAGAGCCACATCCTTGAAAAGAAGACAGCCAAGCGCAAGCGTCAGCTTGGCAAAGAGGGCTCCGTCCACTCTTCCAACAAGAAGACCATCGAGCGCCAGCTCGGTCGCCGCTAGTAGCGACACCCCTCACTTTCATTTCTCACCACTTTTAAACCCTCGAACCAAAAGGATCTCTAATGGCACGTGTCAAGAGAGCGGTCCACGCAAAAAAGCACCGCAAGTCAACGCTCAAGAAGGCCAAGGGCTACTACGGCAACAAGAGCCGTTCGTTCCGTGCAGCCAACGAACAGGTCATGCACTCGGGCAACTACGCCTTCCGTGACCGTCGGGCACGCAAGGGCGAGTTTCGCCGTCTGTGGATTCAGCGCATCAACGCTGGTTGCCGCCAGCACGGAACCAGCTACAGCCAGTTCATCAACGGCCTCAAGGTCGCCGAGATTGAGGTCGATCGCAAGATCCTCGCCGATCTTGTCGTGAACGAACCTGAGGCGTTCAAGGCTCTCGTCGATACGGCTATGGCCGCCATCGATGCACAGCCCAAGCCAGTAGCTGTTGCAGCTGCTGCGGCTCCTGCCGCCAAAGATACCGCAGTAGAAGAAGCCGCTGCAGAAGACACCGCAGTAGAAGACACCGCAGTAGAAGACACTGCCGACGAGAGTGCTGCCGACGAGGAAGAGTAGGCCCCGCCTACTGTCCCTCCCGGCAACCACTAGTCCTCCCGGCAACCAGTAGGTCGTCGACAAATGGATTCTCATGATGGCGTAGGTCGCATCGGTTCACGTGAACCGGTTGGCCTGCGCCATCAGTCCGTTCAGCGCCTTCGCAAGCTTCTTCGTCGGCGCCGCGACCGGCAGTTGCAAGGCCGTTTCGCTATCGAAGGCCCAGGTCTCGTTCTCGAGGCGCTCGGCGCTGATCCGAGCGAGATTTGCGCTGGTGGTGTTGTCGTTGACCAGGTATTTCTTGGAGTCGACGATGCCCAAGGCGATGTTGCAGTGAAGGCCGAGGCCGCCGGCGCACAGGTGGTTATTGTTACCGATACCGCGCTTGAGGCAATCGGCTCAACCGTGAGCCCACAGCCGGTATATGCCACTGCTGGGTTGCCCGACACCAACGCTGGTTTGGTACTGCCCACGTTGTTCGACTCGCTTGCGTCCAATGGCACTGCACCGTTCGCCGTTGTGCTGGTCGATGTCGCTGATCCTGGCAACGCCGGAACATTGCTCCGAGCAGCCGAAGCGGCAGGGGCCCATGTGGTGATTGCTGCTGGAGACGCTGTCGACCTCTTTGGTCCAAAGTGTGTGCGCTCATCGGCCGGATCGATCTTTCGACTGCCAGTCGCTGTCGAGCGCGATGCCTCGCTGCTACTCACCCAGCTAGGGGAGTTTGGCATCAGACGATATGGCGCCACCCTGCAGGCCACCACCGACTTCGGGTCGGCCGACTTTGTTGGACCCACCGCCATTCTTGTGGGCAATGAAGCACACGGGCTCGCGGTTTCGGACACCACCGTCTCGGGCGAACAGGCTGAGCTCGGCAGCCTCATCGACCAACAGGTCCGCATCCCAATGGCGGGCCGAACCGAATCTCTCAACGTCGCCATGGCAGGAACCTTGCTGGCGTACGAGGTGTTTCGCCAGCGAAACGGCTGACTCTGTCGGCGAATCCTCCCAAATTGCCCCAGCGGCGCGGACGCCGTGACCTACGTTGATAAGAACCCCAGAACCAAACTTATGACTCAACTCGATCAACAAACGCTTAACGAAATGCAAGCCGCAGCCGAAGCCGCCATCAGCGCTGCTGACACGCTCGAAGCCCTTGGCGCTGCCGAAGCCGAAGTGCTCGGCAAGAAGGGCAGCCTTACGTCGCTCAAGAAGCAACTTGGCGGCCTCGAACCCGAACAGCGCAAGGAGTTCGGCCAACTGGTTA
This sequence comes from uncultured Acidimicrobiales bacterium, assembly GCA_937934655.1. Taxonomy (GTDB): domain Bacteria; phylum Actinomycetota; class Acidimicrobiia; order Acidimicrobiales; family SHLQ01; genus CALLQB01. Next base: position 5,865 of record CALGZB010000018.1, on the reverse strand, counting down.
ACACCACACGTTCGGCCATTCAAGAAGCGAGCAATTCCCGCCGAGCCGAACTTTCCCGGGTCGCCCGGATGGCGCAACTCGAAGACGAGCGACTCGACCTCACCGAGCTTCGCGACGAGGTCCGCCGGGGGCACTATCACCTGGTCACCCAGGCTCGCGACCGGCTCGAAGACGTGTTTGTCGGGATGGGCTTTCAAGTCGCTGAAGGACCCGAGGTCGAGACGGCCTGGTACAACTTCGAAGCACTCAATATCCCCGATTGGCACCCGGCTCGTGGAAGCTTCGACACCATTTTCGTCGACCTTGGTGAACCCGAAGAGGTCATGCTCCGGTCGCATACCTCACCGGTGCAGATCCGCACGATGGAAAACCAGGAGCCACCGATTTACATCGTGGCTCCAGGCAGGACCTTTCGGACCGACGTTGCGGACGCCACGCATCTCCCGGCCTTCAACCAGATCGAAGGCCTCGTCATCGACAAGGGCATCACGCTTGGCGACCTATCGGGAACCATTGATGCGTTTGTAAAGTCCTTCTTTGGTCACGACGTAAAGACCCGCCTGCGCCCCTCGTACTTTCCGTTCACCGAGCCGTCGGCCGAGTTCGACATCTCACGGGCCGACGGTTCGTGGCTTGAGCTCGGCGGCTGCGGCATGGTGAACCCCCAAGTGCTGCGCAACGTGGGGATCGACCCCGATATCTGGCAAGGCTTTGCCTTCGGCTTCGGCATCGACCGACTCGCCGTCATGCGCTACCAACTCGACGACATCCGCGAACTCGTCAACAACGACGTTCGTTTCCTGAGGCAGTTCTAATGAAGGTTCTTCTTTCCTGGTTGCGCGAATTCGCGCCCGACATCGACGGCGATCCCGTGGAGCTCGGCGAAACCCTTAGCGCTCTCGGCCTCGCAGTCGAAGAGATGTCGGTTACCGGCACGGGCGTCGATGGCGTCGTTGTGGCCAAAGTCCTCAATCTGCGCCCGCACCCCGATGCCGACAAGATCCAACTGGTCGATGTCGACGCTGGCGACGGCGAAGCACTCCAGGTTGCCTGTGGCGCATTCAACATGTCGGTCGGCGACCTCATCCCCTTCGCCACCATTGGCACGGTCATGCCAAACGGTATGGAGATAGCGCAACGCAAGATGCGTGGCGAGATGTCGAACGGCATGTGCTGCTCGGGTGCCGAGCTCGGAATGGGTGACGACCACGACGGCATCATGTTGCTTACCGGCAACGTCGATGAGTCCAAGCTGGGTATGCCACTGAACGAAGCGCTCGGCATAACCGAAGACATTCTTTGGGATCTCGAGGTAAACGCCAACCGTCCCGACGCGATGTCGATTGCCGGCGTTGCCCGCGATCTGGCCGCCGGCCTGGGCATCCCATTCTCGTTTCCTGAACCCACGATTTCGGAAACGCCCGAACTCATCACCGATCTCGCCAAGATCGAAGTCGTCGACCCAACGCTCTGTGGCCGATTCCTCGCTCGGGTGCTTCGCGACGTGCAGGTCGGTACCTCGCCCCAGTGGCTTGCCAACCGCATCACCGCACTGGGAATGCGTCCCATCAACAGCGTTGTCGATATTTCCAACTATGTGATGCTCGAACTCGGGCAACCAAACCACACCTACGACCTCAACCTGGTGCCCGAAGGTCACCTTCGGATTCGCCGGGCAAACGCCGGTGGCGAGTCGATCGTGACGCTCGATGGCGCCGAACGCCAGCTCATCGAAAGCGATGGTGTTATCGCGAACGGGGCGGACGAAGCCATTGGTATCGCTGGCGTCATGGGTGGGCAATCCACTGAGATCAGCGACAGCACCACCGATGTGCTGCTTGAGATGGCGTGGTGGGATCCGCCATCGATCAGCCGGACCGTCAAGCGGCTCAACCTTCCAAGCGAAGCGTCGGTCCGTTACCGACGGGGCGCCGACTACGGCGAAAACATGGAACGCGCGATGCTGCGTTTCGGTCAGCTCCTTGCCGAATCCGGCGCCACGATTGTCTCGGGCCAACTCGATGAATCTGGCGATACCCCCGACCGCACACCGATCCGGGTGCGGCCTGCCAAGGTCAACGGACTTCTTGGAACCGACCTGTCGGCGGCCGAGATGACCACGCACCTCACCTCGATCGGCTTCGGCGTAGAGCCCGCCGCCGAGGATCTGGATGTCACGATTCCCACGTGGCGCTGGGACACCCAAACCGAAACCGATGTCAGCGAAGAGGTCGGTCGCCTGTTCGGGTACGAGAACATTCCTCGCACCGTTCCCAAAGGCATCGAAGCCGGCGGACTGTCGGATTACCAGAAGGACCGACGTCTCGTGCGCGAGATCCTTGTCGGAGCCGGCTGCGATGAAACGCAACCAATGCCCTTCCTGGCGCCCGGCGACTTGGAGAAGGCCGGTCTGCCCGAACAGGGCGTGACCCTGTCGAACCCCATCGTGCACGAAGAGTCCATCCTTCGGACCTCGCTGCTTCCCGGACAGCTCAAGACCATCGCCTACAACCAGTCGCACCGGTCGGGCCCCGTGGCGCTATTCGAGATCGGTCATATCTATCTGCCGCCGAACGACGGCGAACTGCTTCCCGACGAACGCGAAGCGCTTTGTGTGGCGATCGCAGGTGGCGACGCCACCTCAGCGGTCGCCATGCTCGACCTCCTCGAAGCACAACTCGCTCTACCGAACCTTCAGCTTCGTGCCGCCGAGCCGGCCGGACTTCACCCCACCCGATCGGCCGATGTGTTTGTGGCCGGCAAGCACCGGGGCGAGGTCGGCGAAGTCGACCCGGCCGTTGCTGAAGCCTTTGGCGTCAGCGGCAGAGTCGGCTGGATTCAGCTCGATTTGGGTTCGGTACTCAACGGCCCACACGGCAAGAAGAACTATCGGCGGGTGAGCAAGTTCCCATCGAGCGATATCGACCTTGCGTTTGTCGTCGGCAACGATGTCAGCGCCGCGCAGGTCGGCATAACTATCAAAAAGGCCGCCGGCGATCTCTTGGTCGACATGTCGCTCTTCGATACCTACCGGGGTGAAAGCGTCGGCACCGACGCCCGCAGCTTGGCCTATGCCCTGCGCCTTCAAGCCGATGATCGGACGCTCACCGATGAAGAGGTCGGCACCCTCCGCCAGTCGGTAATCGACGCCGTCGCCAAGAACCACAAAGCCGTGTTGCGCTAAGGACGACTAGCTAACTGAGGATGGTTACCGGGGTGCCTAGGGGCAGGAAGGTGACCATATGCGCGATGTCGCCGTTTGCGAGTCGAACACAACCAGCGCTTGCCTGGGTGCCGATGGCGTCGGGGTTGTTGGTGCCGTGAATACCGAGCTGTCCGGGTCCGCCGGCGAAGGTCTCGAAGGTTTCGCTGAAGCCCGAGAGGCCGTATGCAAAGTCGCCGTACACGGTGTTGGGCTCGAGCGGTTGCAGAAGCTCGGTGATGAAGTAGCGGCCGCCCGGAGTCGGGGCATTCTCGCGAGCTACGGCGACGGTTGCCTGAAACACCAGGCTGCCGCCATTGTGGATCTTGAGTTCGAAGTCACTCAGGCTGACTTCGATGCGGTAGTTGTGGGTGCCGATAAGGACTTGATCGTCGTGCACCCAGCCGGTGGCTCCGTTTGGACGGACTGGCAATAACACTTCGTGCCACTCGCCTTGGGTCTGATCGACCAGAAACACCAAAGGGCCGCCGCTGGGGATGGGATGGGCCATGGTGTGAATCTGCTGGCTGTCGAAATCGGGCTGTTCGTAGATCTCGACCTGGTCGACCTTGGCGCTGGCGACCGTGGCGATGTCGATTGTCTCGTCGATGGACTGAGCTCGCACATCGATGGTGCCGAGCGATGGCGGGGCACGCATCACGGTTGTGGGCGGAATCGTTGACGACGTGAGAACCGGACGTTCGCCCGTGCACGCCGAAGCCAGAAGTGTGAAGAACAACCCGAAAACCAGCAGTTTCCAAGCCTTCAACACATTTGACTTCTTCAACAACGCCCACACGCGCAACACAACCACAAGCGCAGAGTACACGTCACCATCAGCAATCAACGATCGCTACCACCAGCACCAGAAGCGTCCGCGGACGCGTCCACCTGGCACCAAACAGGGGGTTTGGTGCCAGGTGGAAAACCGGGGGTTTGGTTCTAGGCACCCGACAGTCGGACCGGGGGAGAGGTGGGAGTCGTGCCGGAGCGGAGGCGGAGGCCGAGGTTGTAGCTGGGGGTGATAGCGGAGCGCAGAGCCGAGGAGCTTGCGACGTAGCGACCATGGTTAGAGATCTACGGGGTTGATGTCTTCGAGTTCGGTGTTTGCGGTCTCGGGGTAGAACAACATGATGAGGAGTAGCAGCACTGCCGGGCCGGCAGTTACTGCCAGAAACGCTGGGCCGAACGAACCCCAGCGGTCCTTTAGGTAGCCCACAACGATGAGGCCAATAGCGCTGCCAACGACGCTGACGACGGTGATGATGCCGTTCATCCGGCCGCGTTCGCGGGTGCTGAACAGTTCGGGGCCATAGACGCCGAGCGATGGCACGGCCATTGCGCCGACAACGCTGCCGAGGCAGGCAAAGACCCAGATCGACGGGCCCGAGAGTGAGTAGCTCAACGTGGTGAACACCACGCCGCCGACGATGGCGATCGAGGCGATGATCCTGCGGCCATACATATCGGCAAGCTTTCCTGCCGCCATGACGCCGATTCCGATGGGGGTATTTGTGACGAATTGAAAGATCGAGATCTGGCCGGTGGTGAAACCCAAGTCATCTTTGAGAAAGTCGACCCGGAAGTTCGATGCCGGGGTGCTGAAGATCGTGAAGAAGAACCCGCCGATGGCCAGCATGGCTAGCCGTTGATACGCAACGCGTCGCTGGTCGGGGGACGGCTCCTGGTCGGGATCGGACCGCTCAAAACGGGCGGTCTCGGGAAGATGCCGTCCTGCCATCGAGATAAGCGGAATGAATAGGAGGGGGATGACGTAGACGAATCGCCAGCCTCCGCCTTCCGCTCCAGTGAAGGGGAGGACCCAAAGCACCATGCCAGAGCCCAACCCCCCGAGGAGCGCCATGATGCTGATGCCATAGGCTCGTGCGCCGGCAGGCAGCTCCTCGGCAGCCACGATGCCGATAAGGATGGCAAGAGCGGTGGAGATGGCCCGGGCTGACCCCTGGCTAATGGTGAGCCACCAGATTCCAGGAACGAGGGCTCCAGTCGCCGTAAGTAGCGCAGCGACAACTGCGGAGCCCAGGAGGAGCATGCGGCGTCCACGACGGTCGGCCAGGGCGGTCACCATCACCGAGATGAGAACGCCGGCTCGCACCACAGCGGTGGCAGCGCCCTGAGTGGCCTCGGAGATAGCGAACTCGTCGGAGGCAAAAGAGATGGTCTGCGACAGCACCGAGCCCATATAGCCAGCGAAGACCGACAGGGTGCACAAAATGGTGAGCACGCGGGCGGCGCGAGAGTCGAGGCGCTGTGGTGGCGCCCACCACGGTTGGGCGTTGTCGTCGCGGCGCCGGGTGATCGACCACTTAATGGGGAAGTGGGTAGCAAACCGCCAGAACGGCACCGCTTCGCGATACGTGAACGTCTCGGTCACCCGAAAGCGCTTATCGCTCCCGGCCAGCGCGTCGGGGCTGGCGGCGACCTCGAGAGTGCGCTCGTAGGACTCAAATGGCCCGTCGAGGAGTTGGAACCGATCGGCCTCATTGACGGCCGGGTTGCCCGCTGTGTTGGTGGCTTTCTCAACAACTCTCTCTGCAACCATGTCGTTTCGAGGCGTGCGAAGGAGAGCCAAGCCTGCTTCATCAACATGGTGATCGACGCGGACGATGGTCATTGTGTTGACCCTGTCGGCAAAATGTCGT